>DASUOS010000383.1:0-4493 GCA_036276515.1 Anaerolineales bacterium | reverse complement strand
GTTATTTCGTAAGGAATTAAAGGCGATCCATTGACCATCGGGGGAGAAGGAGGAGGCCGCATTGTTCCCGCCATTGGTCAGCTGGGCGGCCGTCTCCGCGGCGACATCGATCAGGAACACGTTTTTATCACCCGGCAGACCGGCATAGATCAACAGCGAGCGGCCGTCCGGCGACCAATCGACGCTGCCGCCGATCCCCGGCAGGCCGCGCGTCAGCTGGCGGGCGTCGGACCCGTCGGCGTTCATCACGAAGATTTCGTAGGAATCCGGCTGGTCCACGGCCATGGCAAAGGCGATCCGCTCCCCGGTCGGCGACCAATCCACCGCCACGATCGGGGAAGGTCCCGAATACAACAAGTTGGGATTCTCGCCCGAAATGTCCACCGTCCACAGCGAGGTCGGCCCTTCGGTGTTGCGGTTGGCAAACAGGACCTGCCTGCCATCGGGTGAAAAGGTTGGCGAGATCACATTGCCAATGAATTCGGTCAGGCGGGTGAGCTGGGCGCCTTCGAAGGTGAAGTGGAACAGGTCGAATACCCCGCCGTTCTGATTCGAAGCATAGACGACAGAGCCACCCTCCGGTGAATAGACAGGATAATAACTGTGCGCCTCGAGGCTCGTAAGCTGCTGGTACCCGGTCCCATCGGCGTAGACCATGCAGAGCTGGTTATAGTCGCCGCGCGTGCAGGTGAAAATGATGCGGCCGATATGTTCCTTCGTCGGCGGCGGAGGCCGTGTGAAGGTTGCAAGCGCCGTGGGAGCGGCGGGACCGGTAACGTCCTGGGGAGAAGCCTCGAGCGGTGTGGATGGAATCAGCACACACAGGACGATCGAAATGGTAACGAGGATCAAACCAAGCGGCAGGTGGAGACCTCTTGGCGAATTTCGGCGTGAAAAAATCGGCCGGCGGGACATATAAGTAGAATTTTACATCTTTTCGAGAGTGTACAAGGGAACAGCAGCTGTTCCCTTGTACTGTAACAAACAATTTAATTTGGCGTTAACTAAATAAAGGCTGCTGGGAGGCGGAGCCAATCGACGATTCTTATTCAGGAACGGCAGCGCCGAACTCAGTAGAAAGGAGTATCACATGCTGGAAACCATTATTGCCATTCTGCTCATTTTATGGCTGGTGGGATTCTTTGGAGGCGGGCGAGCAGGGATTCCGAGAGTGGGAAATGTCCTGCACATTCTGTTGATCATCGTCGTCATCCTCCTCATTGTTCGTCTCTTATAACAAACGAACCAAACGCTTGAGCCAGCCCGGGGTTTCGCGGGCTGGCAAGCATTATACAGAAAGGAAAGGTAGAACCATGACGACTTGTAGTGACGTGATGACGACCAATCCGGTGTGCGCCCAGGCCGAAGACACCGTGGTCAGTGTGGCTCAGCTGATGAAGGAGCAGGATGTGGGTCCCATTCCCATCGTGGATGATGTGACCACCAAGCGGCTGCAGGGGATCGTCACAGACCGCGACCTGACATTAAAAGTGGTGGCCGAGGGACGGGATCCCAACACCACAAGAGTGAGTGAGGTCATGACCACAGACGTGGTAACCGTTCGCCAGGATGACGACATCCAGGCGGCACTGGATGCCATGTCGCAGAACCAGCTGCGCCGTATCCTGGTCGTGGATGATAATGAAAACCTGGTAGGGATCATCGCCCAGGCCGATATTGCCACGCGAATGAACAAACCCGAACAGACAGGTGAAGTGGTCAAGGAAATTTCGGAATAAGTTTTGTTGAAATAACTTTAACTTTGCCCCGCGGTTCCCTTTTTTGAAGAGGGAATCGCGGGCATTCTTCATTAACTATATAGCTTTTCACAGGGATGGGGGAAAATTAATGATTGAAATCCACACGCAATGGGAATACAATAGATGTACGCCTACCTGATGCTTTATCACGTAGGTTTTCCATACGAACAATCCACCCAGCAGGCATCCCAATACCACAATCACAGCACAATAAAGAAAGTATTTGTTCGTTACGATCTCGCCAAACCATCGGACTATGGTCAAGGGGTATCGGTTTGTTTGGCAAAGGAGGTGCACAAGATCCAAAGTTTTTTTCCGAAAATCGTCAAATTAACCACCTGGATTGCGTTTTTGTAGAGGAGAACACAAAATGAAGTCCAACAGATTTCCAAGTATCGCGCTCACACTGATCGTCGTGTTGAGCCTGCTGGCGGTGGTTCCAGCCGCGGCGGCTCCATCCGACTCACCGTCGTCTGCACCCAGGTTCAGGGGTCCTGGCCCAAAGTTCTCGAATGCGGTAGCGTTCGATGTCTCGCCAGCGCTGCGTGACCTGGCGGCAAACACCCCACCCAGAAGATCCCCTCCCACCAATGAAATCAAGGATATTCGACCAGACCGGGGAGCCACTTTAACCAACACGGGTTATTCCGGCGACGAGGCGATCACCTCCCCTGTAGTAACCCAGTCGATTCCATCTCCGCTGGCCAACTTCGAAGGATTAAGTAACCAGGATAACTTCAACACATTTGGGTTCCGCGTCAACCCGCCCGACCCGGTTGGCGACGTCGGACCGAATCACTATGTGGAGATGATCAACCTCGTCTTCGGTGTCTATGACAAGCAGGGCAATCTATTACTGGGCCCTGTGGATACCGGCACCTTGTGGGCAGACTTCCCCGTCGAGGATTGCACGGATCCTTCGGGGGATCCGATCGTAGTGTATGACCAGTTCGTGGACCGCTGGCTGCTCACACAGTTCACCACGCGCGGGCTGGATGATCCGGCTCTGCCGTTCTATGACTGTGTTGCGATCTCACAAACCGGCGACCCAACCGGCGCATACTACCGGTACGCGTTCATAACCCAACCGGATCCTGACGGCGGCTATTTCTTCCCTGACTACCCCAAATATGGTGTCTGGACGGATTCTTATGTACTCACTACCCGTGACTTCGGGCTGGTGAATCGATATGGAATAAGCGTCTACGCGCTCGAAAAGAATAAGATGGTCAACGGCGAACCGGATGCCCGAGCCGTGCAGTTCTTCCTTGACTCAGACGTTGTACCCCTCGAGCTGATCGGAGATGGATTGCTACCAGCAGATATCGATGGCAAACAAAAGCCGCCGCCTCTCTCGAAGATCCCTATCGTAGGCACGCAGGACGACAACTCCCCCTATGGTGCAACCTTTGATGCAGTCAACATCTGGGACCTGCAGGTCCATTGGCGCTCAACGCCTACAGCCTCGCTTGAGTTGGCCGCGCAGCTCCCGGTCGCTAGTTTCGACTCGATCTTCCCCTGTGCTCCGACCTCCCGCGACTGCCTGCCGCAGCCCGGCATTACAAATACCGCCCAGTACCTGGATGTCTTGTCCTACCGGCAGCGGCCGACCTGGAGGCTTGCCTACCGCAATTTCAAGGGATATGAATCACTGGTAACAACCCAAACTGTAGAGGCCCTGCCCGGTGTGGCCGGTATGAGATGGTATGAAATCCGGCGCTCCAATGGCGGCACAGTTTATCCGGCCGGCGGTTCCAGTTATTCACTCTACCAGCAGGGAACCTACGCCCCCAATGATGGCGTCCATCGCTGGATGGGAAGTGTGGCCCAGGACAAGCAGGGCAACATGGCTCTCGGCTACAGCGTGGTCAATGGTGTGAACGTCTACCCGGGGATTCGTTATACCGGTCGACTGGCCGGTGATCCGTTAGGACAGATGAACCTGGGTGAGGGAACCATCATCGATGGAACCGGCGTGCAAACCACCACCAATTCCCGTTGGGGTGACTATACATCCATGAACATCGATCCGGTGGACGATTGCACCTTCTGGTATGTCAACGAGTACTACACGGCAGCGGGACAGGCGTCCAGCGCGGCAGGGTGGCAGACGCGCATCGCCAGCTTCAAATTACCAGGCTGCAACTAAAATTTGAGAATATCGGTATTGAACCATCACCCGGGCTTCACGGAACCCGGGTGATGGTTTACCTGGAGGTTTCAGGTTGTGCAGATTTTTCCACCAGCGCCTGGACCAGCTCGCGGCAGAAATCGGGGATATCCGCCACCACCCGTCCCCAGATCAGGTTTCCGTCACGAAAGGCGGGCTCATCCACCCAGCTCCCACCGGCATTGACGATGTCGTCCTTGATGCCCAGCGAGCCGGTGGCGCGGCGGCCCTGCATGATCCCGGCCGAAATGGCGACCAGCCCGCCGTGACAGATGATCCCGATCGTCCGGCCCCGCGAGTCCATTTCCCGGACGATGTCCTTCACGGCGGAATAGCGGCGCAGTTTGTCCGGGGCCCACCCGCCAGGGATAATGAGCGCGAACAGGTCCTCCTCAGCCAGAACATCGATCCGTATATCGGGAGTGATCTCCAGCCCGTTCTTGCCATGGACCGGTTTCAGTTCTATGGCAGCGGTCAGCACGCGGGCGCCCTCCTCCTGAAGGCGCATCAGGGGCACGTAATATTCCAGATCCTCCACACCGTCCGCGACCAGAGTGGCAACT
>DASUOS010000382.1:0-11702 GCA_036276515.1 Anaerolineales bacterium | reverse complement strand
ATCGATAACACGCAGCGAGAGATAATATTCGCCATCCACAGCCGGGGCTTCCAGCTCCATGCTGGGGCCGCGCGTTTCATCTGGGAACAGATCCACCGGATTCCCTGCACGCGCGGACCACATATATCCGCGGATCGGCTGGTGATCCAGCTCGTCCGGCTGGCTGCCCGTCCCATCCAGGACAAGTCGCTCATCAGAAAGGGAAATGTTGATGATCGCTTTCGGCCGCTGTTGCAGGCGGCCGGTGATGTTCACTTCGTTGGACAATTCTTCCTCCTCATTCAAATGCTGACAAACGGCTTTCAGGGAGTTCTCCCCGGGGTCGATCGGGACATCCGCAGAAAAGATATATTCTTGTAGAAGGGCTTGCACGCGCTTGCCACGGTTATCGATCCAAACGGACTGGCAGGAGGCAGGGTTGGTCATGCTGCCGCGCACTTGCTTTGTAAACGCCCAGACATCGCCGGGATGGCCGTTCAACTGCATACCTGCCTCCTGCGGCGGTGCAGATATTGTGCCGGGGGGTTGTAAAATCTTTTTGTTCTGGCACGCCGTGACCAGGAGCCCGCCTGCCAGCACGATGCTCAGGCGCAGGAATTCCCGGCGTTGGAGCGCTTGGTTTTCCATCGATCAGGCGATGGGTGCTTCCGCAAGCACCCGGGCCGTCAAGCCCGGTACGGAAATCCACATCCGGCTCCCATCGAAAGCGGGGACTTCTTCTTCGTTAAGAAGATCGTATAAGCTTGCGCCGCCAGGCAAAGCATTGAATCCCTCGGGGGGATCGAACCTGAATTCGGCTGGCTCCTCCGAAAAGTTCAACAACACGAGAATTGGAGCGCCCGATTGATCAGAATAGCGTATATACGTGAACACGCTTTGAGGGATCGGGTCTGTGGTAATGGGAGTCCAGAGCCGCGAGCGCAGTGTGGGAATTTCCCTGCGAAGCTCGATCAGGCGCCGATGATAGTCACGCAGGCCAGGAACTTGCTCGGCGAACGTGAGAGGCTCGACCTGCTGGTAGGGCTCGAACTCCAGCCCGTATTCATCTCCTGTGTACAGGCAGGGGATGCCGGGCAGCGTGAGCAGCATGGCCGTGGCGACCCGTGCCACGCCTTCACCGTGGCGGGTGATGAAGCGCTTTCCCGTATCGTTGTTGTTAATGAAGCGGAAGATAACCGCATCCTTGGGATAGCCATCTGGCGGATTGGTCAGGGCAGTTGTCATGTTGTAGGATAGCAGCCGGTACTTGTAGGCGTTCCAAACGACTTCCCAGGCCCAGCCGCCGGGCCGGCTGATCCAATCGTAGGCAACATCGAAGCCGTTTTCGAAGTAGTAGGGATCCCGGGCCGTTGCCTCGGCCAGCAGCATCAGGTCCGGCTTGATGCGCTTGAGCTCCCGCCGCCAATCGAGCCAGAAGTCCGGACGGCGTTCTTTCACCCCCCAGACCACATCCACGCGGAACCCGTCCACGTCGAACTCGCGCACCCAGTAGGCAAAGGCTTCGGTGATCATGCGCCGGACTTCCGGATGATCGTAATTCAGGTTGGGCAGATTCGTCCACTCGAAGTAATAGGTATAGTTCCCATTCTCATCCCGGTCGTAGAAATCCCAGTACGGGGACTCGGGACCGCGCTCCTGCGCGTCCAGAAAATAAGGATGCGTATCCGAAGTATGGTTGGGGACGAAATCCATCAGGACGCGGATGCCGCGCTCGTGGGCAGTCTGCACCAGCTCCCGGAAATCTTCGACCGTCCCATACGAAGGATCCAGCCTAAAGTAATCTTCGACTGCATACCCATAATCGTCGGCCGGGTGCTGGTTGATCGGGCCAAGCCAGATCGCATTGATCCCCAGGTCAGCCAGGTCATCCAGCCGCTCGCGGACCGCTTGAAAGGCAGGACTCCCGAACAGGAAGGGGATCACGCCATACACCACCGCCGTTTCGAGCCAGGCAGGATTCTCATGATCATAGTCGGGGATGCGGGGCTGGCCGTTTTCCACGACGAAATAGGTTGTGCTGGTATCTTCACGTCCAGCTTCGTCCACGACGCGCAGGTTGAGATAGTATTCACCGTCAGCCGTGGGAGCAGCGAGCGAGATCGCCTGTCCGCTTACCTCTCCGCTCAGCTCACCAATTGTCAATGGAAGGGAAGCAGGGTTAGCTTCCCGGGCAGACCATATATATTCAACAATGGCTGACTGTGTTCCTTCCGCTGGCAGGCTCCCACTTCCATCCAGGGTGATCTGGCCAGCACCCACCTCGATTTGGATCACGGCTCTGGGGGCTTGCCTGAGGCGTCCCGTGAAGACGACCGGTTCCGACTCGACCTCTGCGCTTCCCGTTAGTATGCAGACAGCACGGACCTGGTTTTCTCCCTCCGCGAGCCGGACATCCGCGCTATATGTGTCGCCATCCGGCTGCGCTTCGAACTCCTGCCCATTGGCACGGAAGATCACTCGCTCGCATTCACCATCCGATACACCCACCTGTACCTGCTTGACCCAGGTCCAGGCATCCTGGTCTTGGAGGTTGTGTCTGATCTTTACCGAGGGAGTGGCGGTTGGGAACGGCGTGCTCGTCTCAACGGCTTCCATAAGGCTCGGTTGGCAGGCGGCAATCAGCGCGCCGCCCGCCCCCACGGCGCACAGACGCAGAAAACTCCTGCGGTCCAGGACAGCCTCTTCCCAGCCGGTTGTTTTTTTTCGCTGCATCTCAGTGTCCGCGTATACTCTGTTACTTCATTCCGGTCAGGGCAATGCCGCGGATGAAATATTTCTGGAAGAATATGAATATCAGCAGCACGGGCAGGGTGGAGATCACCGAGCCGGCAAAGACGATGTCCCAGACGGTCTTGTTTTTAAGAATAAAGAGCGCCAGGCCGAGCTGCAGGGTGCGGAGCTCGGAGCTGCTGGTCACGATCAACGGCCAGAAGAAATCGTTCCAGACGAATGTGAAGGTGAAAATCGCCTGCGCCGCCAGGACCGGGCCGCACAGCGGCAGAACAACCTTGGAGTAGATTGTGAATTCGGACGCTCCATCCATCCGGGCCGCATCCAGGAGGTCGTCAGGGATGGTCTTCATATACTGGCGCATGAAGAACACGCTCCAGACGCTGAAGGAATACGGGATAATGATGCCCCAGAACGAGTCCAGCATGCCGTGACCGCCCACGCCAAGAAGGTTGTTGCCTCCGAACAGGGGTGCACGCAGCAGGATCAGATAGTTGGGGATCAGGAATAGCTGGCCGGGGATCATCAGCGTGCCAAGCATCAGCAGGAACAGCCCATCCCTGCCCGGGAACTTACGCTTGGCGAACGAGTACGCAGCCATCGAATTGAAGAACATTTGGATGATCAGCACGACAATAGCCAGAAACCCGCTATTCAAAACCCAGCGAAAGAAACCTTCTGCCGTGAGGAAGCGGGTGTAGTTTTGCAGTGTCACCGTATCGGGAATCCAGTTGGGCGGCCATTCGAAGATATCTCCGATCGGCTGGAACGAGGCAGAGACCATCCAGGCCCACGGTGCGATGAAGATGATCGCGCCGGTAGAGAGGAGCAGATAGACGATGAGCTTGCCAAGCAGGCTCTTCCACTTAATGGTCCGGGCGACGGGCCGGCTGATTGTCTCCGGCTTGGAAACACCTTTTTCAGTTCGTGTGATTGCCACTTTGTCGCTCCTCTCTAGTACTCAATATCGCCGCGCGTGTACTTCCACTGGACCAGTGTGAAGATGAAGATCATCGCGAACAGGGCGAACGCCATGGCTGTTGCATATCCCATATCCAACTCGCGGAAGGCATTGACATACAGGTAATATCCAATTGTTGTCGTCCGGTTCAGAGGGCCGCCGTTCGTCATAATGTACACTTCGGTGAAGATCTGGAAGGCGCCAATGATCCCGGTAATGAACAGGAAAAACGTGGTCGGCCGGAGCAGAGGGACGGTGACGTGGATCAGACGCTGCCAGCCATTGGCGCCGTCCACCTCGGCGGCATCGTACATTTCCTGGGGAATCGATTGCAGGCCTGCCAGGTAGATCACCATGGTAAAACCGGTCCCACCCCAGATGCCCATCAGGATCAATGCCGGCAGGGCCAGGTCCGGGTCGGCCAGCCAGAAGATCTTTTCCTGGATGAGCCCGAACTTAAGCAGGTAGTAATTCAACAGCCCGTAATCGCCCTGGTACACCCACTTCCAGATGATCGAGGAGACTACCAGCGGCGTGACGACCGGGATGTAGTACATCGTGCGGAATAAGGCCTGCCCGCGAACCTTTGTGTTCAAAAGCAGGGCGACCGCCAGACCTGACATCAGGTTAAGGGGAACGCCGACCATGAATGTGAACGTATTGATCACAGAGCGGTGGAAGCGCTTATCTTCGAAAAGACGCAGGTAGTTTTCCCAGCCTACAAAAGGCTTTTCTGGCCGGATGATATTCCACTCATGGAAGCTGATGTAGAAGGCGAACCCCACTGCAAACAGAGTGAAAATCATAAAGTGGATCAGGCCCGGCGCGAGGAACATATAGGCAGACCAGTTCTTGCGAACCTGCCGGAGTGTCTCACGCCAACGGCTTGTGCGCGGTTGAGGTGTAGATAGATCTGTAACGGCCATGCTTTTCCTTTCTCGGTTTCCTGCCGTCTTCCTGCCAGATCCCCTTCTTTCACCCTCCCTTTCCAGCCGAAGCTGAAAAGGGAGGGTTCGACGATATGAGGAGAAGGAGGTTTATTCTTCCTGTAACATAGCTTCCGCTTCCGCGGCAGATTCGATCACGGCAGTAGGACCGTCGATCTCACCATAGAAAGCGCGTCCCAGGGCTTCACCGAGGATTTGCTGGGCTTCGTAGTATCTCGGTTGATCGGCCTCCGGAACGTAGGCGCACTCCAGGTTGTCTTTGAAGCCCTGCATGTAGGGCCGTGTTTCGTAGAGGGTCGGATCATCCAGCAGGGACTGGCGCGGCGGGAGCAGGGCGCTCGGGTAATCCGGTGTGCCCACATTCAGCTCGATCATGCTGGCCGGGGCAGAGATGAACTCGATCCATTTCCAGGCTGCTTCCTTGTTTTCAGAGCCGGAGAAGATCACCAGGTGGTCTCCAGCGATCGTCGTCGCGCAGCGCGCATCCGTTGGCAGAGGCGCTACGGCCCAGCTGCCGGTCGCATCCGGGAACTGGGTCATCAGCTCGCCGACCAGCCATCCACCGGCCATCAGCATGGCTACATCGCCATTGGCGAAGGGCACGCGGGCATCCCAGGCGGTTGCATTGATGAGGTCCGGGGGTGCATATTGTGCCAGATTCGCGTAGAACTCTGCGGCTCTCTGGCCTTCCGGGCTGTCCCAGACTACATCGGTCGGGTCATCAGGATTGAGCTGGTCGCCGCCAGCCTGCCACAGCCAGGGGTAGAAGTTATAAGCGGCTTCATCCACCGGTGCAAAGACGGCGAAGCCGTACTTATTCTCGGCAGGGTTGGTCAGAGCCTCGGCAGCCTGTTGGAATTCATCCCAGGTCTTGGGTGGGTTGTTCGGGTCGAGACCGGCTTCCTCGAAGCGGTCGGTGCGGTAGAACAGGCCGGTTGTCTCACTGGTCATGGGCAGACCGTACTGGGCGCCATCCACCTGGGATGTCTCCAGGAACGCCGGGACATAGTCGTCCAGCATGATGAGATTGCTCTTGACAATGTACTCATCCAGGGGGGCCAGGCCGCCCTCCTGGGCGAAGGCACCGGTCATCCAGTCGGAGACATATGCCGCATCCGGCGGGTTGCCTGTTGCGATCTGAGCCAGCAGCTTGTCGAACAGCTCTTCGCCTGGTACCGTCTGGAACTCAACGGTGATGTTCGGATGGATCGCCTCAAAATCTTCCTTGAGTCCCAGCCAGAACGGTGTCTCCATGTCATTGAAGTTGGCGAACGTGATCGTCACCGGTTCATCGATCACGATCTCGGGGCTGTAGTCCTCACCCACGGGAGCCTCGGTTGCCTCGGCAGCAGGTTCCGTCGCGGCTTCGGTGGGTTCTGCCGCAGGTTCCTGCGTCGCAGGCTCAACGGGAGCCGGCGCTTCGGTGGGCGCCGGCGCGCAGGATGCGAGCACCAGCGAAACCACTATGAGCAATACGGTGATTGCCCAGACGAACGATCTTTCCTTTCGCATTTCTTCCTCCTCGGAATAGAGTGAGATGCCCGGCATTACGATAGGTTGCCTGCTCGATTCGGCGAGTCGACAGCGTCCTGGACTGCCGGGTTTAATCCAGGCGCTGATAAGGCCATGAACTGTTCCAGTTCCTGACGGGTGGGGAGGGAGGGCTGTGCTCCATGTCGGGTGGCGGTGATCGCACCCGCCGCGTTCGCATAGCGGACGGCCTGTGTGAGTTCCTCACCGCGGGCCAGGGCGACGGCCAGTGCACCATTGAATGCATCTCCTGAAGCGGTCGTGTCCACCGGCTTGATCGTGAACGTGGGAACGTCGGTCCGTTCCCTGCCCTGCACTATGCATGCGCCTCTGGAGCCCAGCGTGACGACCAGCTGGGGAATACCTAAAATGGAAGCAAGCTCGGCCAGGGACTTTTGATCCTTCGAGGCTGGATCCTGGCCTGCCAGGATGGCAGCTTCCGTTTCATTCGGTGTGAGGATATCGATGGATTTGAGAAGCTCAGGGGATAATTTCTGGGCGGGGGCCGGGTTGAGGATGACGCGCACGTTGTTGGCATGGGCGATTTCGACCGCTGCCTGGACGGCATCCAGGGGAATTTCAAGCTGCAGCAGCACACAGTCGGCTTCGCGGATCGCATCGCTCGCCGCCCGGACGTCGCTTGGGGTGAGGCGGCCGTTGGCTCCGGGTCCGACGGCGATCATGTTTTCCCCGCTCTGGTTGACCAGGATCAGCGCAACACCGGAATGGACGTCCGCGTCCTGTACGATGAATTCGGTGGAAATGCCCTCTTCCCTGTATGCGGCGATGGCCTCGTTGCCAAAGCTGTCCTTTCCAAGGCGGGCCACGAATGTGACCTCGGCACCGAGGCGGGCGGCTGCCACCGCCTGGTTGGCGCCTTTGCCGCCGCGCACCACGCGAAATTGATCGCCCAGGACCGTTTCCCCTTTGGACGGCAGCTCAGGCATGCTAAGAACAAAGTCTGTATTGGCGCTTCCAACAACAACGATCTTCGGGTTCATTTGCACCTGTGCCTATTTTCCACGGCTATCGTGTGCTCCGCCGGACGATCAACTCCGGCGGCAGGACGAGGCGGACGGGAGGCTGGCTTTTCGTGGACATTCGTTCGACCAGCAGGTTGACCGCCCGCGTGCCGACTTCCTTCTTCGGTTGTGCAATGGTAGTGAGGGGAGGATTTGTAAAGCGTGAGATCTCCAGATCATCGTAGCCGACAACGGACAGATCTCCGGGGATGGAGCATCCGGCTTCGGCCGCCGCGCGCAGGGCGCCAAGGGCCATCAAATCGTTCAGCGCGAAGATAGCCGTGGGCCGCGGATCCATCCCCAGAATGATATGGGTGATATCCATCCCGGATTGCGCATGGTAATCGCCGCGCAGGATCAGGTTTTCATCGTACGAAATCCCGGCCTCCTCCAGTGCCTTCCGGTAGCCAATGATCCGCTCTGAGCTGGGGGTAATGGAAGAGGGTCCGGCGATGCAGGCGATGCGCCTGTGGCCCAGGTCGAGCAGGTGGCGGGTGGCCAGGTAGCCGCCGAGCTGGTTATCGGTCAGGACCGCGTCGGCTTCGACGTTCGGGACCTCACGGTCGATCATCACCAGCGGCATCCTGCGCTGGATCAGGTAATCCAGCGAATCGGCCTGGTCGCCGGCCGCGACGAAAATGATCCCGTCCACCTGTTTCTTGCTCAAGACATCCACATAGAACAGCTCGCGCTGGGTGTCCAGCTCGGTGTTGCACAAAAAGACGCTGTATCCTTTTTTGAAGGCCTCGTCTTCGATACTGCGGCTGATCTCTGCAAAGAAGGGGTTGGCGCTGTCGGGGAGGACAAGACCGATGGTATTCGTTTTCCCCTGGCGCAGGGAGCGCGCCAGCGCGTTCGGGCGATAATTCAAGGCGTCCATTGCCGCCAATACCCGCTCACGGGTTTCCGGAGAGACGAGCCTCGTATTGTTTATGACATGGGAGACGGTGGCATACGACACTCCAGCGCTTTCTGCTACCTCTCGAATGGTTGTCATGTATGGATTTCCTTGAAAAAATCGGGTATACTGTCGAAGGTAAACGTTTACGCAAACGTTTTTATCATTATAGTCAAAGGGTTATCGAGAGTCAATCCCTTTTCACATTAAGGCTCTCCCATTTTTGTCATATCCCGGAAGTGACACTTGAAAACAATTGGCGAGCAAGCTCTGGAACACGTAAGACACCTGTCTGTCGATATTGGAACCCGGCCGATCGGGTCCGCTGCAAACCGGGCTGCGGCCGATGCCATTTGCAGGATCTTTGAGCGATGCGGCCTGACTGTGGAGACACAGGAAATTCCCTGCCCAGACTGGTCCGCCGGGCACACATCGCTGGAATTGAATGGGGAACTGCTGGAAGCCTCTGCCAATACGTTTTCTCCATCCTGTGATATTACGGCATCCATCCTGCCGATCTGCACACCGGCAGAGCTGGAGCAGGCAGAGATTTCTGGCCGGATCCCTGTCTTTTACGGAGACATGGCCCAGACCGAGTTGGCGACAAAGGGCGGCATCTACGTTTCCGAGCGCGACCGGCGCATCCTCCAGCTGCTGGAGGAGCGGCATCCCGCCGGGATCATCACTGTCAACCCGACCCTGCACGCCCGCTGGCGCCTGATCGAGGACTTTGACCTCGATATCCCCTCGGTCACGGTGTCGGCCAGCTCCGGGCTGAAACTGTTGAAGAGTCCGGGCGCAGTCGTGCAGATGAAGATCGCCGCCTCTCGAATTCCAAGTCATACCTCCAATGTGATCGGCAGACTGCCGGGTGATATCCCCGAGCGGATTGTGTTTTGCGCGCATTACGATTCGAAGGTGGATACTCCCGGTGCGTATGACAATGCGGCCGGGGTGGGGGTCCTTCTCACGCTGGCTGAGATCCTGTCGCAGGGAAAACATCGTCACACCCTGGAGTGGATCGCCTTCACCGGCGAAGAGGGCGCCGGCCTGGGCGATATGGAATATGCAAGCAGGCTGGAGAATGGGTTCGACCAGGTGGCCGCAGCCATCAATATCGACGGCGTTGGCCCCTACACAGGCACCACCACTGCCGCCACGTTTTCCGCCTCCCCCGATTTTGATGCATTGGTGGATGCGGCGATCCGAAAGGTTCCGAGCATGATCCGCGTGGAACCCTGGCCGGCCAGCGATCATTACATTTTTTATTCACAGGGTGTCCCCAGCATTGCATTGACAAGCAGGGGCATTCGGGATATTTATCATACACTCTCCGATACCGTGGAGTGGATCAGTGCAGAAAAGCTTGCCGAATCGGTCCGGCTGGTCCTGGACCTGTTCGAAGAGCTTGACAAGAAGGATGGAACATGGGGACGCCCGAGGAAATAAAGAAGGCTCTAGCCTCGTTCGTTGAGAGAAGGATGATCAGTTCATGAATCGCTATATCGGCATTGACCTGGGTGGGACGAACCTGCGGGCGGCCATCGCGGATACGGATACCGGCGAGATCTTCCACCAGCGCAAGTGTCCTACACTGGCGGCAGAAGGCCAGGACGCAGTCATCCGCCGTATCGTAAATCTCATTCGCGAGCTGACCCGGGAGAACGATGTGTTGAACGGCGCGGTCCGGGGCGTGGGGATCGGTGTGCCCGGCACTCCGGATATCGACACCGGCATCATACAGCTCCTTCCGAACCTGCCGGGCAAGTGGCTGGATGTGCCCCTGCAGGCGATCATCGAGGAGCAGGTGCAGCTTCCGGTAGCGCTGATCAACGATGTGCGGGCGATCACCCTTGGCGAATGGAAATTTGGCGCCGGCCGCGGCGCGGAGACGGCTGCCTGCCTGGCGATCGGGACCGGCATCGGAGGCGGCGTGATCGTCAATGGACAGTTCCACCTGGGGATCGGCGGGACGGCCGGCGAGTTCGGCCATCATGTCGTCGAAGTGGATGGCCTGCCCTGCGGCTGTGGAGGCAAGGGCTGCCTCGAGCTCTACGCCTCCGGACCGGCCATCGCGGCCATGGGCGTTAAGGAAGTGATGCACGGTCACACGACCCGCATCGGCGAGCTGGTCGATCATGATCTGAACAGGATCGATGCGGGGATCGTCGTCCAGGCGGCCAGGGAAGGGGACCCGATCGCCAGGGGAATCCTGCAGCGCGCCGGGACCTATCTGGGGATCGCGGTAGGGAATATCCTGGGCGTGATCAGCCCGCAGCGGGTCATTTTCGGCGGCGGGGTGAGCGTGGCCGGTGATTTACTGCTCGACCCGATCGTGCAGACCGTGCACGAGCGCGTGCACGTCATCCCGCTCCAGAAGGTGGATTTCGTGCTGGCGGAGCTGGGGATCAACGGCGGTTTGGTCGGCGCCGCTCTTTGGGCAAAACACAGGCGTGAGGAACAGGAAGTATCCCCGCATAAACTGGAGAATCAGGTGATATGGAAACAATCTCGAGAAATCGAATAGCCATTGGAAGCGACCACATCGGGTACCCGTTAAAGGAAGAGATCAAGAAATATCTCGAAGAGCTGGGATACAGCCACCAGGACTTTGGGACGCATTCCCCCGAACGGACGGATTACCCGTTATTCGCGAAGCAGGTTACCTCGGCCGTTGCCTCGCAGCAGGCCGACCTGGGAATCCTGATCTGCGGGACGGGCGTAGGGATGTCGATCGCGGCCAACAAAGTGAAGGGCATTCGGGCCGTCGTCTGCAGTGAGCCGTATTCGGCCATGCTCTCTCGCCAGCACAACAACACCAACGTCCTGGCGCTGGGCGCCCGGGTCGTCGGCCTGGAGCTGGCCCGGATGATCGTCAAATCCTGGCTGGAGGCGGAGTACGAGGGCGGGCGGCATGCCTCCCGGCTGGAGCTTATCTCGCAGATCGAAGCTGAGCGATCGACGGAGACCGCTCCAGTGAAACGAGAGCCATCCAGCGCCGAATTAATTACCCAGACCCGCCGCAAGATCGCGGAAACCGGTAAGCTGGTTTTCGGGCGCCATCTCACCGATTCTGCCGGCGGGAACATCAGCGTGCGGGTCGGGGACATGGTCTGCATCACGCCACGCTTCAGTGGAAGCCGCCGTCACTGGCAGCTTCAGCCGGACCAGGTGCTGGTCAGTGACCTGGCGGGCAACAAATTCGAAGGCGACGGCGACATTTCACGCGAAGCCAGGGTCCACTACCGGCTGTACAAGGAATTCCCGGATGGCACGGCCGTCCTGCATTCACACCCTCGGCATGTGATGGTCTTTGTCGCTTCCGGCCAGCCGATCGAGCCGGTCCTGGAAGCCACCCTCAAGTTCGGGACCATCCCGGTGGTCGACAAATTTGCTCCCGCCCATTCCGAAAAACTGGCGGATGCGATCGCCGAGGGACTGCACGGCAAGGATGAGGCCATTCGCAAGTATGCCGCCGCCGTCATGGCGCCCTGGCATGGGCTGTTCGTCGTCGGCAAGGATCTGGATGCCGCCTTCGACCTGACCGAACGGATCGATACGAATGCCTACTGCATCCTGATGAGCCGCCTGCTGCCCGAAGGCGGACCCATGGA
>DASUOS010000381.1:0-4943 GCA_036276515.1 Anaerolineales bacterium | reverse complement strand
ACGTTTTTCCCGTCAGATAGCTTGAAGCGGATGTGAGGATAGGCGAGTGCATAGCGCGTGACCAGCTGGTCGATGGCCCGGCGCTCGGTGATATCCGACTTTAGGAATTTCAAGCGGGCCGGAACGTTGTAGAACAGATCCAGCACACGGACGGTGGTGCCGACAGTCGTCCCCACCCGTTCCAGCCGGCCGGGGTGGCCGCCCTCCACACGCAGGCGTGCCCCTTCCCGTTCGTCCTGCACGCACGAGACAATCGTCATCCGCGAGACGGAACCGATCGAGGCCAGGGCCTCGCCGCGGAACCCAAGCGTGGAAATGGAGAACAGGTCATCGGAGCGGACCAGCTTGGAGGTCGCGTGACGCGCCACGGCCAGCTCGAGCTCAGGCGGGGGGATCCCGCAGCCGTCATCCGCCACCTCGATCAGCTTTTTCCCCGCCTCTTCGATCGTGATCGTAATGGACCGCGCCCCGGCATCCAGTGCGTTTTCCAGGAGCTCCTTTACCACGGACGCCGGCCGCTCGATAACCTCTCCGGCGGCGATCTGTGACGCCACTTCTGAGGAAAGCAGTCGAATAGGCATGACAGAATTATAACCCGCTGACGGCTATAATTATCCGCATGCAAAAGGCTTATCCTGTGTTAATGACAGTTTTGTTGGCTGCGTATGGGACTGCTTCTGACGGTTATCTGCGCCAATCCGCATTGGATTTCTATAAGTTCCACCCGGCTCCGTAAAACCATATAGGAAAGAACATGAAGCGATTTTTATCCGTAATCGGCCTGGTATGTCTTCTACTGGCTTCCTGCAGCCCGGCCGTTCTGACACCCCCTCCGGCAGCTACTCATCCAATTACATCCAATCCGATCGCGACCGAGCCCCCCACAGCAACGATCACTCACCTGCCAACGATCTCCCCGACTCCCGATCCTTATTACAACTGGAGCAACGCCTATCTCCGCTCACGGACCTATGGCGGCGGTCAGGTCGAATTCCTCGAAGTGATGGACCAGAACCTGTACTTCACGCGCTATCTGATCCGCTACCCCAGCGACGGCCTCAGTATTTACGGTTTCGCCAACATCCCGAACGATGGAGAGATCCATCCGGTGATCATTGCCCTGCATGGCTACATCGATCCGGCCGTGTACAACACGCTCGATTACACCACCCGTTACGCCGACGCACTTGCCACGGCGGGCTATATCGTCCTGCATCCCAACCTGCGCGGCTACCGCCCCTCGGACGATGGGGAGAACCTGTTCCGCGTGGGTATGGCGATCGATGTGCTGAACCTGATCGCCATTGTCCAGTCGCAGAGCGCAGGGACCGATCCATTAAGGAACGCGAATCCTGCTTCCATTGGCCTGTGGGGCCATAGCATGGGAGGCGGCATCTCGACCCGCGTCATCACGGTCAGCGACGATGTCAAAGCAGCAGTGCTGTATGCAGCTATGACCGGGGATGAACAGACCAACTATGCTGCCATCCGCGAGTGGTCCGGGCAGGCGCGCGGGATCGAAGAGCTGAACGTCCCGGTCGAGGCCTTGGGCAGTATCTCATCCATATATTTCTTCGATAACATCAGCGCCGCGGTCAGCATCCATCACGGCACCGCCGACGAGCTGGTGCCGATGAGCTGGTCGGTCACCACCTGCGAGCGCCTGAACCTGCTGGGCAAGAACGTGGAATGTCTCTACTACGAGGATATGCCGCACACCTTCTACGGCCAGGGCGAGGAGCAGTTCATCCAGAACAGCGTCGATTTTTTCAACCGCCATTTGAAATAAGTTCGACCTTCGCAGGGTTATAATTTTCGTTATGCGATTTTCAACAATCTTTTTCGATCTCGACGATACGCTCTATCCCTCCTCGAGCGGACTGTGGCCTGCGATCAAGGAACGCATGACCCGTTATATGCTGGAAAGAATGGCCATCCCGGAAGCGGATGTGCCCCTGTTACGCGAACAGTATTTCAAAATGTACGGGACCACCCTGCGCGGCCTGCAGGAACGCCACAACGTGGATACGGAGGAGTACCTGGCCTACGTCCATGATGTGCCTCTCACCGAATTCCTCAAGCCGGACCCGGTCGTGCGGGAGGTGATCGCCTCTTTGCCCACCCGCAACCTGGTCTTCACCAACGCCGATGCCAACCATGCCTGGCGCGTCCTGGCTGTGCTTGAGCTGGACGATCTTTTCGACACGGTTGTGGATGTCCATGCGGTCAGGCCCTACTGCAAGCCGATGCCCGAGTCCTTTGCCATCGCCATGGACCTGGCGGACGAGCCCGACCCGCGCAAGTGTGTGATGATCGACGACCTGCCGCGTACCACCCGCGCCGCTCTGGAGGTGGGCATGGCCAGCCTGCTCTACGGCACCGATGTCCCCACGCCGGATGCCAGCGGCGTCTTCACCGATTGGAGACATTTACCCATTTTGCTGGGCGATTGACCCGCAAATGTCACCCTTCTATGCAGCAGTCAGTAACAATCCGGAAGGGCTGGCATCATGAGCAGGTAATAACGAAAAGACAGAAATCCTGAGCGGATGACATAACAGAACACACTGTCCTCCGTTCGCTATTATGGAGATAACCATGGATTCAGGAAATGCAGTCATCGGCGCCTTGATCTTTCTTGCCTTGATCATCGGGGCAAATATTGTCATGTATGCCATCGCCCGCGGCGCAGCCCGGGGCGGGAGCTCGAACTGGATGAACGCCCTCAAGCAGGGACTGAGCAAGCCGCTTGACAGCCAGGCCAACAAATCCATGGACGAGCTGCACCAGAAGATGGAAGAATTGCAAAAAGACAGCAGGCAGAAAAACAGTAAAAAAGAGGAGTAGTACCCTTCATAAGAAAGTGGGGAAAGCCAACAAACTGTTTACATCACTCATACAAATAATTCATCCCACTTTAATCACCTCATAGTATTGTTGTGGGATATCTATTGGAGGCTTTTGTGAATAAAACCGTTGCAACGATCGCAGGTGTTTTTGTAGCCGTGATCCTCCTGGCGGGTGCTTTTTCCGGTGGTTTTATCGTCGGACATCTTTCGCCGGCTCGCGGGGAGCTTCCCGTCGTCAGTGATTTGAACCCGTTCAATACCAGCCCGACCTCGGAACAGCAGGCCGCGACGCCGGGTGAATTACAAACATTATTTGTGCCGTTCTGGGAAGCATGGAACATTGTCCATGAGCAGTATGTGGACCAGCCCGTCGATGACACACTTCTCATGCAGGGTGCGATCCGCGGCATGATGGAGGCCCTCGGCGATGATTACACCTACTATATGGAGCCCCAAGTTTTCGAGAGTGAGAACCTTTCTCTTCAGGGGTCCTATGAGGGTATCGGAGCCTACGTCGATGTCGAGGGTGATTACCTGACGATTATCAGCCCCATCGAGGGCTCACCGGCAGACGAAGCCGGCCTTCAGCCCGGAGATAAAGTCATCGCCATCGACGGCGAAGATATGACAGGAGTCGCGCCCGAAGAAGCGCGCCAAAAAGTGCTGGGGCCTGGTGGAAGCGAAGTCGCATTGACGATCGCCCGCGAGGGGGAGCAGGAACCGCTCGAGTTCGTCATCACCCGCTCCAAGATCGTCATCCGCAGCGCGGAAGGCCGAATGCTCGATGACGGCATCGGCTACGTGGACATCAACACCTTTGGCGACAATACCACCCAGGAATTGCGCCAGGCACTCGATGAGCTTATGGCGCAGAATCCGCGCGGCCTGATCATCGATCTGCGCAATAACGGTGGTGGTTATCTGTCCACGTCGATCGAAGTATCTTCGGAATTCATCGAAGATGGTGTAGTTTTGTATGAACAATTCGGCGACGGGAAGCGGGAGGAATATTCAGCCATGGGCAATGGGCGCGCAACAGAAATCCCGCTTGTCGTATTAATTAATGAAGGTTCCGCTTCGGCCTCTGAGATCCTGGCAGGTGCCCTGCAGGATTATGGCCGCGCAAAACTTGTGGGTATGCAGTCCTTTGGCAAGGGTTCCGTGCAGATCCGGCAGCCGCTCTCCAATCAGGGTGCGGCCCGCGTAACGATCGCCAAGTGGCTGACCCCCGACGAGCGCGCCATCGAAGAGGTCGGCCTGACGCCGGATGTGATCGTCGAGATGACCCAGGAGGATTTCGAGGCGGAGCTCGATCCGCAGCTCGACGCGGCCGTCGAAACATTGCTGGCAGTGATCAACAACACCGCCCTGCCGACTTCCATGCCCACCAGCATCCCGGCAGGGACGGCCACCCCCGTTCAAGAATAGGAGGCAACCATGTTCTACTTTGATCCGATGTACTTTATCTTCATGATCCCGGCGTTCATCATCATGGCGCTGGCATCCTGGTACGTGCGCTCGTCCTACAATAAATGGAGCCGCATCCGCGCGTCCAGCGGCTTGACCGGTGCCCAGGCTGCCCAGCGGCTGATCTCGACCGGCAATCTGTACGGCGTCCAGGTCGCCCCAACAGGCGGCCAGCTCAGCGACCATTATGATCCGCGCAACAAGACGCTGTTTCTCTCGCAGGGTGTCTATGAAAGCCCCTCGGTCGCCGCAGTGGCGATTGCCGCCCACGAGCTGGGACATGCCCTGCAGGACGCTGAAGACTACTTCCCGATGCAGATCCGCACCTTTCTCGTACCGGTGGTCAACATCGGCTCGAACCTGGGCTGGATCCTGATCATGATCGGCCTCGTTTTGAATGCGACCAACCTCGCCTGGCTGGGCGTGCTTGTCTTCTCGGGCGGCGCCGTGTTTGCCCTGGCCACCCTGCCTGTGGAGTTCAACGCTTCGGCGCGTGCCAAGGAGCTGCTCTACGCGACCGGCATCATCCAGACCGAGGAAGAACGGCGCGGCGTGAACGCGGTTTTGAACGCAGCCGCCATGACCTATGTGGCCGGCCTCATCACCGCGGTGCTGCAGCTGCTCTAC
>DASUOS010000380.1:0-27269 GCA_036276515.1 Anaerolineales bacterium | reverse complement strand
GATTGCCGCCATGCCGACCTTCTCCGCCCAGCATGCTCTTGGCAAAGTGGACGAGATGCGCGCCTCCCTGGCCGCCTCATTGCGAGGTGTGTTGCTGTTGTCGCTGCCCGCCAGCGTCGGATTGATGCTCCTGCGCGAGCCATTGATCTCGGCGCTGTACCAGCGTGGCAGCTTCGACGAACAGGATGTCCAGCTTGTCGCCTGGGCGCTGCTCTGGTACGCGGCCGGGCTCGTTGGCCACTCGGTCATGGAGATCCTGACCCGGGCCTTTTACGCCCAGCAGGATACCCGCACGCCGGTGTTCATTGGCACGATCGCCATGGGACTGAATGTCCTGTTTAGCTTCATTTTTTCCAGATGGTTCGCGCAGATCGGCTGGCTGCCTCTCGGCGGGCTGGCGCTGGCCAATTCCTTTGCCACGGCCCTCGAAGCAGCGGCCCTGTTCGTCTTTATGCGCAGGCGCCTGAATGGAATCGACGGTAAACACATCGGGCGCGGTTTTGTCCGCTTTGCCGGCGCCGCGCTGGGGATGGCGGTCGGCCTGTGGTGGTGGCTCGAGGCGGCGGGCGGCTGGAACCGCTGGATCGTCGCTTTAGGGGGGGTCGCGCTTGGAGGACTCCTCTATCTGGCGGGAGTCCTGATCTTCCGCGTCCCCGAAGTCCGGATGATGCTTGGGGCGCTTGCAGGCAGGCTTCGCCGCTCCCCTTCTGGATGAATTACAGGGATGTCATGAAACGACAAAGGCGGCAGAGCCCTGTTGCCTGTGTTTATTTCTTCTTTTTTGCTCCGCCCAGCAATCCGCCAAGCATGCCGGCCGTTGCGGCCACCTGGCCTTTCCCTTTCAGGAAACTATCGATTGTGGCGCCCACCGGGGCAGGCAGCTTCTTCTTGAGGAAATCGATCACTGTTTTGACGGCGACCTGCGCTGTTTCCCTGGGCAGGCCTGTTTTCTTCATGACGAGTGCGACCAGTTCTTCCATGTTTTCTCCTTTTTGTTGTTTACTTCCAGAGCAGCCACTGGCCTGTTGCAACAGCCAGGCCGAGTAAAATGCCGCCGACCACTTCCAGCGGAGTGTGTCCGAGGACTTCACGCAGATCCCTCTCATTGATGGGATGCCCGCGCAGCAATTCGTCAAAGATCACGTTGATGCGCTGGGCATGGATGCCGGCCTGCCTGCGGACGTTGGCCGCATCGTAGATCACGATCATTGTGATCGCCACCGCCATCGCGAATACCGGGCTGGAAAATCCTTGATACAGGCCGATGGCATGCGTGGTGGCGGTCATCAGGGAAGAATGGGAGCTGGGCATCCCGCCCGTAGTGAAGAGCAGGGCCCAGTTCCAGCGGCGCGTGCGCAGGTAATCGAGAGGGATTTTGATGATCTGGGCCAGAGCCCAGGCAGAAAGCCCGGCAATCAATACCCTGTTTTGCAGGACATCGAGGAAATTCATTCAGACTCTTCCTCGAAGGGAAGGATGACATCGCCGACAACCTGCTTGACCTTGAGCTCCGCGGCTTCGAGAAGCACGCCGCAGCGCGCCGCCAGGGCCTGCCCTCGCTCGAACAGCTTGATCGACTCCTCGAGCTGGTTCTGCTCCCCTTCCAGCTGGGACACGATCTCCTCCAGCTCGACGAGGGCTTCTTCGTACGTTAATTCTTCAACGGGCTTGTGCGTGTGTTTCGAAGATGATTTTGGCATGAGTACTCCTGATCCCCGCATCTAGCGGAGTGTAGCGCAGACAAAGCGCCAATGATAAAAAATAATTATTCCAGGCCGGCACGCATCATTCAGCGTGAATGCCTGACGTCAAACTCTCCATCGCTGACCCGGACCCTCATTTCCCCGGCTGCCTGCTCGACGCGGGATACAACACTGCCATTATCCTTTCGTGTCACAACGGCATAGCCGCGCCCCAGCACCGCCAGTGGATTGAGGGCCTCAAGCCGCCGCTCCATCCCGTTGACGTGTGCCGATTGCAGCTGGATGCGGTGAAGCAGGGACGAGTACACGCGCCGCGCGAGCTCATCCACACGCTGGCGCTCTGATTGGATGCGGCGTTCCGGTGACGCATAGCGAAGCGCCGCCGTCAGAGACGAGAGGATATTCTGCCTGTCGGCAAGCAGGCTGAGGGCTGCCGTATTCAGGCGGCTGCGGTAATTCTCCAGCTGGGCCAGCAGGTCCAGCAGGGTGATCTGGGTGGCCAGCTCGGCTGCCGCCGTGGGTGTTGGCGCGCGCAGGTCGGCAGCGAAATCGGAGAGGGTGAAATCCGTTTCGTGGCCGACCCCGCAGATGATTGGAATCCGTGAGCCGGCCACCGCCCGCACCACGCGTTCATCGTTGAACGCCCACAGGTCCTCAATGGAGCCGCCGCCGCGGGCCAGGATGATGACATCCGGGGATTGGTTGTTGAGGGATTGAATGGCTTTGACCAGAGCCGGCGGCGCATCCACTCCCTGCACCGGGGATTGGGCCAGGATCACTTCCACAGTGGGCAATCGCCGGCCAAGGGTGTTGAGCATGTCCCGTAGCGCCGCGCCTGTCGCTGAGGTGACGATGCCGATCTTTCCCGGCAGCATGGGGATCGAGCGTTTGCGCTCCGGAGCGAACAGCCCTTCCGCCTCCAGCATGGACTTGAGGCGTATGAACTCCTGGTACAGCGCTCCTTCGCCGACCGGGCGGATCGCATCTGCATAGAGCTGGTATTGGCCGCTGACCTCATAGACGCCGATCCTCCCATGGACTTCGACTTCCATGCCATCCTGCAGTCCCATCCGCAGCCGGGCCGCGGACGTCTTCCACATCACACATTTCAGTGCGGCGTTCGAATCCTTCAGTGTGAAATAGACATGTCCTGAAGCGGGGCGCGAAAGATTCGAGATCTCCCCCTGCACCCAAACATCCTGTAAAACTTCGTTCTCTTCCAGAAGCCGGCGGATGAAGAATGTCAGTTTGGAAACGGTCCATTGCTGGGCGGGAAAAAGGGTGGGCTGCATCGGCGCGAGGATAATCGAAAAACGATGAATTCGGAAGGATGGAGGCGGAAAAAGAAACAGAAAAGAGCAGGAACCTTCTATTATGATTATCTGAAATGTAGGATGATCTGGACCTTAATTCTGTGTTTCCCCAGGAAAAATTCTGTGAAATTCTTCAAAACTCCATGATTATTCTGGCGAATAATTCTGCTACAATTCGACCATCCTATGAATCACATCTGGTCACCGTGGCGTATGGAATATATCGAAAGCAGTAAAGCCGATGGTTGTATCTTTTGCTCTGCGCAGGCAAAGGAAGACAGCGCCGAGAACCTGATCGCGTTCCGCGGCGAGCGCGCCTTTGTAATCCTCAACCGCTATCCATACACCAGCGGTCATCTGATGGTGGTCCCGATCGATCATCAGCCGAACCTCGAGCAGCTCGACCCTGCGACCCGCGCCGAGATGATGGAGTTGACTGCACGCTGTATGGCTGTTCTGCGGAATATTTATCATCCTCAGGCCTTTAACATGGGTGCGAACATCGGCGAAGCAGCAGGTGCAGGAGTCAAGTCTCACGTCCACATTCACATTGTGCCGCGCTGGGCCGGGGATACCAATTTCATGTCCATCCTGGGCGATACGCGCGTCCTGCCGGAGGCACTGGAGACGACCTATCAGCGTGTCAAGCGGGGGTTTGAAGCAATATCAGACTAACCACTCAGTCTGTTCTTTCTCTGTGTTCCCGTGAACCATTCGAATGCTTCCATCTGCTCACCCCTTTTCTATCCTTCCATTTATTCTTATATCTTTCGTCCTTAGCAATTGCAATCCGGCCATCCCTACGGGGGAAATTCCTTCACCCAATCAAACAGACATTGCAACCAGAACTCTTCCACCAGAGAGCTCTCCGACCCCAGCGACGGCTGAACCAACTCCTTACGTGGAGGTCATCAACCCGCTGACGGGGTTGCCTGTCGAAGATCCGTCTTTGCTGCAGATCCCGGCGGCGCTGGTCTCTATTTCCCATTTTCCGGTCACGGCGCGCCCGCAGGCGGGTTTGTCCTTTGCCCCTTATGTATTCGAGATCTACATCACCGAAGGCGCAACCCGTTTTCTGACTACATTCTATGGTCGATTCCCGGAACCGGAAATTTCACTGACCGGTAGTTGCGAAGTTCGAAGAGAGATCTTTACCCAAACGAGCCTGCTCCTCGGCAATCGGATCTGGCATGACAAAAACGAGAACGGCATCCAGGAAGCCTGGGAGAACGGCATTGGCGGCGTTTGTGTGAACCTGTACGATTCGAACGATCAACTGCTTCAACAGACAACCACCGATTCGAATGGCTATTATGGCTTCAACGTCGAGCCGGGAGTCTATAAGATCGCCATCGCAAAACCGGACGGGATGGAATTCACCCATAGGGACACCTGGAGCGAGGAACAGGACAGTGACGTGGACCCCGCCTCGGGTTGGTCCGGCCCGCTGAATGTCGCTTCATCCGTTCTCGACCTGGACGCAGGCCTCATCCCGGTAGACCTACCGGTTTCCACCTCCGAGCTTCCGCCCGCCAAAGTTGGACCGGTCCGGTCGGGGCGGCTGGTTTATGCCGATATCGCTGCGTTTCTCCCCGAATCCTGTTTGATCTATGCCTTTGCCTCGGCGGAAGTGCTGGTGGAACTGCCGCAGTGTGCATTCGTCCATCACGACATCCAGGGCGGCGGCTATATGCTGGGTATCGATGAGATGATCGGGTACACAAAGGGCAACCGTTCCACCGACCTGCCGATCGATTACACAAGCAACACATATTCAAGCGAGCCACCCACCGGCGGCGCGGAGGCTTCACGGCTCCATGTCTACATCGCCTGGCTCAACCAGTCCGCCTGGGTCTATGACCCGGTCTACCAGAGCTGGTGGCGCTACGTGGACCTTGCCGATCCGCAGACCGCCGGCGAGGTCCACCCGGAAATCGACCGGCTGAACGGCCGCCAGTTGCATTTTGAGAATGTGATCGTCTTATATGCAGAGCATGAGGTCGTCTCGCCCACCAACTTGAGCATTCACCTCGAGCAGGATTGGGTGGGGGATGCGATCCTGTTCCGCGATGGTAGAAAATATGAAATCCGCTGGAGCACGGTGGCCAGCGAAGAGGAGATCGAATCGGGGCGCCGCAAGCCGATCCGGTTTTTCCACCCCGATGAGCAGACTCCCTTCCCGCTGAGGCCCGGCCACACCTGGATCATCGTTGTTACCCCTGAAACGGCTGTCACCGAACGATCGACAGGTGAATGGCTGCTGCAGTTTCACCAGCCGCCCGGGGCAAAATAGGAAAGAAGGGTCAGCGGACCATAACCGATCCTCATGAAACACTTTCCAACCCATCCTCGTCCTGTTATAAATGAACATAATTTCATTTAGAAAAATAAATACACTCCTGCTGCTCCTGTTTTTACTCTCCTCCTGTACCAGCCCCGCCTCAACAGCCACGCAACCCGGAAATTCTCCCGAACGACTCCCAACAGTTGCATCGACTGCTCTTCCAACTACTCTACCGACAGTTCTTCCAAGTCCCATTCCGACTGGCCTCCCCACATCCCAATCGATTCCGCTGCCGGTCACATATGGACCTGACCCGTTTCCCGAAGGCTACAATCCTCTCACCGGACAGCCCGTCTCAGACCCGGCGCGGCTGGACTATCCTGCGATGCTTCTTTCTGTGACACACTTCCCGCCGCAGTCCCGTCCGCAATCGGGCTTATTCTTTACACCGATCGTGTATGAGTTTTACATCACGGAAGGCGCCACGCGACATCTCGCCGTAGTGTATGGTGAGTTCCCCGCGCCGGAGATCCCGCTGGTCGGCGAGTGCGACGTGCGTACAGAACCCGTAGCACAGGCTGATATCCTCCTGGGCAATCGTGTCTGGCAGGATATGAACGGGAACGGCGTCCAGGAGCCGCGCGAGGAAGGGATCGGCGGGATCTGCATCCACCTGCTGGATGAGAACGGAACCCGCCTGCAGCAGACCACCACCGACAGCAACGGCTATTTCGGTTTCCCCGTGGAAGCAGGCACATACAGCCTCGAGTTCATCCTCCCCTCGTGGCTGGAATTTACCCGGCAAAATGCCGGCGAGGAGGGGGCCGACAGTGATGTGGACCGATCCTCCGGTCGAATCACAGGTATCGATGTCTCAACCTCTTCAGCTCTGTTCTGGGACGCAGGCCTGGTCGTCTCGTCTGGAATGGCGCCAACGCCAAATCCAGAGCAGGAGCTTCCGGAGGCGGTATTTGGTCCCATTCGTTCCGGGCGGATCTTCTATCGTTACATGTCCCGAATGTATGAGGACAGCTGCCTGATCTATGCGGGAGCCGACCCGGTGGTGCGGGCGCAGATCCCCGGATGCGCCATGGTGACTCATACGGTCGATAACGGAGGCGCAAGACTGTCGCTGGAACGCCTGGAAAAAATTGCGGAGCAAGTCAAAGAGGACAGCCGCGATTTTAATTATGCGAGCAACGCATTTTCCGACGCTCCACCCGCCGGTGGCCAGCCGGTGACAGAGCTACAGGAATACTGGGGCTGGCTCAACCAATCGAAATGGGCCTACGACGCGGCCTCTGAGTCCTGGTGGCGGTATATCGATGAATCCAACCCTGCAACCGCCGGCCAGCTTCATTCCCTGGTAGACCGGCTCAACGGCAGGCAGGTGCAGTACGAAAACGTCATCCTGATGTTTGCCGAGCACATTGTGCACACGCCGACCATTTTAGACATTAACCTTGCTCCGGGCAACCAGGGCAAGGCCTATCACTTCCGTGACGGGCGCATGTACGAAATCAGGTGGAGCACTTTCGCAACGGAATACCAGCAGGAGACCGGGCGCGGATTGCCGATGCGCTTTGTCAACCTGGATGGTACGCCTGCCGCGCTCAAGCCGGGCAAAACCTGGGTCATCCTCTTTTCCCAGCAATCGTATCTCGAGGACCTGAAATCCGGCATTTTCCGGGCGCGATTCGTCCCGCCGGAAGGCGCGAAATTGGAGTGAAGACACATCCTGACGCAGGCACCCCTCCCAGGGCTATAATCGGGATATGCGCCGTGCAGCAACTTTAGTTCTTTTTCTCATCCTGGCCGCCTGTTCCTCCAGTCCGCAGACCTTTCAGCCAACTGCAACTCGCACACCGCCTCCTAAACATACAGCGACTCTTGCGCCGACAGCAAGCCCCACATTAACTTCCACACCCCAGCCGCGCCTTTCGCCCGTTCCCTATGGGCCTGAGCTGGACGATTTTCCAGCCGGCGTGAATCCCCTCACCGGGCGGGCGGTGCAGGATCCATCCCTGCTCGATCTGCCCGCCGTCCTCGTCTCGATCAGCAATATGCCGGTCACGACCCGGCCGCAGGCAGGTCCTGGCTTCGCAGCATGGGTCTACGAGCTGTATATCGGCGAGGGGGCGACCCGTTTTATGAACGTCTTTTACGGAGACTATCCACGCTCGATCCCCCATATCACCGGCGGATGTGAGATGCGGGAGGAGATTACTCGTCCGGCGGGAGATTGGATCGGGAACCGTGTCTGGCTCGACGAGAACGCCAACGGCCGCCAGGATGCCTGGGAGGCGGGCGTCGGCGGCGTGTGCGTCCGTCTGCTGGATGGAGGCAGTCGCCAACTACTGGAAGAGACCGGCACAGACTCGAATGGTTATTATGCATTTGACCATCCAGGCGGGGATGTCCTAATACAGGTGGAGAAAACAGATTCCTATCAATTCACACAACCGGACCTCGGCGACGACGATCTCGACAGCGATGTGAGCCTCAACGGCGAGACAAAAATCTTCCATGCCGGCTCGACCGCCTCGCACTGGGACGCGGGCCTCATCCTGTCCGAGGGAACGATCGCCACCCCGAACCCCGCCGCGACCGCCACACCCTGGTACATCCCAGCTGTAGATTATGTAGGACCGATCCGCTCCGGGCGGCTGACTTACAACCAGATCGGACGGATGTTCCCGAACAGCTGTCTCGTT
The DNA here is from genome assembly GCA_036276515.1 of Anaerolineales bacterium. GTDB lineage: Bacteria > Chloroflexota > Anaerolineae > Anaerolineales > Villigracilaceae > Defluviilinea. The sequence goes on along the minus strand of DASUOS010000380.1, from coordinate 19,255 downwards.
TATGCCAGCGCGGCCTGGGATATCGGCGAGATGCTTGACGCCTGCGAGATCGTCTTCGGCGTCGACAAGACCACGCCCAACAGCGCGCTGCTGCCTGTTACCCGCCTGCGCGAGCTTGCCGAAGAGAACCTGAATCCCAGACAACCTGTCAATTATTCCGGCAACCTGTTTTCAGAGGAGGTACCTGAAGGGGGTACACCGGCAACAGACATTCTTGTCCACTACCATGCCTACACCCAATCTGCCTGGCAGTATGATCCTGTTTCAGGGACCTACCTGCGCTGGACCGATCTCGCCGACGGAACGGGATCTCTGGTCCCGGCGTTTGACAGGCTATCTCAGCGTCAGCTGGCATTTGAGAATGTGATCGTCCTCCTGGCCGAGCACAACCGCTATCGGCACAACCAGCTTGAAGTCGATTTCACCCTGGGACAAAAGAACTTTGCCTACCTCTTCCGCGACGGACAGGTGATCAAAATCTACTGGACCACCGCGAACCGTGAATGGGAAAAGACGACCGGCCTGGTCCGGCCTATGCACTTTGTAGATGCACGGGGGAATCTTGTCCCTCTCCATCCCGGCCGGACCTGGATCCATATCGTCACACCCTATTCAAATGTAGGCGATCAGGGCGATGGCCGCTGGCAGGTCAATTTTGTCCAGCCTTATGACCCTGAAGATACGCCGGTACCAGAATAAATATGGAGTCCAACGGCTCGCCGTTGGCTTTGCAGGGGCATACCCCAGGGGGCACACGAGCTCCTGCACTCCAAAGGAGAAATCATGCACCCCTACGTTGCTTCACTAAAAAGCCTGCTCGAACAAAACGCCAGTCCAGCCCAGGCCGGGCCGATGAAGAAATACATGCGCGACCAGTTTGAGTACCTGGGGATCAAGTCACCGCAGTTCAAGGGGCTGATGAAGGAATTCATCGCCTCAAACGGTAAACCACCTATTCGTGAGCTGGACGTGATCCTCCGGGAGTTATGGTCTCTGCCTCAGCGCGAGTTCCAGTATGCCGCCAACGGTTTCCTAAGCCGGGCCGAACAGGAGCTGCCCGCTACCTTCATCAAAACCATCGAATACATGATCGTTACCAAACCCTGGTGGGACACGGTGGATACTATCTCAGGCGGTCCGCTGGGGGTACATTTCAAGAGGCACCCGGCGGTCCGGGAAAAATATTTGGCGAAGTGGCGAATGTCAGATAATTTCTGGTTGAGGCGGGCGTGCATTCTGTTTCAGCTTAACTATAAGAAAGAAACGGACTTCGATCTGTTGTCCGAGATCATCCGTGAAAATCTGGATTCAAAGGAATTCTTTATCAACAAGGCCATCGGCTGGTCGCTCCGGCAGTATGCCCGGATCGATCCGAAAGCCGTGACGAAATTCGTCAGGTCCACGCCGCTTCATCCGCTCAGCCGGCGGGAGGCGATGAAACATCTCGAGGGTTGATCAGATCTTCCGGCTTGTTTCTCATAAAATCCGCCGTCTGGGCGAAGCGGTTCTTGAGGAGCTCCACCAGACGCGGGTCCAGTCCGCTCTCGTCCAGGGCTTTGTTCATGCACCATAGCCACTGATCGCGTTCCACAGACCCGATCGGGAACGGCATGTGCCGCATCCGCAGCCGGGGATGTCCAAAGCGCTCCACATACAACGATGGTCCGCCGGACCAGCCGGAGAGAAACAGGAACAACTTCTCACGGGATTGTTTCAGGCTGTTGGCATGAAAACCCCGGATTCGCTCCGCTTCAGGAGATGAATCCATAATGTCATAGAACCGGTTCACCAGGGAGCGTAACCCCGTTTCGCCGCCGAGCATTTCATAGATGGAAGATCCAGAGTTGTCCATAACTGGATTGTAATAGATTCTCCCTTTCGGTATGCAGCCCGGTATTGGCTTTATAATGGAATCGTTAAACTTGCTAAAGGAGGTAGGATGGCAAAGGAAAACGATGCTGTGATCCTGTCCGCGGCGCGCACGCCGATCGGGAGGTTCCAGGGGGCACTGAGCAGCGTGCCGGCAACTCAGCTGGGTGCGATCGCGGTCAGAGCTGCAGTCGAGCGGGCAGGCATCAATCCTGCGGAGATCGAAGAAGTGATCATGGGTAATGTCGTGCAGGCCGGCGAGGGGCAGGCTCCGGCGCGCCAATCGGGCATCCTGAGCGGCATCCCGGCGACGGTCAGTGCTAGCACCATCAACAAGGTCTGCGGGTCGGGACTCAAGGCGGCGATGTTCGCTTCTCAGGCTGTCCGCTCAGGCGACGCGGACCTCTTCGTCGCCGGCGGATTCGAGTCGATGAGCCGCGCGCCGTATCTGGTCGCGGGACGTTCGGGCGAGCTGAAGTTCGGAAACCAGCCGCTCACCGACGCCCTGCTGTATGACGGTCTTTGGGACCCGTTCGAGAACTGGGGCATGGGCAATGCCGCGGAATTCATTGCAGATGAATACGAGGTCACGCGCGAGGCGATGGACCAGTTTGCTTTGCAATCCCACCAGAAGGCGGTCGAGGCGCAGGAGACAGGCCGGTTCGACGCCGAGATCGTTCCCGTCCAGATCCCCGGACGAAAAGGCGAGATCACCACCGTGGACCGCGACGAGGGTCCACGTAAGGATACGTCACTGGAGGCGCTGTCCCGGCTCAAGCCTGCCTTCAAAGCGGACGGCAAAGTCACTCCCGGAAATTCATCTCCCATGAATGATGGAGCGGCGGCGGTCGTTCTCTCCTCCCGCGCCTATGCAGAGGCGCACAATCTGAAACCCATGGCCTGGATCGTTGGATCTGCCCAGGCCGCGGTCGAGCCGAAATATCTGTTCGCCGCGCCTGCTTATGCCATCCCCAAGCTGCTGAAAAAGATCGGCTGGACCCTGAACGATGTCGACCTGATCGAGCTCAATGAGGCCTTCGCCGCCCAGGTCCTGGCCGATGGCTATGCGCTTGCTGACCAGGGTTGGGACTGGAGCAAGGTCAACGTCAACGGCGGTGCGATCGCTCTGGGACATCCTCTGGGCGCCAGCGGGGCGCGCACACTGACGACTCTGCTCTATGCGTTGAAAGACAGAAATCTCAAGAGAGGCATTGTCTCCCTGTGCCTGGGTGGCGGTGAGGCAGTGGCGATGGCTGTGGAGATGGAAAGTTAAGATGTTTACAGGTTCTCGCGTTTAAACGTTCCAACGTTAAACGTTCTACCTTTAAACAAGGATATTCCATGAACGCACAGGAACGCGAAGAAAAGATCGAGCTCTATGGACGAGGCTACGACCTCCTCATCCAGGCGCTCCAGGACATCCCACGCGAGATGTGGACGTTTAAGCCGGAGCCTGGGGAATGGAGTGTCCACGAGGTGCTCATCCACCTGGCGGACTCTGAATCGAATGCCGCCCTGCGCGCCCGCAAGCTGATCGTCGAGCCGGGCGGAACACTGATGGGCTACGACCAGGATAAGTGGACCCGAGAGCTGGATTATCACGATCAAAGTTATGAGGATGCCCTGGAAACCCTCCGGCTCGTGCGCAAGACCACTTATGCCCTGCTCAAAAAACAACCCGAGAATGTCTTCGATCATTGGGTGAAGCACCCTGAATATGACGAGCCCTATACTTTCGAACAGTGGATCAACATTTATTCGGCACATATCCCGGGGCATATCGAGCAAATTCGGAACAACTATAAAATCTGGCGGGATCGGCATGGGTAGATGAGTAAATAGACAGGTATACATGTGTTCCTATCTACATGTCTACTTATTTCCGTGTCTACCTGTTTCCCAGTCTACCTCCCCCTGGAGCCACAATGACCATCAAACATATCTTTGTCATCGGTTCGGGAACGATGGGCAACGGCATCGCCCAGGTCGCGGCCACATCCGGCTATGACGTCACCTGCATGGACGTGATGCCGGCTGCCCTTGAAAAAGCCAAAGCTGCCATTGCAAAATCCACGACCAGACTGCTGGAAAAAGGCACCCTCACTGCCGATCAGAAAGCCGGTGCGGACAAGATCGCCTTTGTCTCCTCCTACGACTCCCTCCCCACAGCAGACTTCGTCATCGAGGCCGCTACGGAAAACCCGGAGCTGAAGTTCAAAATCTTCAAAGAACTGGATTCTGCCGCGCGGGAAGATGTGATCCTCGCCTCGAACACCTCCTCGATCTCGATCACCAAGATCGCCGCCGCCACGAAACGACCGGATAAAGTCATTGGCATGCACTTTATGAATCCTGTCCCCCTGATGAAGCTGGTGGAAGTGATCAAAGGTCTTGGCACCAGTGAAGAGACGCTCGCCACCACACTCGAGCTCTGCAAAGTCATGGGCAAGGAAGCCTGGGCTGCCAACGACTCACCCGGCTTTATCTCCAACCGGATCCTCTGCCCGATGATCAATGAAGCGATCTTCGCCCTGCAGGAAAATGTCGGCACACCGGAAGCCATCGACGCGGTCATGAAGCTGGGAATGAACCATCCCATGGGCCCGCTTGCCCTGGCGGATCTGATCGGGCTGGATGTGGTGCTCTTCATCATGGAAGTCCTGCAGCGTGACCTGGGTGAGGATAAATACCGCCCTGCGCCGCTGCTGAGGAAAATGGTGGACGCCGGATATCTGGGGAGGAAAAGCGGGAGAGGGTTTTACCAGTACTAGCTTTCATCGGTCAGCTGCCGGCAGATCTGCAACGGCCGCGACCCAATGTCTGGCCTGCCCACGATTGAACGGATTGATTGTTTTCTTGCTATTATTCAAGTAATTCCAATGCCTACCTGCAATGGCTATCCGCAGATTGCAATGCCCTCTCGCCTAAACCGGACCTGCATTTGACTCAGCCGCGTTTCTGCTGTAAACTATGTTCACTCCGATGGGGAGTAGCCCCCGAATTCGTTCGGGTCGGGCAGCCGTCATGACGGAAAGAGATTTCCCGGTTGTCTGGTAGAAAGTGCAAGACCATCGCCTTCTGGCGGTGGTCTTTTTTTTTGTTATCACTGCCTACTACGGACCCACACGGGCCGGCACCTCTGCAAGAGGAAAGCCAAAATCGACAAGGAGATTACATACCTGTATGGAACAGAATACACTCTGGCATGCCAAAACCATCGATCAATCGTATGAAGCGCTAAACAGCAAGCCAGCCGGTATCAGTCAAAAGGAAGCTGCGGAGCGGGCTGAAAAATACGGCCCGAACGAGATCCAGTCGGCTCAGCGAATATCCGCCTGGAGCATCCTGCTCGATCAATTTAAAAATGTTCTGATCCTGATCCTGCTCGGCGCAACTATTCTTTCACTCTTTTTGGGCCATGGCGTCGAGTCGATCGTCATTGCGGTGATCGTTTTATTCGCCGTCCTGCTCGGGTTTATTCAGGAGTATCGCGCCGAGCGGGCCATTGAAGCGCTGCGGCAGATGGCTGCGCCCACAGCCTCGGTCATCCGCGACGGGAAGGAAATCCAGGTCCCGGCCCGCGAGGTGGTTCCAGGCGATGTGGTCATCCTGCATACTGGCGACCGGATCCCGGCCGATGGGCGCATTATCGAATCGATCAACCTGCAGGTGGAGGAAGCCGCTCTGACCGGCGAGTCCATGCCGATCGAAAAACATGCCGACCCGCTCGAAGCGAAGGACCTGCCGGTTGGCGACCGCAGGAACATGGTCTATGCCGGCACCGCTGCCACCTATGGCCGGGGCAAGGCATTGGTCGTTGGCACCGGCATGCAGAGTGAGTTCGGAAAGATCGCCCAGCTCCTGCAAACGGTCGAAACCGGGAAGACACCACTTCAACAGAATCTGGATAGAGTGGGCACGGCGCTGGCGCGTGCCGCCTTCGTTGTGGTCGCTATCATCGTCGTACTGGGATTGCTGCGCGGCCAGCCGTTCATTGACATGCTGATCTTTGGCATTGCCCTGGCCGTGGCCGTTGTGCCGGAAGCCCTTCCGGCGGTCGTGACCATCTCGCTGGCCATCGGGGTGCAAAAAATGGTTAAGCGCCACGCCCTGATCCGCCGCCTTCCAGCGGTGGAAACGCTGGGCAGCACGTCTGTCATCTGTTCGGATAAGACCGGTACCCTGACCAAGGATGAGATGACCGTGCGGAAATTGTATGTGGCCGGAAAGACCTACTCCGTCAGCGGATCGGGATACGCTCCCATGGGAGAGTTTTCCACGAATGGCTCGGCAGCCATCGCCCCCCCCAAGGAGCTCAGGCAGTTGCTGACCGCTGCCACGCTGGCATCCGATGCAATCATCGAGCCGAATACCCATAACGATCCGGGCGGGAATTGGGATATCAAAGGCGATCCCACGGAAGGCGCGCTCGTTGTCGCGGCAGCCAAGGCCGGACTGGAGAAGGAAGCACTCGACAGGGAGTTCCCGCGTAAACAGGAGATCCCCTTCACCTCCGAAACGAAACGCATGACCACCCTGCATGACACACCGAATGGGATTGTTGCCTATACCAAGGGCGCGCCTGAAATCATCCTGGATAACTGCACTCAGATTCTGACCGAAGACGGAGTCAAACCACTGGATGATGCTGCCCGGAATAAGATCGTGACCGTCGCCCGCGATATGGCCGGGAACGCCTTGCGCGTCCTCGGCATAGCGTCCAAGCCGGATGCTGAGATCAAGACCGCCCAGCACGACATGATCTTCCTGGGGCTGGCCGGAATGATCGATCCGCCGCGTCCCGAAGCAAAGCAGGCGATCGTGGTCTGTGAACAGGCTGGGATCCGGCCTGTGATGATCACCGGCGACCACCCGGTAACTGCCGAAGCGGTGGCGCGCGAGCTGGGCCTGCTGAAACGAGGACGCGTGGTCACCGGCGCGGAATTGAACGAGATTTCCGACGAGGATTTCAAGCGGGAAGTGGAGGATATCGAAGTGTACGCGCGTGTTTCACCTGCGCACAAACTGCGCGTGGTGACCGCCCTGCAGGCGAACGAGCACATCGTTGCCATGACCGGCGACGGCGTGAACGATGCGCCCGCCCTCAAGAAAGCCGATATCGGCATCGCCATGGGCATTACCGGCACCGACGTCACAAAGGAAGCCGCCGAGATGACCCTGACCGACGACAACTTCGCGTCGATCGTCGCCGCGGTGGAAGAGGGGCGCGGTGTCTTTGGGAACATCAAGAAATACCTGATGTACCTGCTCTCCTCGAACATCGGCGAGATCGGTCTGATGGCCGGCTCGGCCCTGCTCGGTCTGCCCATCCCGCTGACCGCCGTCCAGATCCTCTACGTGAACCTGGCCACCGACGGCCTGCCGGCGCTGGCCCTCTCGATCGACCCGCCGGAAAAGGACCTGATGAAGCGCAAGCCGCGCAACCCCCGCACCGGCATCTTCACGAGACCGGTGGTCTCACTGATGGTCGCCGGCGGTCTGTGGTCCACGCTCATCAACCTGGGATTGTTTGCCTGGGCCTACAACTCCGGACGCAGCCTGGAGGAGGCCATGACCATGACCTTCGTATCCCTGGTCCTGATCCAGTTCTTCAAAGCGTACAACTTCCGCTCCGACCGGAACTCGGTGTTCGATAAGCCCTTCGCCAACAAGTGGCTGAACATTGCGATCGTCTGGGAGATCATCCTGCTGCTGCTGATCATCTACATTCCGGCCCTGCATGAGCCGTTCAACACCTTCAGCCTGCCGCTCGTGGACTGGGCGATCATCTTTGCACTATCGCTGACCATCTCACCGGTGCTGGAATTCGTCAAGTGGATGGAGCGCAAGGGCTGGCTCGGCAAAATGGATGAGTAATCAGAGCGTCATCGCACAGCCGTCAGCGCGGGGATCGCTTCCCGCGCACAGAACACCAGTTTCCGGATCCCGCAGGATGGCCTGTCCCCGGCCAACGATGGAGCGGCTGAAGCCGCTGACCGGGTAGACAGGATGTCCCATCGCTTGCAGCTCCTTCATCACACCAGCCGGGATCCCTTCTTCGAGCGCCACGCGTCCGCCGGACTCTTCCACATCGATGCAAAAGCGCGGCAGGTCCAGCGCTGATTGTGGATCGAGTCCATGATCGACGAGTGCCGACAACACCTGGACGTGACCCTGCGGTTGCATAAAGCCGCCCATCACACCATAGGAAGCGTACAACGAATCATCCTCGCGAGTCACCAGCGCGGGGATGATCGTATGATAAGGGCGCTTACCCGGTTCAAGGGCATTGGGATGGCCTGGGTCAAGCCGGAAGTTATGTCCGCGGTTGTGCAGCGTGAATCCGAATCCCCTGGGCACGATACCCGTGCCAAAGCCCCAGTAATTGCTGTTGATGAATGAACAGGCGTTGCCAGATTTGTCTACAACGCTGAGATAGACGGTTCCAGAAGAGGTAACGGGTGTGCCATGCCTGGGGTCGATCGTAGCACGAGTTGTGTCGATCAATTTTCGCCGTTCTGATGCATATTCGTTCGAGAGCAGCTGTTCCAGGGGTACGGATGAAAAGCGGGGATCAGCAACATACCAGCGCGCATCCGCAAAGGCCAGGCGCATGGACTCGATCATCAGGTGCAGTCTTTCGGTGGACAGAAGGTCGAGCGAACTTAAGTCGAAACCTCCCAGGATATTCAGCGCGATCAGGGCTGTGATCCCCTGCCCGTTGGGCGGACATTCATGAACGCGCAATCCACGATACGTGACTGAGATTGGCTCCTCCCACGTTGACGTATGAGTGGCAAGATCGTCGAGTGTCATGCTCCCGCCTGCCTCGCGGATCACGGCGACGATGGCCCGGGCGATCTCTCCCTGGTAAAAGGCATCCCGGCCATCCTGGGCGAGGGTCACGAAGGTTCGGGCAAGGTTCGGGTTGCGGAAGATCTCTCCTGCCAGAGGCGCCCGGCCGTCGATGGTGAGCTCGTGTCCGTTCAAGGCCTCCTTCAACTGGCCCTGTGCACCCCACTTCCAGGAATTGGCTGTCACCGGTGCAACCGGAAAGCCATCCCTGGCAAGCCGGATCGCCGGAGCCAGGATCTCTCCCATGGCAAGGGAGCCATGCCTCTCGACCAGGTCAAACCAGCCTGCGCAGGCGCCCGGGACTGTGATCGTGTGTGCATGGAACGGGGGCAGGTCGCTGGAAAAGCCGCCCTCTCTCAACCGGTCCAGTGTCAGCGCAGCGGGGGCGCGTCCAGATCCATTCAGAGCGGTCACGCGTTTCGTCTCTGCTGAATAATAAAGGGCGAACATATCGCCGCCGATGCCCGTGGAGGTTGGCTCGGTCACATTGAGCGCCGCTCCGGCTGCCACCGCGGCGTCAGCGGCGTTCCCCCCTTGGGACAGGATTTCCAGCCCCGCCGCGGTGGCAAGCGGCTGGGAGGTGGCGACCATCCCATTCCGGCCATATACCGGTGAACGGCGTGAATTGAAGGTGAACGTTGTCATGAAGGATTTCCTATTGGAGGCGGTTGCCCTATAACTGGATAGCGTCAATTATAGGCAATTCTTCTGAATTCAAGGAACGGTCGACATGACGAAACATCGATCACCGGCCCAGGCGGGTAGATGAGCGTCTGGTTGCGCACTTGATTTCTATGTCTGGCTCCATCTCTGTCAAGAAAAACATGAGTTCTGCATAATTTCCTGACAATCATCGGCTAGCATGGAGGGGAGTATCTCGATGTGCTCAATCACATCCTAAGAAATGAGAAAACCAGGTTCGAAGACCAGGAACTCCTGCAGCGTGCATCCCGGCTACATACCGATACCTGGTGGATCCGGAGGTGGAGTTTCAGGAGGAGAGTCTGGCGGCAAGAAACCCTTGGCACCTTACAACTCCCCATTCATGGATGGGGAATTGTTTTTTAATCGTCGTCGTCATCCCTGTTGTCGCCATCATCGTCGGGATTGTTGCTGTTATGGCAGGCCAGACACGTCGCGCTGTGCAACGTCTTGGTATGGCAATCCTGGCATGACGCGCCGCCGTGATTGATGCCTCTGCCGCCATCATCGTCATCCCCGACATCCGGATGAGGACCCCGATACCTCGCCGACCAGTTATCCACGGTATGGCAGGCAGCGCAGTCGAATCCGAACAGGCCGGCGTGGTAAGCCGGGTCGCCATGACAGCTTGCACAGGCTGTCGAGATCTCGACAAACCGGCCGCCTTCGTGACAGCGCTCGCACTCCACGCCGGCATGCCCGCCTGTTAATGGGAAGTTACTGCGGTTGTGGTCGAAATCGGCATCCTCCCAATCGGAGGGGTTATGGCAGGCAGCACAATCCGTGCCGTACCCGCCATCGTGCTCATCCTCCTGCCGGTGACAGGAATAACAGTCCATCGGTGTACCTTTAAATTGTCTGTCGATATGACACGACTCGCAGTCTGCTTCCGCATGTTCTCCTTCCAGTTTGAAGGCCGACAGATTGTGGTCGAACGATGCAGGGATCCAGCCGTCCTCTGTGTGGCAGTCCGCACAGCTAAAACCAAAGCGTCCTTCGTGCGGCTCCTCCTGGTGGTGACAGGAATAGCAGTCCTGGAGTGTGACCGGGAAATCGCCCAGCCCTCTGGCATTGAAATGACAGCGGTCACAGGCGAGCCCTGCATGCTCTCCGCGGAGCGGGAACGGGAACTCACTGTGATCGAAGGGATGGCCAAAGCGGTCGATCCCGTCGTGGCAATCCAGGCAGGCGCCTCCATAAGCCAGGGTATGCGCCGTCATAAAAGACATATTCATTTGGTGGTGACAGGTATCGCAGGTGCCCGGCTCGAATGTGGATATATCCCCGGCGTGGCAATCGGAACAGGAAAACGGTTCACGCGCAGCCGTCAGCGCGTGGCCGGTCAGGGAGAATCCCACTACCTCGTGCGGGAACGCTGCGTCGCCCAGCTCCGTTAGTTTGGCATCTGCGCCGCGGTGCTCGGGATGGCAGTGACGGCACCCCAGGTCCGGGTTGTCATGCAGCATGGAGCCGTGCATGGAAGCAACATCCTGCATCTGGACCGCGATCTCGCCATGGCAGTCCACACAGCGGTCGGCCATTTCCGCGGGTTCCCACGGCGCGGTGTGACAGGCGCTGCAGTCCCCGCCGGTTTCGGCATGGGAGGTCACTCCTCCCAGCATCTCTCCAGGTTCTGCATTCAACGGTCCCGGGTTGTACATTAATCCACCGCGCGCATAGGCAAAGCCCGCGATGACCAGCGCAGTAACAAACGCGGCAATGATCCCCGTTACCGTCAGACATCCGAGGCGATTGCTTCGCATTCTGCCTCCCTTATTTGAGGAACGTCGCGTAATACAACGCCGCACCTGCATGGACAAAGGCCGAGATGAACAATGCCATCCCGATCGGGATATGGACTGCATGCCAGATGGCCATCAACCGTCGCGCCTGCTTGAGAGCCTCCTGGGAAAGCGTCCCTTCGATCTCGAGCCCGTCCAGCGTGCGCGGGATGCGGGTGAAGATATAGCGGCCGATAATGCCGCTGACCACGATAATGACCGTGAGCAGGGTTGTCAGACCGGCAAGGCCGTTGAATTTCCAGGAGGTATGCAGCAGTACCATAAAGGGACCCACCAGGCCCATGAAGATATGGACCTGCAGCCAGCTGGACATTTTCCCCCACTTCACGCTGCGGCTGCGCTTGCGCAGGCTGTAGAGCGTCTCGGTCATTAACATGAGCAGAAAACCAATGATCCCGATCCCATGGCCAAATAATTCACCGGCGGGCGGGATCTCCCGCGTCCAGACGACCACCAGGCCATACAGCCCGGAAATGAGGGCCATCGCCAACAGTGCCAGCCAGAGTTCCCGGTTTCCACGAAGCATGATTTCTCCTGCTACGACCTGCTCATCCAAAAGTCAGCGATCACATCGCCTATTTTTGCATTTGGGACCAGCAGCCGTTCCCGGATGGGCGAGATATCCATATTTTCCGAAATGATCCTCTGAAGCGGCAGGGAAAGCGTCTGGTCGCCGATGACGATCGCGCCGAGCAGGGTTTTTCGGCCCACCAGCAGGCGCAGGCGGTTCACGTCGAAACCTGTCTGTGCCACAATGGATTCGGGCAGCTGGCGCCAGGTCTCACTATCCCCGCGGGCGATGCCGACGAGGTCATCATCGCGGCCGCGACCCACCGTGCCGATGATGGTGGTCGTCAGCCCGGCCAGTCGCGTCACATTGAACGGCGGGGACTTGATGTAGGCAGTCCGGCTGCCGGCCATGTTCAGACCGGCAACATGTCCCTGCTCGCGGGCCGGGTTCCACAGGCTGTCCAGAATGGAGCGGCCGCTCAGCGGGTCATAGGCTTGGGCGACATCGCCCGCTGCGTAGATATCCGGGTCGTTCGTCTGTAGATATTCGTTAACCAGGATGCCGCGGTCCACCGCCAATCCGGCCCCCTTAGCCAGTTCCACGCGTGGACGGATACCGATGGCATAGGCAACCAGGTCGCATTTCAGGGTCTGTCCGCTCAACAGGCGGACACCGTCCACCCGACCCTTCCTGCCGGTCACCTCGATGACTTCGGCATGATGGTGCAGGGTTACCCCCTCCTCCTTCAGGCGCTGCTCCACGATCCTGGATTCCTGCTCGTCCAGCACGTTGCTCCAGTAGCGGTCGCCGCGCAGCAGGTAGTGGACGTTCATGCCGCGGGCCAGCAACCCTTCGGCCAGTTCGAGAGCCGTGATTCCGCCTCCCACGACGACAGCCACGCGGCCCCGGCGGGCGTGTTTCAGGAAGCGCTTTGCATCCTCCATGTGATCGAGCTTAAGAACCCCCTCCAGGCCGGCGCCGGGGACTTCCAGCGGCAGCGCCTGAGCACCGACTGCGATCAGCAGCTTGTCGTATGCGAGAGTGGGATTGTCGTCGAAGAGAAGGGAGTGCGGGCCGCGCTGGATGCCGGTCACATGCCCTTTGAGATAGCGGAAGTTCATCCGGCGGTAATCGTCGGCTGTGCGCGGGTAGAGAGCTTTATCGTGCAGTTCACCCGTCAGGTAATACGCCAGCCCGGGCCGCGAGTAGAAGCCGTGCGGATCGTCACCGATCATGACGATCTCTTTTTCCGCGTCGATGGAGCGAATTGCCTCGATGGCGGCGATCCCGGCCACACCACTGCCGACGATCACATATCTCATGCCTCCCCCTTTGCGAACAGGTCTGTTTCCTCGAAGCGCAGCACCCCGCGAGGACAGCGCGCCACGCACTCGCCACACGTCAGGCACTGGCTGTGCTTGACCGGCTCGCCTCTCCACGCATGCGAGCGGACGTCGATGCCCACCGGGCAGTTATAGGAACAGATCCCGCACTGCACACAACGCGCCGGGTCCGGCACCACCTGTCCCGCGGCCAGGATCGTGTATTTCTTCGCATCCCGCTTGAAAAACCCCAGAATATCCATGTTGTAATCGTCGTCGGATGGCCAAAAAAGTTACGGTCTTAAAATTCATTATAGGTACTTCCACCAGGATGAAAGTCATGAATTTGTCACCAGTTGCCCTCCTTCCAATTCACGAAGCTGGATCAAATCCCGAGAACCTCCTTCGGCAGATTCAGCGAAGGGTGCTGCAGCCGGATACAGGCAAAAAAACAGAGCTGCCTTTCGGCAGCCCTGTCTGTTTCGCAAAACCTTGTCAGTCTTACGAGAGGGGCACTACATTGGCAGCTTGCAGACCTTTGGGGCCTTCCTCAACGGAAAACTCCACCTTTTGTTCGGCTTCCAACTTGCGGTAGCCATCAGACTGAATGGCGGTGAAGTGTACAAACACATCATCACCACCATCGCGACCAATGAAGCCATAGCCCTTGGTGGCATTGAACCATTTAACGGTTCCAACAAAGCGTTCTGACATCGTACGATTCTCCTGCTGGGATTAAAAATTTTGCCCGTCCGCCTTAGCGCTTTCGAAGGCGAACCGGGCACGACGGACGCAAGATTATCATGTCTACGAAGTGATGTCAAGACCAGGTGTAACTTTTTTGTATAGAACTGCAATTCGGGATGTCAGGCGAAACCACGGCGGAGACCACTTCACAATGGGATTCCCGTTTCGGATGACCCTTCGCAACCCTTCAGGACTGTCGAAGGGCTCCAACCGCAACAGCGACCTCCCCACTTCGAAGGCCGCGTGTGCATCCGAACCCACCGTCCCCGGGATGTTGTGCCTGTCGGCGAATTTCTGTGCTTCGCGGTTGTAGCTTCGAAATGTACAGCGCGAGTTGAATACCTCGATCGCATCGACAAGGGGCAGGATCTTGAGCAGGTCCGGCTCGTGCCAGCCACCCGAGCGCATCCGGTCGAAGGGATGGGATACGCTGATGAACGCACCCTGCTCCTTTAAGCGGCGAACCGTCTCCTGTGGAGAAAGCCCGGCCGGTATTGCATCCTGTACGAATGCAGCCAGGAGCTCACCGCGGGTTGTCATGATCTCCTCGCCTACGATGACAAGGTCGGGGGCCAGAGCCTGAGCGACCAGCGCGCCCGCGATCGTATTGTGGTCGGTGATGACCAGGCGGTCAATGCCCTTTCTTCGCGCCGCAGCCACCAGATCCCCCGGGCGAACCAGGGAATCCTTGGAAGCGATCGTGTGACAGTGGAACTCGACCAGGGACATTCCACGATTGTACCCGCTCTGCTCAATGGCGGTTTATCCATTAATGATATAAAATTCACACGTATGGACGAAAGATCTTCCTTCAGAAAAAAATGGTTGTTTATCGTGTTCTGGCTGGCCATCTTAGTTGTTGGCTATTTATTCATTACATCCTTTATAGAAGGCTTTTGGGATGATTTTCGAAATATTATCGTCGATTTTGCACTTTTTGTGTTTTTCCTAATAATTTGGATGGCGTTTTTCGCTCAATTCGTCCTGCCGGTCAAGACCTTTCGCGACCGACAGAAGATCTTCGACCGCCTGCGAAGTCACTTATTCGGAAGTCACGGTCCTGCCCTGTTCATTGAAAACGGTGAGATCAAAGAGCATTCCGGCGAGCGTCTGAAAAAGGGTCCCGGCGTGGTCTGGCTGGATTCAGCCAGCGCGGCTGTGACGCGTACAGCCACCGCCATCAAACAAGTCTTGGGTCCTGGTGTGCATTTCACTGAAAGAGGAGAATATATTGAAGCAACTAGGACGTTGGACCTTCATACTCAATCACAGAAGCTTGGTCCAAAAGAGAACGACAAACCATTTGAAGGAAAGAAGGAAAATCAAACAGATGAAGAATATCGAGAAATCCAGAACCGTAGAAAGCAAGTAAGTGCACTGACACGAGATGGCATTGAAGTGGTGCCAGATATTTCAGTGACATTTAGGGTTAATACTGGATTTCCAAAACAGGGAAAGCCAGGTTCCAGATTTGGATTTCGGACCGCTTTGACAAAGGCGGCGGAAAGGGTAGAAGCCCAAGACAAAGACATCATCAGCAGAGCAATTCTTGGTGAAGGAATTAACCCATATAAAGATCCTGAAAGCCCAGAGCACCGTGTAGCATGGAATCGACTACCAATAGCCCTCGCTGTGGATGTTTGGAGAGAATACGTATCCAGATTTACACTTGACGAATTGTTTAAAGCAGATCAGATTGTTCCTATTCCTCCACAAAAGCTTCCTCAGCCAACTGAAGACGAAATTGATCTACTTAGTCAGCCGATATTAATCGATCCTAATCGAAGGAGTATTCAAAGCGCATTAGCTAGTATGCTTCGTGAAGTCAATAAATTTATGAATCGCTCGATTAAAATATTAGAGCGTGAGAATTCTGCACCGAAGAATACCGCTACAATTCCACCTTTTTCTGTCTTGCAACAAGGTAGTGACGAGGAGCCGCCTAAGAAAACAGCACTCCAGGTGATTAATGAGTTGGTTAAGGCACGATTAACAGAACCAGATGTTGACTCCTTTGATGATACAGGAAAACGCGGTATAGGACAGCTAAAAAGCGACGAATTTGACATACTAACAAAGCGTGGATTAAAGGTAATCAGTGTGAGTATTAGTAATTTAAGGCTCAGTCCAGCAATAGAGGAGCAAATAATAAAGCAATGGTCAGCCGCCTGGCTTAAGAATGCCAAAATGGAAAGTGATCTATTAGACCGAAAGCGTAATGTGATCGAAACAACAGCTCGGGAGAAAGCCCATATTGATTATGCAATAAGCCTTAGTCATGAAATTAATGGGTACGCCCGGACGAGGAAAATTGATGCCAAAGGTTTACTCAAAGCACTACTAATTCGGTCGCGTGCTTTGATACGCAGTGGAGAGTTTAAAGATCAGCTACGGCGTAGAATGGCTAATGAACTGCAAGAGATCGAGGATCTGATTAAGTGGGTGGAGGAGAATGGTAAATGAGTATTCTTACAAATCCATCACCTTCGTACTCTGGGGAAAATCTTCTGAAGAAGGAGCTTAATACCTTCAGTGAATTGTTCGTCCGTTTACGTGATGCGCTTATAAACAGGGTTTTCGATTTGAGACCCGAAGCTGCCGCCGCTCGCTTCCAGTATTTGATCTTTTTATTCTTCCTGAGCGGTTTCCTGGTCAGTTTGTTCTATTATCCGTTGGATTTATGGGCAGGATACCTGCAAGAAATCTTTCTTTATCTATTCAATCCAGCGTTTGCCGCTGGCTACTCGGGGAATCCGTTCATCAATTTCTTCAACTTCCTGAGACAGGTGTTGACTGACCCACGCATCTTACAATACCTGCCGATTTTCCTGGCGCCATTCTTCATCGCACTCCAGACCGCCGCAAACTACCTTGCCGATATCTTCGAGTTGGAGGATGTAGGCGTTGCCCGCCGATTTGTTACTGCTGTAGCTCTAACCGGCAGCAACGAAACGATACGTATCTCACAAGGAGAAATTCGCGAGGAAAACAAGGAATCTCCAACGTTTCAAATTGGTGGGCCTGGAAAAGTTATTGTAGATATTGATTCAGTTGCCTTATTCGAAGAACCCGATGGGACAACTCGGGTAATCGGTCCGACTGGCAAGCAGCCGGGGGGTAAAGCGCAGCTTGATGGCTTTGAACGATTAAGGCAGGCTATTGATCTACGAAATCAATTTATTGAACTGCGAGATGAGACAGGTAAATCCTCAGAAATTAGCGGGCGAAGTCTGGATGGCATACCCATAAGCGCAACAGATGTAAGCTTCATGTTCAGCGTATATAGAAATGGGCAAAAGTCTACCACTGAAAACCCTTATCCGTTTAGTCCAGAGGCAATTGAGCATTTAATTTATAAAGCAACTTCCAGAGTTACACCCAATCTTGCCAATCCATCCACTTTCGAGTTTTCGTGGGTAAACAACATGGTGAGTCTAGTGCGCAGTCGGCTGGGTGGTTTTATGAATAATCATCGATTGACTGAATATCTGTCCAATATTGGTCAACCCGAGATTGACAGGGTCAACAACCAAAAAGGTGAGATCGCCGAGGAAGAAAAGGAGCTTGCGCCTAAATCCACAGAGGAATCGCAATTAGGAAACCCTCAAAATGAGAAAGAAAACAATGCAAAATCCCAACTCGATTTTACTCCACGATATAAACTCAAGAATCTTTTTAGCCAGTTTGCGGAGGAATTTTCAAAAAGCCAGTATGACCGAGGTGTTGAGCTGCACTGGATTGGTATAGGCACCTGGAAAACTCCGA
Organism: Anaerolineales bacterium; assembly: GCA_036276515.1. Classification (GTDB taxonomy): domain Bacteria; phylum Chloroflexota; class Anaerolineae; order Anaerolineales; family Villigracilaceae; genus Defluviilinea. The sequence goes on along the minus strand of DASUOS010000380.1, from coordinate 1,682 downwards.
TCGAAGTCGTTGCTAAGGACCATATGGAAGCTTGGAAGCTCAGCCGTGAAAACCTGAACAATGGCAGCGAGGCCTCAGCAGATCGCTGGAGGAATGAGGCCATCCTTCAACATACGATGACACTTATTCAGGATGTCCCTATAGGTGCCTATCAGAAAGCCACTGAACAGCAGAGTGAGCACATGAAAATCCTCAGGTCTATTCTTCTGGATTACCAAAAGCAACTGATAAGCGCAAAGGAATTTATCCTTGCGAAAGGGGAGACTGTTCCAAAGGAAATCCAGGATGCTATCAACAATATCAATAGAGCATTTGGACATGTTGTTTAACCAAAATGAAATACGACAAACAACCTTTAAGTTATTACCACGATATCAATCGCGCGTTAAAAATCCATCTACCCATCGTCGCCCTTGAATCCACCGTGATCACCCACGGATTACCGCGGCCGCAAAACCTGCAGCTGGCCCAGGATATGGAACAGGCCGTTCGTGAGAACGGTGCAACGCCGGCCACCGTTGCCTTTCTCGACGGCAGTTTGCACATTGGGCTGAGTGTTTCTGATATGGAGCGTCTGGCAAACGAAAGGGATGCGTACAAGGTTGGCCCGCGTGATTTCGCAAATGTAATGTTCAACGGCGCCAGCGGCGGCACAACTGTGGCCGGGACCATGCTGGCCTGCAAGCATGCCAATATCAAGGTGTTTGCCACCGGAGGGATCGGCGGCGTGCACCGGGAAGCGCCTTTCGATATCTCGGCAGACTTGCAGGCGCTGGCGTCCATCCCGATGATCGTGGTCTGTGCGGGTGCGAAGGCCATCCTCGATTTGCCTGCTACGCTTGAATATCTCGAAACCATGAGCGTGCCGGTGGTCGGGTATGGCACGGATGAATTCCCGGCCTTTTATTCCCGGAGCAGTGGCCTGGATGTCAGCGTGAATCTGGGGACGCCGCAGGATATCGTTGGTTTCGCGGCTGCGCACTGGGCTACCGGCTTGCAGAGCGCGGTCCTCGTGGCGAACCCGGTCCCAGCCGCGGATGCCATTCCGGCAGCCGAGATGGAACCGCATATCCAGAAGGCGATCCAGGCCGCCCACGACAAAAACATCCACGGCAAGGACGTCACACCGTTCCTGCTTGAGCAGGTCAGCAGGCTGACAGAGGGACGGTCGATGCAGACAAATCTGTCCCTGCTCATCAACAACGCCCGCCTGGCGGCCCAGATCGCAGTTGTCCAGCGCATGTCTGAAAAGCGAAGACAGATATAGTCCATTACATCAAGCGTCTGCTATAGAACTGTGACCTCAGGTCTGGGAATGATGAATTTTCCTCCCTGCCTGCGATATTCTTTTTGCCGGTGAATCATTTCCTCTGCAAATTCCAGGCCAGGCAGGCTGTTGATTTCCCCAAAGTCGAACATGTTTTATGCACGATTGTTTCATCCGGCTTGCAAAACCCGGGTGGCATGTAGACTGCATGCCACCCGGGTTGAATGAATGCGAAGCGACAAATACCTAAAGGAATGGTCTCTCTCTACGTCAATACCCGGGGAGTTGTCTTGATCTCCGCGGTCGAGGGTGCACCCTGTGCCTCAGCCTCCACGAATTTCTTGATCAGGGCGGAAAACTTTTCCACATAGGTCTGCAGGGAGAAGTTCTCTGCCATCCACTGCTGCGCATTTTT
>DASUOS010000379.1:0-6101 GCA_036276515.1 Anaerolineales bacterium | reverse complement strand
AGATCCATGATGCGCGTCGATTCCAGGAACTGCGCGTATTCGGCTTTGACGATCAGATCGTCAGGCTGGATGTTCGGAGTCAGTGAGACATTGGTTTTAACTTCAATCACCCGCGCTTCGATGGTGGTGAATTTTTCCTGCCGGGCGATCGACACCCGGTGATTGCCATCGATCACGAAATAGGCCTCGCCAACTTTATAGACATCGATGGGCGGTAGCCCCAGCCCTTCTTCCATCGCTGCTTTTACGCCCGCCCAGCGGTCGCGGTCATCGGTGCGACGCGGCAGGAACGTCCGTGTGAAGTCGGTATACCGTCCCACACTTCCCACAATTGCATCGAGCGGAATTTGCCGTACGCCGCGTTCTGTCTGAATATGAAGCCTGAGCTTCTCGGCGACTTCCTCATAGGAAAGAAGCTGGTTGGATTTGCCGGTGATCCTGGCCAGCACCTCCTGAACCGAGGCGCGCTGGCGCGCGGTTTGAAAATCCTGGATTGCCATCTGGCGTCGATATTGTTCAACGGTCATCTCTATTCCTCCAGGGCTCGTGTAACAGCTTCTTCAAGGGTCATGGCCCGGCCTGTATCGACTAACTTCTTATAGCTTGCATCGTCCAGCTGATTGCGCAGGATCACCAGATCCCGCTCGACGGCGGCTGCCTCGACCGGTGGTCGCGGCTCGGAAATGGCGTTTCGCTGTTCTGTGGCACAGGAATACAATATCGCCGCTCGTTCCCACTGTCTCTCTGCAACAGCCAGGCTGGCGACCCCTTCGAGGACAAAGATAATGCTTATTTTAGCACCACCCTTGTGGAAAGAGATCAGCGCTTCGCGCAGGAAGGACCAGGCCAGGTCGACCTCTCCCAGCCGGGTATACAGGTACCCCAGCCGGGCCCGTGCCCAGGCCGCCGGATAGGGTAGTCCTTTCTGGCTGGACCACGATAAGCTTTCTTCATAATATTTTTGGGCGAGCTCGAACTTTCCTTCATGGTACGCCAGGTCGCCAAGATCGAAGGACATGGTTATCGAATTTCCCAGACGGGAGGCGTTCGCCTCCAGCAGCGCGTACCCCTCCTCCAGCCGGCGGTGCGCCGCCTCGAGGTTTCCCAGCCTGATCTCGAGCGCGGCATACTGTTTCGACGATTCGATGATCCCTGAGACAAACCCCAGCTCGCGATGGATGGCCAGGCTTTCCTCCAGGGAAGCGCGTTTGCGGTCATTATCATGCGATCCCATGGCCCATCCGAAATAGAGCAGGGCGAACCCGGCTCCAAACTTGTCTCCTGTTTCGCGGAACAGGTGGAGCGCCCTGTCACAAAACTCACCACTCACGGCAAGATCTTCGGTCGAAAGCGCTGTGACAAGATAGGCATGGGCCAGTCCATTCCGGTCGTTTGCTTCTTCGTAGATAGAGATGCTCTCATCGATCATGTCCTGGACCGGAACGGCCTCTTCCCGGTTGGCGCTCGCATACCAGGACCAGTGCAATAAGCCGCGGGCGCGCCGGGTCGACCGCTCCTGGTTTGCCGGTTGTGCGAGCAAGGCCGAGAGCCAGTTTTCCATATCCCGCAGGTTGTTCAGGCTGTCGAGGAAAATAAACCCAAGGTTATTGACCAGCTCCAGGCCGGCCCACGGCTGTCTTTCGATGGACCACTCCACGGCAGCCCGGATGTTATCCCACTCGTAACTCAGCCAGACCAGCCAGGTCAGCTCGCCGGGACCGGCAAATTCGGCTCTTGCCTGCGCCGCCATCTTTAGATAGTAGCCGAAATGGCTGTCCCGAACCGCTTCCCCCGCGCCTGACTCCAGCAGCTTCTCCCGGGCATACTGGCGGATGGTTTCGAGCATCCGATAGCGCATCTCGTCTGCCTGGGTGGTTTCGTTCGCAACCACCAGGGACTTGTGCACGAGCTGCGAAAGCAGGTCCAGCACAACGTACACTTCGATGCCATCTCCAACACAAACCTGTTCAGCGGCTTCCAGCGTCCAGCTCCCGGCAAAGACAGAAAGCCGTCGCAGGAGCAAACGCTCGTTCTCAGAGAGAAGGTCATAGCTCCAGTCGATCAGGGCCCGCAGGGTCTGCTGGCGCGGCAGGGCCGTCCGTGCGCCGCCGGTCAACAGACGGAACCGGTCATCCAGCCGCTTCGAGATCTGCTCCACGGTCATGACCTTGACGCGCGCTGCGGCCAGCTCGATCGCCAGGGGAATCCCATCGAGACGGTAGCAGATCTGGGCAATGGCCGGTGCGTTCTCCCGGTCCACTTCGAAATGAGGTGAGACGAGCGAGGCGCGGTCGATAAAGAGCCGCACCGCCTCGTACTGGGACAGCTGTTCGATGACCGGCAGCTGCTTCATGTTCGGCAGAGAAAGGGAAGGGACGGGGTAAGAAAGCTCGCCCGGCACGCCAAGCGCCTCCCGGCTGGAGGCCAGGATCTTGAGCTGCGGGGCTGCGTTCAACACATCGTCTGCCACCCGGGCGCTGGCTTCGACGAGATGCTCACAATTATCGAGGAGGATCAGTGTCTTTTTATCGTGCAAATATTCCTTCAAAAGTCCGATTGCCGGCTTACCTGCCTGTTCACGGATGCCCAGTGCAGCAACGATCGTGTGCGGGATCAACTCCGGATCCACCAGGGGCGCCAGCTCCACAAACCAGATGCCGTGATCGAACTGGTCGAGCAGGTCGGCCGCCACCTGCAGGGACAGGCGCGTTTTACCCGTTCCGCCTGAGCCGGTCAGGGTGACCAGGCGATGCCTGCTCAATTCCTGCTTAACATCCAGGATTTCCTTTTCGCGGCCAATGAAGGTTGTGAGCTGTACCGGCAGGTTATTTGGCGAAGAGTCTAGTATTCGTAACGGCGGGAAGTCAGATGGCAGGGCAGGCCCGTTCAGCTGGTAGACGTGTTCAGGGCGCAGGAGATCCTTCAATCGTTTCTCGCCCAGATCCACAAGCCCGGTATCCGGCGGGAGGAAGTCCCGCACCAGCTCGCGCGTCGCTCCGGAGAGCAGGACCTGGCCTCCATGTCCCGCCGACATGATCCGCTGGGTCAGGGCGAGGGTTGTGTACCCCGAGTACTGGTTGGCGCCCGTTAATTGAACTGTGCCGGTGTGAATGCCCATCCGCACCCGGACCGGCTCGGCCGGCCAGTTTTCGTTGAACAGGCATTTTTGCGCTTCGAGGGCAGCCTGTAGCGCGTCGATAGCAGAGTGGAAGGCGGCCGAAAAGCTATCCCCCACCATCTGGAAGATCGATCCATGGTGCGCTTCAATCGCCTTTTGCAGGATCTCATTATGCCGCGCCAGCATACCGGGCATCGCCTGCGGATACTTTTGCGCCAGCCGGGTGCTGCCTTCGATGTCAGTGAACAGGAAAGTGACCGTGCCGGTAGGGAGGTCAGCCATCTGATCCACCCAGTGCACAGACAATGGCCTGATCCATGCTCATGGCTCTTCCTTCGTCGTCAAGGCGGGTGAATTCTGTGTGGGTTATATGGCCCTGGATCACGGCAAGCTCGCCTTCCACGGCGGCCTGTTCAACAGGCGGCCGAAGCTCTCCGTTGTCCTCCCGTACTTTTGTGGTCCAGGCAAATAATTTGACCGCCTTTCCCCACTCGTGCTCAACCACGGCGAGGGCGGCAAGCCCTTCGACCGTAAAGAGGACTCCTATTCTTGTGTTGCCCGTCTGGTAGGGGATCAATGCCTTCTGATAATACAAGCGAGCCTTTTCCGTATCGCCCCGGCGCGTGTGCACATAGCCGAGTCTGGCGTGTGCCCAGGCTTCGGGAAGTGGAAGGCATTTCTGGCTGGCCCAGGACAGGCAGCTCTCGTAATAGATCTGTGCCAGGTCATAATTCCCTTCATAATAGGCCAGGTCCCCAAGATCATAGGACATCGTAATCGAATTCCCAAGGATGGAGGCGTGCGCCTGCAGAAGGAATAATCCTTCATCCAGCCACAGGTGAGCCTGTTCGAAGTTCCCCTCGCGCAGGGCCAGTGCGCCCAGTTGTTTCAGAGCTTCAATGGTCCCTGAGACGAAGCCCAGCTCACGGTAGATCGCCAGGCTTTCCTCCAGGGAGGCGCGTTTGCGAGTGTAGTCCTGTGTTTCGATCAGCCAGCCGAAGTACAGCAGGGCGAACCCTGTCAAGACCTTGTCCCTGGTTTCATGCAATAGTGCGAGCGCCTTCTCAAAGAAAGCCAACCCGGATTCCAGATCGTTTGCGGCAAGTGCGGCGGTCAGATAGCCGTGGGCGAGCCCATTCTTATCGTCCAATTCATGATAGATGGATAGCGCTTCTTCGATCATGGACTGGATGCGGGCGGACGACTCGTAATTGGCATTGGCGTACCATGCCCAGTGCAGCAGACCGCGTGCCCGTCTGGTCGTGCGAGATTGATTTACCGGGTCGGATATTAATTGCAGCAGCCAGTGTTGGATGTCCGTTAAGTGATCCTGGCTGTCCATATAGAGATGGCTCAGAAAATTGACCAGCTCCAGCCCCGAATGAGGACGGGTTTCCATGGACCACTCCACAGCTGCACGAATATTGTCCCACTCCTCGTCCAGCCAGACCCGCCAGGCAAGCTCCCCGGGTCCAAAGAATTCCGACACGATCTTTTTTGCCATCTGCAGATAAAAAGTGAAATACCCATCCCGGATCTTATTTCCGTCGCCCGACGCCAGTAATTTCTCACGCCCGTACTGGCGGATGGTCTCAAGCATGCGATAGCGGGGAACTGTTTGGTCCGGGAGGAATTTTCCGTCGGATTGCGGCTTCTCGATCACGACCACAAGGGATTTATTCACCAGTTGTGAAAGCAGGTCCAGCACCTCGAAAGAGACGATCTCCTCCTGCGTGCAGATGGCCTCCGCCGAGTCGAGCGTCCAGCTGTCGGCAAAAACAGAGAGCCGGCACAGCAGCAATCTTTCCTTTTCCAGGAGGAGGTCATAGCTCCAGTCGATCAGGGCGCGCAGGGTTTGCTGGCGCGGCAGGGCAGTCCGTGCGCCTCCGGTCAGCAGGCGGAAGCGGTCATCCAGCCGGTTGGAGATCTGTTCCACCGACAGCATCCTGGCCCGGGCCGCGGCCAGCTCGATTGCCAGCGGGATACCGTCGAGGCGGTAGCAGATCTGGGCGATGAAGGGAGCGTTATCCTTGTTTACAACAAAATGCGGGGTGACCAGGGAAGCGCGGTCGATGAACAAACGAACGGCCTCATACTGTGAAAGATGCTCGATGAGCGGAAGATGCTTGATATCCGGTGAAGAAAGCGAAGGGACCGGATAGGAAAGCTCTCCTTTAACACCCAGCGCCTCCCGACTCGAGGCCAGCACCTTGAGCTCTGGTGCAGCAGACAGCAGAGCATCCGTTACCCGGGCGCTCGCTTCGATAAGGTGCTCGCAATTATCCAGAATGATCAGGGACTTCTTATCGTGCAGGATTTCCTGCAGCAAATCGAGAGCGGGCCTGCCTGCCTGTTCATGCATGCCCATCGAGGCAAGGATCGTCTGCGAGACCAGGTCCGCATCCGTCAGGGGCGCAAGCTCCACAAACCAGATCCCCTGCGGGAAATAACCCAGCATATCCGCCGCCACCTGCAGCGAGAGGCGTGTCTTTCCCGTCCCCCCGGCGCCCGTCAGGGTAACGAGGCGATGCTCGCCCAGCAGTTGTTTGACGCGGGCGATCTCCTTCTCGCGGCCGATAAAGTTGGTCAGCTGGATGGGCAGATTGTTCGGGAACGAGTCCAGTGTTTTTAACGGGGGGAAGACCGACGGAAGTCCTGCTGTATTCACCTGATACAAGTGCTCCGGACGCACCATGTCCTTTAGCCGTCTCTCGCCCAGGTCGAGAATCTCACACTCCTGCGGAAGGGTATCGCGCACCAGCTCACGTGTCGCCCCGGAGAGCAGGATCTGTCCACCGTGTCCCGCAGACATCACGCGGTGACTCAGGGCAAGGACTGCATAGCCTGTGTATTCCTGTTCAGCGGTCAACTGTGTTGTCCCCGTATGGATCCCCATCCGCACCCGAACGGGCTCGGGTGTCCAGGCTTCGCCCTGTAAACATTTTTGCGCCTCGATGGCTGCATTCAGCGCATCGATGGCCGA
>DASUOS010000378.1:0-11742 GCA_036276515.1 Anaerolineales bacterium | reverse complement strand
ACCGGCGAGATTGGGCGGCAGTGCAAGACCGGCCTCTGCGGTCTGCTCGGTAACCAGCGTGGAGGTCGAGCCCACAATGTCCACTGTAAAACGGATGGGGGTATGCGTGTGGGGATTTCCAAGGCGGTGGTGGTCCAGGATTTCGAGCAGTTCGGCTTCATCCAGGGCGACAATCGCCTGGCTGGGCTCATTATGATCGACAAGGATGATCTTCAGCCGCGGCGGGTTGAGGATATCGCGCTGGCGGGCAATGCCGGCATACAGGCCATTTTCATCCACCACCCAGAAATCGTCATATTCATCGCGCAGGATTCGGTTGAGCATATCACGGATGTGGGCGTTGGCGGCAAATTTCGGGACCGTCGTATCGGCTGCGTCCTTGCAGGGGGCCGACATCATCTCCCGGACGGTGGTTTCTCCGGGCCGCGGGCCAAGCGTTTCGGAAAAGTAGCGGAAAAGGCTAAAGCCGTTGATGATACCGTAGGGTTTGCCATCCCCATCCACAACCGGCGCGACGCCACCAGTCCGGCTGGCCAGCGCCCAAGCCGCTCCAAGCTGGGCCTCGGGACGGAGGCTATCCAGATGCTGTGTGACCGATTGAAAGCGCGGCGAGGCATCGGTCAACAGGAAGGGGGCCTCCAGATTGAGCTGTTTCAAGACCCAGGCAGTCTGCGGATTGAGAGGTCCGGCGCGCGAGGCGATCGTGTCCATACCGTCGCGCTCGCGCAGTAGCCAGGCATAACCCATGGCGGAAGCGATCGAATCGGTATCCGGGTTGACGTGGCCGATGACGTAGATTTGGCTTTGCATGGGTCCATTTTATCGCAGGTTCACCCTCTCTTTGGGCGCAGAGCCGGTTTTGCTGCTCTTGACAGTAATAAGTAAACACTGTATATTTACAGTGTAAATATAAAAGGAGTGTTCATGGCCCGGCCCCTACGCAAAAAACAAATCCCACACCTGCAGGAAGCCATCAAGGAAGCGGCCTGGAAGCAGATCGCTGAATTCGGCGCTCCGGCCCTTTCGCTGCGAGCGATCGCCCGCGAATTGAAGATCACCGCCCCGGCCATCTATAACTACTTCCCCGACCGGGACGCGTTGGTCACAGCGTTGATCATCGACGCTTTTACCTCCTTTGGTGACTGGCAGATCGCGGCCCGGGATTCCGTCTCAGAGGATGATCATGCGGGCCGGATGAAAGCCATCGGCCTGGCTTACCGGAATTGGGCTCATACCTTCCCGCAGCGCTACCAGCTGATCTTCGGCACACCCATTCCGGGCTATGAAGGACCTGTTGAAAAGACCCTGCCCTCCTCCGCTCGCTCGCTGAGCGCCCTGGTCAGCGTCGTGGAGGGGCTGCGCGTGGCCGGGAAATTGAATGTGGACACATTTCCAAAGGTCAAGGCTGAATACAAGCTCAGCTTCGAAATGTGGAAAACCCATGGCGGTGAAGCAGATATCCTGTCGCTCTCGGTAGCGATGGTCATCTGGAGCCGGGTGCATGGCATTGTCTCCCTGGAGATCCAGGGTAACCTGCCTCCATTCGGTGCAAAGGGCGATGCACTTTATTTGTATGAGCTTGCCTCCATCGGCAGGCAGTTTATCAAGGAGTAAAAATGTCAAACAAAATCTTCAATGGCAGATATACCGCAAAGACAGACCAGCCTTTCGTGGTCTTCGTGATCGGTATGCGCATCAATAAGTGGTGGAGGATCGACAAGTGGCTGCCCGTGTCCGCTGCCATGGGACCGATGCTGCAGACGCTGTTCACTCATCCTGAGAAGGGATTTCTGCATGCCGAGTTCTTCTGGAACATGAGCGGACCGGTATTTATCCAGTACTGGCGGTCGTTCGAGGATCTCGAGCGGTTTGCGCGGCATCCGTCTGAGCCGCACATCAAGGCCTGGAAGAAGTTCAACCAGGCAATCGGTGCCGATGGAAGTGTGGGCATCTGGCATGAGACGTATACCGTCAATCCGGACCAGTTCGAAAGCATGTATGGCAACATGCCGAAATTCGGCCTGGCCGCGGCAATGGAGCACGTCCAGGCGGTCGGGCGGCGCGAGACGGCTCGGAAGAGGATTGAAGTCAACAAACCCGGCGAGCCTGTCTTGGGAACCGACTAAAGGGAATGAATGATGACGATTAAGCATGTTGTTTTGGGTACGGGCGCGATTGGGCGGGCAGTAGCGCAAGAGCTTGTCAAACGTGGAGAGCGTGTCTGCATGGTGAACCGTTCAGGCAAAATGGACGAAGCGCCTGCCGGGGTGGGGGTCGTTGCGTGCGATCTGTACGATCCGGAAAGCGTCAGGGAGGTGACGCGCGGAGCAAAGGCAGTGTATCAGGCCTCCCAGCCTGCCTATCAGGAATGGACTATGAAATTCCCGCAATTACAAAAATCCATCCTGGACGGCCTGACAGGCAGCGACGCAAAACTGGTACTCGTCGAGAATGTATATATGTATGGCGATACCCGGGGCAGGCCGATGACCGAAGACCTGCCATATAACGCCCACACCCGCAAAGGACGTGTCCGTGGAGCGATTTCCAGCGCTGCTTTTGCTGCCCACAAGGAGGGACGCATACGGGTCACAGCGGCGCGAGGCGGTAACTACTTTGGACCCTGGGGCACGGATTCCACCATGGGTGGGCGCGTGTTTTACCCCTTACTGCGCGGTAAGCCGGCCCAACTGATCGGGCGTACGGACCTGCCTCATACACACACGTATTTGAAGGATTTTGGTACCGCGCTTGTGATTCTGGGGGAGCGCGACGAAGCAGATGGACAGGTCTGGCACGTTCCGAACGATCGGCCAGCCATGACCCAGGCTGAGCTGGTACGGCTGTTCGCTCAGGAAGCAGGTATTGAGCCAACGATCAGCAGCATGGGAAAGTGGATGATGTGGTTTGGCGGTCTTTTTATCCCCGAAGCCAGAGAGTCAGTCGAGATGATGTATGAATTTGATACCCCCTTTATCATTGACTCCAGCAAATTCGAGCGGACCTTTGGCCTGAAAGCCACGCCGATGCGCGATGCGATCCGGGAGACAGTCGCCTGGTACAAGAGTCACCCTCAACAATGGTAGGCAATCACCTTAATAAACGAAACGGGATAGGCAAACCTGCCTATCCCGTTTCGTTTATGGTAGAACTTATGCTGCTTTCAAAGCTTTCCAGACTTTTTCCGGGGTGACGGGATTGTCGTCCACATTGACGCCCACCGCGTCGAGGATGGCGTTGCCAACAGCCGGCGCGACCCCATCCATCGGGATCTCGGCCACCGCCTTGACGCCGAACGGGTGACTCGGCTCGAACGTTTCGACGAAAATGGTTTCCAGGGCGGGCATCTCGTCGGCGCGGAAGATGTGGTAGCGGTCCAGGTCACGCTCGATGGCATTGCCCAGCTCGTCGTAGCGCATCTCCTCACACACAGCATAACCGAGCGCCTGGGTCATGCCGCCTTCGATCTGACCGGAGGCGGTGAGTGGATTGACGATCACGCCCGAGTCGACCGCCATCACCAGCCGGTCCACGGTCACCGCGCCGGTCTCCGTATCGACAGTGACCTCTGCAAACTGGGCTGCGAACGGAGGAGGGGAAACCGGCGATACGTAGGATGCCACGCCCATGATCTGTTCCTGGTTGTTACGGTGCAGGGAATCGAGTGCGATCTCGGCGAAGGGGACGGTTCGTCCATCCGGGGCGATGGCCTGGCGGTTCGATAAGCGGATATTTGAAGCCTCGGATTCCGGCAGCCCAAGCATCATCGTCGCACGGACCCGGATGCGCTCGGCGCATTTCTCGGCTGCCTTGACCGCGGCCGTTCCGGAAATATAGGTTGTCGAGGAAGCATAAGCGCCTTTGTCGAAGGGAGTGAAATCAGTATCGGAGGAATAAGTGATCATATCCTCGATGGGAACGCCCAGCACTTCGGCCGCCATCTGGGCCAGGACCGTATCTGAGCCGGTGCCCAGGTCGGTTGCGCCGACCAGCAGGTTGAACGAGCCATCGTCATTCATCTTGATCGAAGCACCGCCCATGTCCAGGTAGGGGATGGCCGTTCCCTGCATCACCATCGCAACACCGATCCCTCGCTTCTTGTGCGGCTGATCACCGGCTTGCCAGCTCGCATTTCCATATTTGTCATCCCAGCCAATGGCAGCCCTGCCCTGGGCAACACACTGTTCCAGGCCAACTGTGTGAATGATCTCAGGCCGCGGCTCGCGGCCTTCATTCCAGGCCGTGGAGAAGGGATGGTATTCCCCAGGGTGGATGGCGTTCTTCAAGCGGAATTCGATCGGGTCCAGGTTCAGGGCGCGGGCGATCTTTTCTAAATGCCGATCGAGCGGCCAGTAGCCCTGTGGGACTCCGTAGCCTCGGAAGGCGCCGGCCGGCGGGGTATTGGTGTACACCACGTCCGCATAAAAGCGGATATTGGGAGCCTTACGGTATTCGCCATCGCCCACATACAGCGCCATGGCCTTATGACCCGTGTTACCGGTGACGGTCAGCGCGTGACAGCCGTAGGCACCCGTATCTGATAGAGCATACATGGAATTGGCGGTGATCGTCCCATCGCGCTTCACGCCTGTCTTCATCCGAATCCTCATGGGATGGCGCGAGCGTGCTGCAATGAACTCCTCTTCGCGGGTGTATTCGTAGATAACCGGACGCTTGGTGGCGATCGTCAGGTGGGCAGGCACATCCTCCATCAACACTTCCTGCTTGCCGCCGAACCCGCCTCCGATGCGCGGCTTGATGACGCGGATCCGCTTGACAGGGATGTTCAGCACAGGCGCCAGCATCCTGCGCACATGGAAGGGAACCTGGGTCGAGGTGCGGATCACCAGGCGGTCGTCCTCATCCCAGTAGGTGACGCAGACGTGCGGTTCGATGTGCGCCTGCTGAACCTTGGGCACTTCGTAATCCGCTTCGAAGATCTCATCGGCTTCGGTGAAGCCTTTCTCCACATCACCGATATCGATGCGGATATGAGCGGCCAGATTCCTGGCCGGGTTGGAATCGGCAAAGTTGACAAACTCCGACTCGTCATGGATGCGCGGCGCATGCTCGTCCATCGACTGGCGCGAGTCTAAAATGGCCGCAAGGATTTCATAATCAACTTCGATCAGCTCGAGCGCTTTTTCGGCGATCTCGGGCGTCTCCGCGGCAACCATCGCCACGCGGTCCCCGACAAAACGGACCTTGTTGTCGAGTGAGAACGAGTCCAGCGGTCCGGGGATCGGGTCGGATTGCCCGGCTGTGGAATAGACGACCCGCGGGATATCCTGCCAGGTCAATACTGCCGCGACGCCGTTCAATTCCCTGGCCTTGCTGGCATCGATCTGCCTGATGCGGGCGTGGGCATGCGGGCTTCTTAAAACGCGCGCGTACAGCATGCCGCGCATATCGATATCGGCCGTGAAGGCGGGTTTGCCCTGGACCAGTTTGATGGCATCCACTTTCTTCTCAGGCTTGCCGACTGTCTGGTAGGTCTCGGTCTGGGGAGTGACGACCACCTTTGGCATCACACTGGTCAACACGAGCGACGGGTTTGAGGAGTCGAGTCCCTGCTCAGGCAGCGGCGTTGGGAGGGCAAAGGGGTCAGCGCTGCCAGACAGCGAATCGTCGAGCTGTGTGTCGCCGCGCATCACGGCTGCTGCTTTAAGGACGGCCTGCACCGGTTTGAGATATCCCGTGCAGCGGCACAGGACTCCGGCGATGGCCTCCCGCACCTGCTCCTCGCTCGGGTTCGGATTTTTATCGAGCAGGGATTTCGCCGCCAGGATCTGGGCCGGGGTGCAATAGCCGCACTGGATGGCGCCCGATTCGACAAAGGCCAGCTGCAGAGGATGTAATCCCTGGGTTTTTCTCCAGCCCATTTCCGGGTGCTCGCCCAGGCCTTCGATGGTCACGATGTTGTGTTCTTCGGCCTGGGCGGCGAGCATCGATCCCGCGTTGACGGGTCTGCCGTCCAGCAAAACCGTATCTGAGCCGGAAAGTCCCTGCTCGTCGCCAAACTTGATCCCATAGAAGCCCAGCCCACGCAGGGCGGCCAGAAGGGTTGTGGAGGGAGCCAGGGCAACTGTGTGTTCAGTGCCGTTGATCTTGAGAGTGATATTCATGTATGTTTCTCCCCTCTCCCCAGTGGGGAGAGGTTGGGTGAGGGGTTAATGGATCGGTTTATTTTTCAAGCTTTCGATCCTGGCTTCAGCAGATCGTTTAATTTCATTACCTACGGCCTGAATATTATTTTTCACATCATCATTTGTAAAGCGTATCACTTTGCAGCCTGGTTTTTCCAAATACCTGGTTCTTTCATTGTCGTATTCTTCCTGGTCAGAATTGAAGTGTGAATTACCATCGATTTCGATTAGCAACTTGGCCTCAGCACAATAAAAGTCGATGATGAATTTATCAATCGGATGCTGCCGCCTGATATTGAAGCCAATCTGTCGATTTCTCAACACACGCCAAACAATCGCTTCAGCAGGTGTTTGCGGATGGCGCATTTCCCGTGCTCGTGCGAGAATCGCAGGATGTATTCGATGTCTTATTTCCATGCAATAGAACCCTCACCCTGCCTTCTCCCTGAAAGGGAGAGGGTCTACAAAACTTTTGTTACTTCCAAACCGACATTGGCAGACTCGATGGCACTTTGCGAGCCCAGTACCGTAACGGCGTTCGACTGCGCCACTTTTTCCAGGACCTCACCGAAGGCGATGAAATCCTCGCCATTGGTGGAAAGAACCTGATCCCGGATCCTCTGCCGCAGATCGTCGGTGCGCTGGGTCAGGTAACGCAGCATGGATGTATATCCTTTGGCATCCGGGAGCTGGTAGGCATCCATGTCGCCGATGGCGGCGATGATCGCCTTGGTCAGCTCGTTCTCGCTCAGACGTGACGAGTCGAGTCCCTTCAGGAACGCCGCGGCTTTGTCATAGCTTTCCAGGGTCGATGAGACATTCGGGTCGCGGTACGAGAGGAAGGTGAACACACCTGAGGCGTCATCGAGCAAAGCAAAGGCTCCATACGCGCCGCCCTGAACACGAATCTTTTCCCACAGGTAGGCCATTCGCAGATAGCCAACAATCACCTCTGCCGAGCCGTCAAACTCATAGCCCAGGTCGTACAAGTTGGCACCCTTACCCACGTAATTGACCTGGGCTGGAATCACCAGGCCTTCCTTCTTTTGCTCGGGCTGAATGCCGAACGGTGCAAGCTTACCTTTCCCTGCCGGCAGCGCCGATAGGAAGGCCTCGAGCTGCGGCTGGAAGGCTGTCCAGTTCGTTGCATCGACCGTCACATTGCACAATAGCGCGCTGCGGTTGATCAACGCTTCCCGCATGGCTTCGAGTCTCTTTAGAACCGATTTCCAGCGCTTGTCGATATCGATGGCCAGCTCGCGCAGGGCGAACAGATAACCGATCCCGCTCAGCTGGTCCCTGGCCCAGCCTGCTTCGCCGAACTGGGCACGCAAACGCTGATTGACATACCTGTGCCCGCCCGGAACCAGGCCCGCCTCGATGCCTGCTTTTTCCTCCAGTACGATCTGTTTGAGGCGCTCCCGGTTATCGAGTCTGGCGGTCAGCAGGATATCTTTGAGAATGTTCAACAACTCGCCGGATTGCTGTACCGTCGCCTTGCCGCGCAGGATCAGTTTTGCTACGGTTTCCTTCGACCCGAACGCCGTGGCGGCGACTTCGGTGTTCGTGATCCCGCCGGTGCTCTTCCCAATATGCTGCGAGAGTTTGACGAAATCTTCGCTGGCCGTCCCGGTCTCGAGCAGGGCGCGGGCAAACACCCCGGTCAGCGGGAGCAATTCCTTAGGCAGCGCGTGCAGGTCAAAGCCCAGGTCGAGATAAACGATCCCGTTGGTGAACAGGTCATGGTAAAGAACCCTTGTGTTTTGGATCTCAAGCTCTTCAATGGGGATGGTCTTGTTCTGCTTTTCCAGGTCTTCAAGCTTGAGGACAGGCAGTTTTTCAAGCGCTTCGGCCGGATCAGGGGTTTCCTGGCGAAGCCGTAGTTGTTTCGTGGTCTCGACCATTTCCGCCATCTGCGCCTCGCTCAGGGTTTCCTGGATCCTGGCCAGACGGGCCTTCTCCTCCTCGTCGAGACGGCGGCCCAGCTGGGGGTCGGGAGTGAGCCGCAGGGTGGTGCGGTGAATGTTATCCAGCAGGTGAGCCTGGATCAGGGACTCGAAGTAACGCGGGTCGGCTGCTATTCGCTGCCGGATCTCGTTGAGCGGGCTCTCGAAGTCCAGCAGCTCGAACGGATCCTCATTGTAAATCCAGGATGGAAGCACTCGCAGCATAAGTCCCAAGCCCACAGGGTATCCGCCCGTGTTGTTCTCGCGCAGCTGGAACTCGATCGTGTTCAAAGACGCGGCAACGGTATCCGGATCGATCCCGTCCTGGACAAGCGATTCAAGCGTGTCGAGGATCAGCCGCTCAATCTTTTTCGCATGTCGCCTGCGTGTGCCTTTAAGGCCTGTAGAGAAGATGAAGTGGCGCAGCTCGGCTTCCATGCCGATGCCCGCCAGGTCCTCGCCTAGACCTGAATCGAGCAGGGCTTTGCGCAGTGGGGATGCAGGTGTTCCAATCAGTACGTGACCGAGGATCTGCAGGCTGTAATTGAGCACCGGGTCAGAGACATCAGGCAGTTTCCAGTTGACGACCAGGTAGTGTTTCTTGTCGGTATCTGTGTCGCCTCCAGTATCGTAGGAAAACTCTACTTTTTTCGGGCGTCTAAATGACTTTGCCAGCAGTACAGCCGATTTCACCCTCTTTTTCTTAAAAGTCCCGAGATAGCTTTCCATCAACGTGAGCCGTTTTTCAGGGTCATCGTTGCCGTAAAAGTAAATGAACGCATTGGACGGGTGATAATAGGTCTCCCAGAAGCTCCTGAAATTCTCGTAGGTCAGATCAGGAATGCGGCGCGGATCACCGCCCACATCGAAGCCATAGATGTGTTTGGGAAAAAGCGACTCAAAAACGCGGGTTTGCAGCACACGATCCGGCGACGAGTATGCGCCTTTCATCTCATTGAAGACCACACCCTTATAGGTGAGCGGCTCGCTTGGATCGTTGATCTCGTAATGCCAGCCTTCCTGCATTAGCGTCTGCTCGCTGATCAGGGGGTGAAGGACCGCATCCATGTAGACATCGATCAAATTGTAAAAATCCTGGACATTCTGGCTGGCTACAGGATAACAGGTCCTGTCCGGCATGGTGAAAGCATTGACGAAGGTGGCCAGGGAGCCCTTGAGCAATTCCACGAATGGATCTCGGACGGGATACTTTTCTGAGCCGTTCAGCACACTGTGTTCCAGGATGTGCGGGACGCCGGTGGAATCCCTGGGTGGAGTACGGAAATTGATGCTGAAGACCTTATTATCATCCTGATTGATGACAGAAAGCAGCCGCGCCCCTGTCCGCTTGTGTACGTATAACTTGGCTATGGAATTCAGCTCAGGGATGGTTTCCTCTCGAACCAGGTTAAATGCCTTTGACATGTTTCTCCTTTGATAGACGTTTCAACGCTTGCGTTGAACGATTTGCACGTAGTCTTTCCCTTAACTCGTCGATCACGATCCTGTCCCCATTTTCATCCTTGTAAAACCAGACGTCCCAGCCGTTGGCGGGCACATTGCCCATTAATGCCTTGGCAACGCCATGAATGGAGCCGGTATGTTTGCCGCTGCGGATGTGACCATTGGCCAGGATCTTTGCCTTCGTGCCGTTCCTTGCAAAATAAAGGAACTGCCCGGGATGGAGCAGTCCATTTTCGAGCAGCGCCCCAAACGGGACACGGTCCTGCCGCCGTTTTTCGACGAGGATGGCATCCTCATCCGCTTCCTGCGCGTCATCGATCCGCTTCCGGGCAATGTTGATGTATTTTTTATCGCGCTCGATCCCGATCCACATACGTCCCAGCTTTTTTGCCACCGCGCCGGTCGTCCCGCTTCCGAAAAACGGATCCAGCACCACATCACCGGGAGCGGAGGAGGCCAGAATCACCCGGTACAGCAGGGCTTCAGGCTTTTGGGTGGAATGGGCTTTTGTCCCGTTCGATTTGATGCGCTGCCTGCCGGTCGCCAGGGGAATGTTCCAGTCAGAGCGCATCTGTAGGTCCTCATTCAGGGCCTTCATGGACTTGTGATTGAAGGTGTACTTCGCACCCTTTTTCTTCTGAGCCCAGATCAGGGTCTCGTGGGCGTTGGTAAAGCGCACTCCCCGGAAGTTGGGCATGGGATTGCTTTTAATCCAGGTCACATCGTTCAAGATCCAGAATCCGAGATCCTGCAGAATGGCGCCAACACGGTAAATGTTGTGATAGGACCCGATGACCCAGAGGGTGCCCGTATCTTTCAACACCCGCCAGCATGCGGATAGCCAATCCTTTGTAAAGGCATCATATTCACGAAACCCATGAAACTTATCCCAGCCATCGTTCACCGCATGGACCTTGGTCATGTTCGGGCGGTAGAGATCGTTGCGCAGCTGGAGGTTGTACGGGGGGTCGGCGAAGATCAAATCCACCGAGCTGTCAGGCAGGGTTTTGAGAACTTCGATACAGTTGCCGTGCAGGATTTGATTGAACGGAAGGGGTGTCACGAGGAAGGTTCTTCCCTCTTACAAGATATGGGTCCTGGCCGCTAGATCACTATGCGTTCGAATGAGATCTCAAAGGCGCTCGAGGCATCTCTTTGCCAGGGTGGCAGCCACGTCCATGCGATATTCTGCACTCGCATATTCATCCGCTGCTTCGTGGAAGGCATTTCGGGCCGCGGCCTCCGCGCCGTCCGCTTCCGTCCCGTCCATGGCCAGCAATGGATTTTTCCCAATGCCGCCCAGAGCCAGCCGGGTTCGGCCCGAGTTCCACTGGGCAAGTGCAGCGCAGACGATCGGCTTATCGGCCGGGGTGCGGGACACATAATCAAAGGCAAGCCTGACATTGAGAGGCAGGGTAATAGAGGTGATCAACCCTTGTGGACGAAGCGGGAGAAATTCACCGATACTCGAAACCCGAGAGTCGTCTTCTGACGTTCGAATATCGAGTTTTGTATCCAATGCCAGCATGACGGTTGCGAACGGTGAACGTCCATCGCAGGAGACCAGCGTCCCGGCCACAGTGGCAGCATTACGCAGGTTGAGAGGCGCTTCGAGCTTGATAGCAGCCTTCAGTGCCTTGGGGCAATGTTCATATTCAAGCAATTGCTGAAGTGTGACAGTAGCACCAACCTGGAGATGGTTCCCGTTTTTCGTGATGGAATCCAGACCGAGAGACTGCAGGTCCACGACTTCCACGGGATCACCTGTTGGTTTGGAAAGCAGCGTTCCGCCTCCCAGGGGTATGCGGTTCGGTTGTTTCAGAAGAGTGAGGGCTTCGTCGAGGGTTTTGGGCCGGTGATAGGTAATGATCATGCCCGTATTATACAGTTAAAAAAGTACCGCCATCTCCCAATGGCGGTACTTTTTGATTTAACCGGGTCCGGTATACGGCTCAAGTTCGGGGAGTAGAAACTCCTGTTTGAGCGCCTGGACGAGGAAGGATACCTGGCTGCCGTCTGCGTAGTGCCCGTAAAAGCGCCAGGCAGGCTGGATATAATGCGGACCTGGATTTGAGGCCTGGCTGGCATAGGTTGGATCGGGAACGTAGTAAACCAACTCCACCTTCTCGATCGTCAGCGCCGGCGGAACATACGTTTGCGGATCCTGCTCCACATCCACAATGTTC
>DASUOS010000377.1:0-3499 GCA_036276515.1 Anaerolineales bacterium | reverse complement strand
CGCGGACAGCACGTCGAGCTGGGCCAGGGCTCGCGCCGCCTTGAGCAGCTTGTAGGCCGATCTGCCCAGGGTCGCGCACACTTCCTTGAACAACCGCAGCTCGATCTCGCGGATGCGGTCCTCGGCGTTCAGGACGAGCGTTTCGTATTCCTTCATCTCCGGGGTAATGAATCGCTCGGCATTGACCAGGGTCTGCTTACGGATGTAGTTCCCGGGCGCCTTCTCGGCTGCGCCGCGCGAGATCTCGATGTAATAGCCAAAGACCTTGTTGTAGCCCACCTTGAGGGTCTTCAGCCCGGTGCGCTGGCGCTCGACCGACTCGAGGCTGGCGATCCAGTCCCGGGCATGTTTGGAGGCTTCGATGACCGAGTCCAGCTCCTGTGAGTAGCCGCGGCGGATCACCCCGGTGTTCTGCAGCGTGGCGGGCGCATCGTCGTCGATGGCATTCTGCAGGAGGGACAGCTCTTCCTCGAGCGGTTCCAGCCTGGGAAGCTGCGGATCGCCCTGCATCTTCTCACCGAACGCCGATCGGATAGCCGGTATTCGCGAAAGAGTGTCTTTCATGGCGTTGAGGTCGCGCGGCTGGGCCTGGCCGGAGAGCACACGGTTGACCAGCCGCTCCAGGTCGGCCAGCGGTTTGAGCTCGGCGCGCAGGCCAAGGCGTTTCATCCCGTCGTCGAAGAAGGTTTGCACGCCGTTCTGGCGGCGCTCGATGCGCTCCACACTCAGCAGGGGCTGGTTGACCCACTGGTGGATCAAGCGCCGGCCCATCGGCGTGACGGTCAGGTCGATTGTGCCAAGTAATGAGCCCTTTCGTTCGCCATGCAAGGCTTGCCCTGAGCTGGATCGAAGGGTCACATCCAGCTCCAGGTTGCGGCGCGTGGCGGCATCCAGGGTCATGAACTCGTCGATGCTGTAGGAACGCAGGCCGGTCAGCAGGGTCAGGGAATCGGGCTGGGTCTCACGCAGATACTGCAGGATTGCCCCGGCGGCACGCACGGAGAGGCTGTGATGTCTCAGGCCGAAGCCATCTAGTGTGGAGGTGTTGAAGTGGGCCAGCAGGGTCTCGGTACATTTGCCAGGCTCGAAGCGCCAGGCGGGATAGGGCGTCTGGTGAGATTGCAGGCCGTCGTTGAGCGTCTGGTGATCCGGGACGAGGATCTCGGCCGGGTGCAGTCTTGTCAGCTCGGCGCGCAGGGCTTCGAGCGGCAGCTCGGTGACGGCGAACTCGCCAGTGGTGATATCGGCATAGGCGATGGCCGCGGCCTTCTCGTCCATGAGGATCGAGGCGAGATAATTGTTCGAGTCGCCGGGCAGCAGTCCCGGTTCGGTCACCGTCCCGGGCGTGACGACGCGCACCACCTTGCGCGGGAACAGCCCCTTGACCGGCGTTTCGCCGACCTGCTCGCAGATGGCCACGTGATAGCCCTTCTCGATCAGGCGCGCCAGGTAGTTCTCGACGGCGTGATAGGGGATGCCCGCCAGCGGGACGCGCACGCCTTTGCCCACCGGGCGGGAGGTCAGGACGATATCGAGCTCGCGGGCTGTGATCTCTGCGTCTTCGTCGAAGGTTTCGTAAAAATCCCCCAGCCGGAAAAAGAGGATGGTATTGGGATGTTCTTTTTTGATATCGAGGTATTGCTGTCTGCTGGGCGTGACGTCATCGTTGGGCATGGAACGATTCTATTGGGAAGAGGGGAAATGAGCAAGGAGGTAATGATAGCCTGTCATGCTCCCGAAGGACGCCGGGACGGTGTGAGGCGCAGTTTGCCGAAGCATCTCTATTCGAATTAAAGAGATCCTTCGTCGCGTTGGATCGCTCCTCAGGATGACAGCTCGAAGGATGAGTAGAAGGATAACCCGGAAGTAGCCCCTATGGTGGAGGCGGTTTTGTTGCGGTGGCGGGGGCTTTGAGGCATAATGTTCGACGAATACCCGGCAGCGTCTATCCCCACCGTACTACCATCACAACCGAGCAGCGCAGCGAACCCCATCGTCGTAACAGGCACGACTGCAGGGTCGTACTTCCCATTGAGGGACGTCATTAACTGATGTTACGCCGTGCCGCCGTTTTTTACCGCGAAGACGCGAAGAACACAAAGAAATCTTTATTCTTCGCGAAGGGAGAAGAAGCCTGGCGATCTTCGCGCCTTCGCGGTTCAGATTCCTGCTCTGTGCGTAAGGTGAGTTATTAAGTTTCGTCTCATCCAGGAAAGGAGTTGGCATGTATATCGATCCCAATACCGGAGGAGTTCTCTTTCAGGCGCTGGCAGGCATCTTGGGAGTGTTCTCGGCCCTGCTGCTGGGGTTCTCCCGGCAAATCCGCCAGTGGTTTGCGCGGCTGCGCCGCAATCACCGTGAAGAGGAGGAGGGCAACGATTAACAGGATGCCCCTTCATGAAAACGCTCATCCTGGGGTTTGACTCGTTCGATCCAAAGATCTTCGAAGAGCTGGCGGGACGCAACGAGCTGCCGAACTTCGAGAAGCTCACCAGGCACGGGGGCTACGCACAACTGGAGGTCTGTTCCCCGCCGCAGACAGAAGTCTCATGGACCAGCATCGCCACGGGCAGCGACCCGGGCGGTCATGGGATCTTCGATTTCGTGCACCGCGATCCTGCCACCTATGTCCCCTATGTGTCCATCCTGCCGACGCGTAAGGGCGCGCTGGGCGAGCAGTTCGTGCCGCCCTATACGGCGCGGACGTTCTTCGAAGAAGCCGCTGAGATGGGCTACCCGGCAACGGCACTATGGTGGCCTGCGATGTTCCCGGCCCGGCCTGGGCTGCCGGTCATGACCTTACCCGGACTCGGCACGCCCGATA
Source organism: Anaerolineales bacterium (assembly GCA_036276515.1). GTDB lineage: Bacteria > Chloroflexota > Anaerolineae > Anaerolineales > Villigracilaceae > Defluviilinea. Next base: position 675 of record DASUOS010000377.1, on the reverse strand, counting down.
TCCGCGGCCAGCTGGGTGTGGGCACCCTCTTCACCAGCGAAGAGGAAACAAAGAAAAAGACGATGGTCGTCCGCCTGGTCTCCGAGGGAAAGGACCGCTACAAGGCCGATCTTCCCGGCCCGCAAACCCCGGGCAGGGATGGTCCGCGCACGATCAGCCTGCCGGTCACCCTGGACGTGATCGACGGCTCGACGGCGAAGGTCAGCGTGGGCGACAGGCAGGTCGAGCTCAAGCTGGGGGAATGGAGCGATATCGTCGAGCTGCGCTTCAAGGCCGGGATGCTGTTCAGCGCGCATGCCATCACGCGCCTGATCCTCACCCATGTGCAGGATGCTGTCCGTTTGTACGTCCTGCCGCTGCAGATCCACCCGCTGCATTCGACCTGGCAGTATGCCACCTCCAATTCCTTCTCGAAAAAACTGTGGAAGGACGTTGGCCCGTACCTGACCCTGGGCTGGCCGCAGGATACGACCGCCCTGGAGGAAGACTGCATCAGCGATGACCAGTTCATCCGGTTGTGTGCCATGATCTTCGATCAGCGCATCCGCATCCTGGGCCACCTGATGGCCAATTTCCGCGAGGGCGTGCTGGCCAGCATCTTCGACGACCTCGACCGCATCCAGCACATGTTCTTCCACGACCGTATGGATATCGTCCATAGCTGGTATAAGCTGC
>DASUOS010000376.1:0-24701 GCA_036276515.1 Anaerolineales bacterium | reverse complement strand
TACTGTCCATTACTGGCGCGATGCCAGGCCTGCGCCCCCCAGGGACCGAGATAACCAGGATCCGTTTCGCTCCAGACGTACCACTCGCGGTGTTCACTGCCCGGCGCCAGCGCCGACTTGAACCAGGGATGCTGGGCCGAGGTGTGGTTGAGAACCAGGTCCATGATGATCTTGATATCGCGCTTGTGCGCTTCGTCGAGCAGGCGCTTGAAATCCTCCATGCTGCCGTAATCAGGATGGACCGCGTAGTAATCGGTCACATCGTAGCCGTGGTACGAAGGAGAAGGGTTGATGGGCATCAGCCAGACGCCTTTGACCCCCAGGTCCTGAAGATAATCGAGTTTTTCGATGATGCCATTGAAGTCGCCGATGCCGTCCCCATCGCTGTCGCGGAAGGAGCGGACGAAGATCTCATAGAAGACCGCGTCGTTCCACCAGGGGAACCCGTCCGTGCCTTCAGGGACCGGTGTGAATGCCGGTACTGCTGTCTGTGTAGTGGCCGGAGTCGCGGGAGATGAACAGCCTGACAGAAATGTGAGGGCTAAGACCAGGAAAAGTAGTAAGAACTTTTTCATCGGGGGGTGAGCGAATTTCCAGTTTTCGTTGGGAATAATAAAGATAGCCCTGTCCGGGGAACAGGGCTATCCCTGATCGTTAACAGACCCTGCCAGGGGTCGAATACTGCATCTTATCCCTTCACAGCACCTGCTGTGAGTCCGCCTACGATCTGGTCCTGCAGGATCAGGTAGATCGCCATGATGGGCAGAGCACCCAGCAGCGCACCTGCGGCAAAGACACCCCACTTCTGGTCGAACTGACCGGCTGTAAAGATCTGCAGACCGACCATCAGGGTGTACTTGTTCACATCGTTGAGCAGGACGCGGGCGAGCACGAAGTCACCGTAGGTACCAATGAACGACAGGATGCCGATGACCACCAGGATCGGGCGCAGCAGCGGTAATAATAGATGGTAGAAGATTTGCCAGTGGCTGGCGCCGTCCACCATGCCCGATTCGTCGATGGCGCGTGGGATCGTATCCAGAAAGCCCTTCATCAGCCAGATGTTAATGCCCATCGAGCCGCCCAGATAGACCATGATCAGGCCGGCATGGGTGTTGAGTCCCAGCTGCGGAATGATCTGGCCCGTCTGGAAGATCAACACATAGATGGCCACCAGGGCCAGCAGGTTGGGGAAGACCTGGATGAGCAGGATGGCTTTGAGCATAGTCACGCGGCCGGCAAAGCGCATGCGCGAGAAGGCATAGGCGGCCATGGTGGTGATCGCAAGGCTGAGGACGGTGGAAATAGAGGCAACCTTGACCGAGTTGAAGATCCACTTTTGATACACCAGGTCACCGAAGCGGTACGTAGGATCCAGTCCGAACAAGCGCTCATAATTGACCGTGCTGGGCCGGGCCGGGATCAGTGTCTGCGTGGACAGGGACTGGGCGCCGCTGAAGGAAGCAGAGATGATCCACAGCACCGGGAAGATCGCGAACATGATCAGAAGCAGCGCGACGATCAACCGGATGCCGGTGCTGAGCCGCTTCTGAAACTTCTGAGAAGAGCGTAGATCCTGGTAGGACCGAGCCATACTAGACATTTTCACTTACCTCCTCCCACATGTTGGTGAAGCGGTACTGGAGCAGGGTGATCGCTCCGACGATCAGGAAAACGATGATGGAGATCGCGGAGGCCAGGCCGTACTGCACACCGCGTCCACTGCTTTCAAAAGCGAGCTTGTATACATAGCTGAGCAGGATATCGGTATGCCCTGCCTGGGTGGTTGCCCCGGCAATGGGCGGCCCTCCTGAAATAAAGAGATAGATCAGGTTGAAGTTGTTGAAGTTGTACACGTAGGAGGCGATCAGCAATGGTCCGACAGCGACCAGCAGCAGCGGCAGGGTAATGCTCCTGAATGCCTGCCAGCCGGTCGCCCCATCGATGGTTGCCGCCTCATAAATATCGGAAGGAATGGACTGCAGCGCGCCGCTGGTGACCAGCATGAAGTACGGGTACCCCAGCCACAGGTTGACCAGCAGGATGGCGGCCTGCGCCCAGAACGCCTCCGTCGTCCAGCGCGGCGCCCAGCCAAACAAATCCTCTAAAAAGCGGTTGACAACACCAAACTCCGAGTTCAGCATGCCGCGCCACATAATGATGCTGATCAGGCCGGGGATGGTATAGGGGATGAGCAGCAGGGAACGGATCAGCTTTTTGAACGGGAATCCCTTGTCATTGAACATGATCGCAATGGCAAGCCCCAGTGCAAAGGTGGACAGCACACTGATGGTCGGGAAAATGAAATTCCAGGAAACAATGCGAACCAGGGGACCGCGCAGGGCCGGGCTGACGACAAAGTCCCTGAAATTCTTCAAACCCACTTCTGCCCGGAAACCCGGCCGGATGCTCTTGCCTGTGCGGGTGGTGAATGTGCCGTCCACATTGTAGTAGATATCCCCGTTCGACTGGTCTACGACCGTATCGGTGGCCGGGTCATAGTCGTAGAGGATCTGCAATTCTGCCGCCTCACTTGGAGAGCGGATCTGAACGGTTTGGCTGCCCTCGATCCCGAACTTGATATTGGGGAGTTCCTTATCGGTCGCAGCGAGCAGTGTATTGAGACGCTGGAAGCCCTCAATGGATGCTGGAATACCATTCGCATCTGCCTCACCAACTCCACCCTCACCGGGAACGCCCGGAACAAGCTCCTCTCCGGGTTTGGCCAGGAAGGTTTCACCGTCCGGATCGATCAGCCAGAGAGCGTAGTCACCCGCGGGGGACTTGAACGCGGTCCACGAATACGACTTGCCTTCCTCAGACAGGTACGTGGCTCTTTCGATGAGGGGTATGGCCTGCTCCTTGGTGAGGAGATGTCCGTCGCCGTAGTTCGTGAAGGCCACATAAAAAGTGAACAACATCGGGTAGACCGTGAACAGGATCAGGAAGCTCAACCCGATGGCCATCCAGCGGAAGGGATAGGCCTGTGGGATGAGGAAGATCAGGACGATCATCACGGTAACCACCCCCATCACGATCGCCAGTTGATCGAACCCCTGGCTGTAGGCGTTCTGAATGAACCAGACTGCACCGATGACGAACACCGCCAGGAACAGGATGCGAAGCAGTTTCGACATCAACGATTCCTGGGATGTCCTCATAGGTTTCAATGGGGGGGCCGCGACTTGTTTTAGGGTTCCGTTCATATCAGTCTCCTCGTTGAAGGATGATGGAGCACCCGGAAAAAATTAATAATGACGATAGATGCAAGGAAGGCTGAGGCGCCAGTGGGCGCCCCAGCCTTCTATGGGTTTACTCGTTATTCTGTGATGATCTCAAGCAGTTTGGTTTCAGGATCGTACACGAAGCTGACGGTGCCATCAGCGGCGAGGCTGAAGGTGTAATTCGGGCCATCCTGCTGGCCATCCGAACCATAGTTCGTGGTCCAGGAGCCATCGAGGGCGACCTTGGCTTCGTAGTCGCCGGCGGTCACGTTGAACGGGCCACTGGTCCACTTGCCGTCTTCACCCTGGGTCATCTGGGTGACGATACACTCAGGCTGCCAGTCGCCGGGGCATCCGGCCTGCGCCTGGTAGGAACCGGGCACATTGACCATGCCGGTCAGCGGGTTGGCGATCAGAGCGCGGATTTTTTCACCGGCCTCGGTCATCGCGGTCTCAGGATCCTGCTTCGCATCGCGGGCGAGGACCACCGAGTCATTCCAGGCGCCCCAGACGGAGCCCATGGCGGGGATGGCGGGCATCATATTTGCCTGCTCACCAGCTTCAGCAAAGGCGGCAATATCGGGATCATCTACCTGCTCGAGAGCGGGCAGATAGGCAGGCGGACGTCCACCCACTTCATACAGCTGGAGCATGACTTCTTCGGTGGCGATGAATTCGTTCAGGAAGGCCTGGGCGAGCAGAACATTCTCACTCTGGGCATTGATGAAGAAGCCCTGGGTTCCGGCGAACGGATAGCCGCCGCTCGGGAAGTTCGTGATGGCATAGGGCACACCCGATTCGCGGATGCGGTCCAGCGCCCACGGGCCGGCCATGATGAACGGAGCCGCACCGGTTTCGAACAGGGCATGGTTGTTGGCCCAGTCCCAGTCGGCGGGCAGGTTGCCGTTGGCAACATTGTCAGCCAGCCACTGCACACCCTGGATCATGCCTTCGCTGTCCACACCGAGATCTTCGGGGTTCCAGTCGCCGCTATCGTTCTTTCCGAAGATGTAGCCGCCATAGGAGGTGAAGAGCGGGTAGACATCGTAGGTGGTGCCGGTAACAGCCATGATGTAGTCCACCTGGCCTTCGGCTTTGAGGGCTTCGCCAATCTCGACAACTTCTTCCCAGGTGGTGGGAGGAGTTTCTACCAGATCGGTATTGTAGAAGAACGCCAGGTTTTCGGTGGCGTACGGCATGCAGTACAGAACGCCGTCGAAGGTGCAGGCTTCCAGGGCTGAGGGGGAGAAATCGTCAGCCTTGTCACCCAGGTCTACCGGCGCAAGCAGGCCGTTGGAGACCAGTGTACCCGCCTGGTCGTGAGCGATCACGATGATATCGGGACCTTCGCCCAGCGGGGCGGCCACCTGGAAATCATCACGGATGGCAGACTTCAGCTCAACGACGAGCTCGAGGTTGTAAGCGGCGAGGACTTCATCGGCCAGGTCCTGGAGGATCGGGGCGCGGGTGTCGTCGGCCCAGATGCGCAGTGTGCCGGCGGGTTCAGCCGCCGGGGCCTCGGTCGGAGCTTCCGTGGCGGGCGCTTCGGTCGGAGCCTCGGTGGCAGGAGCCTCCGTGGCGGGTGCTTCGGTTGGCGCAGCGCCGCCGCATGCGGTGAGCACGAGGCTGGCGATCATCAGCAAACCGAGAAGCATGCTAAGTTTGAGTTTCATGGTTCTCTTCTCCTAATCGGATAATATGGATTGTTTGATTTGTTTCGGCATCTTTCATTATATGTACTTTACTCCTTGCTCGCAATCACCTCCTTTACGGTATTGAATTGAGTAGCATGGTCGATCTCTACTGGCTGGTTCCTTGAACCCGGGGTTCGGCGCTCGATGGTCTCATGGATGGCGATGTTGATGGCCTGCACCAGGGCCCCGATCAGGGACGATCGCCGTCCAAGCATGGCAGTCGTGATCTTGACTCCGTGCTCCGAAGCCCGCAGGGATCGCTCGCGCACGGCCTGGCGGATAGGTCCTGTCAGCAGGTCACCGACCTGTGCCACTCCGCCGCCGATGATCACGGTGCTCGGGTTGAACAGATTGATCAGCCCGGCGATGGCAATACCGATGTACGTCCCTGAGCGCTTCAGGATTTCCTGCGCCGCCAGGTCGCCGCGACGGGCGGCTTCGGCCACATCATGGGCAGAAAGCGAGTCGATCTGCTTTTCCGAGAGCAGGGTCCGTTTGCCGGATGTCACCAGTTTCCGTGCCTGGAAGGCGATCGCATGGCCGCCTGCAAAGGCTTCAAGACAGCCGTGGTTCCCGCATGCACAGAGCGGACCGTTTTCGTCCACCGTCAAATGGCCGATCTCTCCCGCCGACCCGGTCGTCCCGCCGTAGATCTGGTGGTTGATCATCAACCCGGCGCCAATGCCGCTTCCGACTTTGATGAATGCCAGATTTTTTTCGCCGCGCCCTGCACCATACGCCCATTCACCCAGCGCGCCCAGCTCGGCATCGTTGTTCAGTGTAGTGGCCGTGTTCCATTTTTTTTCGAATGCGGAACGGATGGGGAAGCGGTCCCAGCCGGGCATGATCGGCGGCGCCATGACCGTGCCGAGATCGGCAATGACCGGCCCCGGGACGCCTACACCAATTCCCGAGAGGTCAGCAGGCGATAAACCCCGTTTCGCGAGAAGCTCACGCAAGACGCGATCTGCCTCCTCGAGGCATTTTTCGGGTCCATCAGAAATACAAAATGGGATTTCGATCTCTTCAAGGATGCGGGCAGAGAAATCCCCCAGGGCCGCGCTCAGATGCATCGCCCCCATGTCGATCGCCGCGACCAGGCCGTGATTTGGGTTAATTTCAAGCACAACAGGCGGCCGTCCACTGGACGTGGTGCGGCTTTCTGTTTCGATGATAATTCCACCTGTGATCAGGTCATTTACGATGACGGTGACTGCGGCCCTGGTTAGCCCCATCTCCTCCGCAATATCGGTGCGCGACAGTCCTTTACTGGCAAAACGAATCAGATCCACGGCTGCGTGTTTGTTAAAGTTCCTAACATTGTGGTTTGTAGGAAGCCAGTAGAAAGCGGACACGTTTACCCTTACATGAGAAAAGTCGGTTGGAGAGTGAGTGTAAGTGTAGCACAAATCAGTAGATTATCAATAGTTTTAACAAAGTCGTTTAGTAAATTATTCTGAGTTAAAAAATTCAGGCTGGTCCATGGACCAGCCTGAAGGATTGAAGGGTATAAGACTAGCGGATGGCTTCTTCGGTGGCTGCATCGAAGATATGGATGGCGTCCATATCGAATGCCACATCTGCCTGCTGGCCCACGCGCAGCTGTGAGCGCGGGTCGACGCGGGAGACGAAGGTATTCTTCCCGCTCACCAGGTAGAGGAAGATCTCATTCCCCATCAGCTCGGTAACGTCCACCTTCACGGCAACCTTCTCAGAGTCGATGTTCGGTGGGACGAAGTCCGCATCGTGAATGTTCTCGGGACGGATGCCAAAGATAATGTCCTTGCCCGCATGCCCTTCGTAGGGTTTGGAGAATTTGGAGGGGATCGCTACGCTGAAATCACCCGTATCAACAATCAGCTTGCCGTTATCCTTGCGGAGCTTGCCGGGGAAGAAGTTCATGGCGGGAGAGCCGATGAACCCTGCCACAAACAGATTGTTCGGGCGATCATACAGGTTCTGCGGGGTATCGAGCTGCTGCAGGATGCCCTTGTTGATGACCGCGATGCGGGTGGCCATGGTCATGGCTTCGATCTGGTCATGGGTCACGTAGATGAACGTTGTCGCCAGGCGCTGGTGCAGCTTGCTGATCTCGGCCCGCATGGCAACACGCAGCTTGGCATCCAGGTTCGAGAGCGGCTCGTCGAAGAGGAAGACTTTCGGCTCGCGGACGATGGCGCGCCCTACAGCAACACGCTGGCGCTGGCCGCCGGAGAGCTGGCGGGGCTTGCGGTCGAGCAGGTCACGGATGCCGAGAATGTCAGCCGCTTCGTTCACGCGGCGCTTGATCTCGTCCTTCGGCACTTTACGGAGCTTGAGGCCGAATGCCATGTTGTCATACACAGACAGATGGGGATAGAGTGCATAGGATTGAAAGACCATGGCAATGTCACGGTCCTTCGGGGCGACATCGTTGACCACGCGGTCCGCGATCTTGATTTCCCCGCTGGTGATCTCCTCGAGTCCGGCCAGGCAGCGCAGAGCGGTCGTCTTGCCACAGCCTGAGGGACCTACGAGCACGAGAAATTCCTTGTCGCCGACTTCGATGTTCAGATTGTTGACAGCGGTCACGTCTCCATATTTCTTGTAGACGTTTTGGTACGTTACACTAGCCATGATACTTTCCTCCGTTTCGTGGGAATATAGTGATTTCATTATACTCCCAATTTTTTTACATGGAGTTAAGTTTTTTTGCGAACATTGTCATCTCTTCTGCTGAAAATATTCTGCTTTGGACTCGCTGAGGCCATGTTCTTAAGGTAGATGCCAATCCCGGTCAACATCAGGGAGTCTTTCCAGGCTTGGGGGGTTTAGGTGTTTTGTGAGGCTTGCGCGTCTTGGTTGGTCTGGGCAGGGAGACTTGTGGTGTTTCCGTGGATGTGGGGTGCAAAACGGTATCCGTTGGTATCGGTGTCAAGGTCGAGGATGGCGGTGTTTCGGTTGGGTCGATAGGAGCTTGATCAGGAGTTCCTTGAGGCGTGGAGTTATTTCCCATGTGAGTTGTTGACAGGGAGGGAAGGGATACAACCGGCGTCGGCCAGCTTGGATCAACGATGACCACTTGCCCGGGGAGATCTCGTTCCAGTTGTATCTCCTCAATGATCGCAGGGTCCACGGGCTGGAATGCAAGGTTTTCCCAGATATGGTAATCGGCAGCCAGTTGGGACATCATATTCATCCCCTCGTGTTTTGGCAGCGAGAGAAGAGCGATGTGGCTGATACTGTATAGCAATCCAAAAATGACGATTGCGCCAACCAGCCAGGGGATGAGTGTCCATTTGCCATTATCAGAACCAGGCTCATTTTCTAGATTAGCGGAAAACTTCCCGGAAACCATCATTGCCGGTTTTGTACTTCTGCGCATCCAAATGTTTCGGGTCATCCACAGCCCTCCCGATTTGAATCCGTAGGGTAGGAGGACGCAGTTGTTCCGAGCGGGAGGTGAATTGTGAAGCGGGTGCCCCTGCCTACCTCGCTTTGAACCTGGATCTCCCCATGGTGCGATGTTATGATTCCATAGCTGGTGGAAAGGCCCAACCCCGTTCCATTAACTTTGGTGGTGTAAAAAGGATCGAAAATGCGTTTCAAATTGTCAGGAGGGATGCCACCACCGGTATCGATAAATACCAGTCTTGCGCAGGAATTTTCCTTTGACAGAATTACTTTGAGGTATCCCCCGTGAGGCATGGCTTGCACAGCATTCTGGATCAGGTTTATAAACACCTGCTCCAGTTGGACGGCATCATACAGGGCAATGAAAGGTTGATCCGCAATATCCACAATGAGCTTCACATTGGCTTTACGGATGATATACCGATTCAAGTAAAGCGAGGCGTAGACCGTTTCTCGAAGGTCTTGCGACTTTAACTGGGGAGGTGTCTGGCGGGCAAACTTAAGCAGGTCGGTAACGATCTTGGTCGCTTTTATTGCACTCGTATGGATAATGCCTATATCCTGTCTGGCTTCCCCTGATAGGCTCGAATCGTTGCGCAGGATGTCCGTCATTCCCTGGATTGCCGCCAGTGGATTTTTTACATCGTGAACAATGCCTGCGGTCAGCTGGCCTATGGCCGCCAGTTTTTCCGAACGGACGAGCTGCATTTGCATATCTCTTAATCGAGTATTGATCTCAGCCAGTTCCTGATTCCGTTGAATGCTCTCCTCCAGTAATCGATTCGCTTCATCCGTTCGCTCGTGCAACTGCAGCGTCATTAGATTGAACGAGTTGGCAAGTTCTCCAACTTCATCTGAGCGTTGGAACTGGATCGTCTGCTGGAAGTTCCCCTTTGCTACATCTTCCGCCATCTTCTTCAGCCAGAGGATAGGACGGGAGATATTGATCGCCAGCAGTCGGCCGACCAAGAGGATCATAAGTGTTCCGAAGGTAAACATTAGACTCAGGCTGGTTCGGCTGGTCGCCTCTGTCGAAACCACAAATTGATCCGGCAGGAGCACCCCAAGCCACCCGACCTTTTCGTTGCGTAGAATCAGCGGTGCATACACCATCTGGTAGCCGCGGCGGTATAAGCTAAGCAGATGCAATTGGCTGGAAGGATGGGCGGCCTGCAGCCGGGCTGATTCGTCCAAGGCTTCATAGCCGTTTTGATCCGGTGCCAGGGTGGTGGCAAGGCGGTTTCCTTCCCTATCCAAAAGAATGATATCGGCCAAAGCGCGCGCCTTGAGATCGGATGTGAGACTGTCTAGGTCGGTCCCTACCACGAGAACCCCGACGAGTTGTCCATTTGAATGGAGTACTGGCGAAGCAGTCATGAGGGCCATTCCTTCCGGGGTTTGCCACAACCCAGCGTATTTATCTCCTTCTTGATCCACGATACCCTGGAGGATTTTTTCAACTTCCGGATAGGTGGAAAAATCCCCTCCACCGGTGCGTGTGTATTGCCCTGATTTTTGGTCGAGGGTAAGCGTCAGGAGTTCAACGCCTTCCAGATCGATAAGCGATAGAATCTGCACCCGATTGTTCAGGACGATGGGGAGCAGGAGGGTTTCGAGTTTTTCAACATCCTTTTGAATGAGGGCCTCGGCCACCCCTATCGTATAGGACATGATCCGCATGTCTTCCAGGTGTTTCGCCTCTTGAAGCACTATTCCATCTGAAGCAACCCGTCCCGCTTCATAGAGCTGGTTCATGAAGCGTTCCCGGATGGAAGAGGTCACCAGGCGGGTGAGAACGAAAATGCTGATGGCCGTCAAGACCAGGGTCAGCAGGGCATATGGAACGGTCAACTTGCTCAGGAGAGAGGGCAGGCTGAGCCTGCGACGGAACCAGCCAGACAGGCTGAGTCTCCATTGAGTCAGGCGGGATGCACGAGGTGAGGTCCGCGTTACAGGCTGGATATTTCCATCCGGATTGGAGCTTGCTTTCCTGGGCGATAAGTCCATGATGTCAACCTGTTAGATGTATCTACGTAGCCCATTAAGGAACTTCTATGCAACTTCCTCAAGAGCCGCAAAGGGATTTTCACCCGCCATAATTCTGCTAAATAACGAGCTGACAGCCCTTGTATCCAAAGGTTTTGAAAACAGGAAGCCCTGCCCAAATTTGCACCCAGCTTTCTTGAGCTGTTGTAGCTGTTCCTTGTTTTCGATGCCTTCCGCGATGGCTTTGAGTCCGAGGTCGCTGGCAAGATGCAGCATGGTTCGGATGAGTTCGGGCTTGTGATCTCCTTCCTGTGAGTTGCTGATGAATGATCTGTCAATTTTCAGCGCCTGAACCTGGAACTGGTGCAGATAGGCAAGGGAGGAATATCCGGTGCCGAAATCGTCGATGTGGATGTCCACGCCCATAGCATGCAGGCTTTCCAGAGTCGACATAATATGTTTATTATTTTCCATGATCGCACTTTCGGTAACTTCCAGTTTCAACCGTCCACCGATCAGCCCGGTCTGTTTGAGGATCTGGTTGACTTCCTCAACGAGATTGCGATGGCGGAGATATTTTGCCGAAAGATTGACATTTATAGAGAGCTGAGGATTCACCGGAAACATCTTCAGCCACTCGCTGAACTGGCTTGCCGCGGTTTGCAATGCCCAATGGTCGATCGTCAGCACCAGGCCTGTATTTTCCGCCATGGACAGAAAATCCTTGGGCGAAAGAAAACCATTGATGGGATGCTTCCAGCGGACAAGCGCCTCAAAACCAAAGAGCGTATTGTTTTCCAGCGAGATGATAGGCTGATAAAGCAGACACAATTCGTTGTTTCGGATGGCGTGCCGCAAATCATATTCCAGGGATAGCTGCTCGAGAAAGCTATTCCTCATTTCCAGGTGGAACAATTCATACCGGGCTCTTCCACGGGATTTTGCCGAATACATGGCTATATCGGCATCACGCAGCAGCTGCTCAGGATCGTTGTACTCCATGTCGGATGAAATGATGCCGATGCTGGCAGTGAGGTAAATTTCATGGCCGTCGATCACTTTCGGGGTCGAAAGACTTTTCAGGATGCGCTGGGCAATGTCGTAGGCATCTTCCATGCCAGACTCCTCCAGCAGGAGAATGAACTCATCCCCGCCAAAGCGTGCTACCGTGTCCATGGCGCGAACACTTGCCTTGAGGATATCTGCGACGATCACCAGGAGCCGGTCGCCGGTCGCGTGTCCAAGGCTGTCATTGATATTCTTGAAATGGTCGAGATCCAGATAAAGGATGCTGAAGGTTTTTGTATCCGAGCGCTTCCTGCGCAAAATAGCCCGGTTTAGACGGTCTAGAAGTAACGCCCGGTTTGGCAGGCTTGTCAAAGTATCGTGGAAGGCGTTATGGATCAGACGACCCTCAGCCAGTTTTCGGTCGGTTATATCGGATTGCGATCCAGCCATCCGGATCCGCTTTCCGTCTGCGTCCCGGACTGCAAATCCTTGCGTGAGGACCCAGCAATATGTGCCATTCTTATGCAAGATTCGGTGTTCATGTTCAAAGTGAGGTTCATTGCTCTGTATGTAGGTGGAGATGGCTGTTTCCAAGTATTTGCGATCCTCGGGATGGACACGGCCGAGCCATTCCTTTGGACTATTGCCCAGCTCTTCATCCGCATATCCCAGGATGGCTTTCCAGCGCGGGGAATAGTAGACCTCCTGGGTGGTGAGGTTCCAGTCCCAGATGCCATCATTGGTACCTTTGACAGCCAGCGAATAACGTTCATCGCTTTCGCGCAAGGCAGCCTCGGCTTTGATGCGCTCGGCAACCTCCCGGCGCGACTGTTCGTACAGGTTTGCATTTTCGATTGCAATGGCGGCAAAATCTGCCAGCGAGATCATCATCGCTTCATCTTTGGCCACGAAGTGATTAGGATTCTGTCGATGATTAACGGAGAGAACCCCAAGCGTTTTTCCACGGGATAGGATGGGGACATGAAGCAGGCTGGCGACCAGGAAGCCGGTGCTGACCTTTAGAGGGGTATTGTCTTCTCGCGCGGAAAGGCGAAGAGGCTTTCCCGTTTTTACCACCTGGCCGATTGTGGTGTCTGTGACCAGTAACTGCATGGTCCGGGAACGATATTCTTCAATATTCTTGGAGGAACGCATGTACAGCTGGCCGCTCGCCTCATCGATCAACGCCAGGAATCCTTCATTGGCTTTTGTTAGATAGACGCCTGCTTCCACGATCCTGCGCAGGACTTCGTCCAGGTCCAATGTCGAGGTGAGACTCTGCCCAACTCGTGCAAGGGTGGTCAGCCAGGCAACCTGTTCCTCCAGCTGGGATGTGAGCTTTGCCTTTTCGTGCTGGAGGTTTCTCTGGCTGAGGATTCGAGTAATGGCCTGTCTTAGTAGTTCGTGATCAACCGGTTTGGAAAGGTAATCCTGTACTCCCAGCCTGAAGGCATCCACTGCAACCTGTTCGGAACCATGTGCGGTCATCAATAATGAGGGAACGGTACGGCTTTCCGTTGCCAGCCTGCGCAGTACATCCAGGCCGTCCATGTCGGGCAACTGCAAGTCCAGCAGAACGATATCAGGCTGGGTTTTCCGAATCATCTCCAGCCCTTCCATGCCGGTCTGTGCATGCAGAGTTTTGCAGCCGAAACTGGGGAGTAGTTTCTTCACCAGGAAATAGGCAATCTCAGGATTGTCATCGACGACGAGGATATTTGGGACAAATCGATCGTTCTTTTGAGACAAAAAGTGAAAGCTGGCTGCAATGTTCAGACTCTCACTGTAAGCCGGGCGGTCGGTGGTGGTTGGAAAAGGCATGATGTGTTCTCGATCGTGTAGCATGAAGCAACTGTATAAACTGATGTATGGATGAGCACCATCGCAGGCGGAGGCCGGGAAATCATTTCCGGGTTATATTTTCATACCAGTCTGTGAAAAGGAAAATATGTAAACCTACGTATTTTTTGCCTTCCCTGTAGTTCGGGCAGGGACGAGAGATCGGTTATCCTCCTCCCGGTGCGTGATAGAATTTCAAATCCTTCTGTCTCTGTAGGATACCCACACCAAAATGAAAATAAAAGCGATCATCAAATCCCTTTTTGCCGTAACTGTCTGGGGTGCCTCTTTTGTAGCTACAAAAGTGTCCCTTCAATATGTTTCCCCTGTCACGGTTGTCTGGATGCGTTTTGCCATGGGACTGCTCATCCTGGGCCTGACCGTCTGGCTCAGCGGACAATTTACCCTGCCCAAGGGAAGGGACTGGGGGTATTTCGCCCTCTTGGGATTTCTTGGCATTACGTTCCACCAATGGCTTCAATCCACAGGGCTGATGACATCCCAGGCCAGCACAACGGGCTGGATCGTTGCAAGTACACCAATTTTCATGGCCCTGCTGGGTTTTTTCTTGCTGCGTGAAGTGTTAGCGGGGTACCAGGTGGCGGGGATTCTCCTGGCAGCTTTTGGGGTATTACTGGTAGTGACGGGCGGCAACCTGGAATCCTTAGTAGAGGGGCAATTCGGAGCACCCGGCGACCTCCTGGTCATGATCAGTGCGGTTAATTGGGCTGTCTTTTCAACTCTTTCCCGATCCGGCCTCAAAAAGCATTCCTCGACCCTGATGATGTTTTATGTCATGAGTTTTGGATGGCTGTTTTCATCAGTCCTCTTTTTCGCAGGCCCGGGAATTCTCGAAATTCCCTCCATCCCGCTGGATGGGTGGCCGGCTATTCTATTTCTTGGCATCTTCTGCTCAGGTGTTGCCTATATCTATTGGTACGATGCATTGCAAGTGCTTCCTGTGGCGCAGACCGGAGCCTTCCTTAATCTGGAGCCTATTATTACCGTGATCGTTGCCGCTCTGGTTTTGCGGGAGCCGATCTTGATCGCCACGCTGGTCGGAGGGATCACTATTCTCCTGGGCGTGTGGTTAGTGAACCGTTCCGTGCGGCCGGCTGCAGGAGTAGAGGAGGCAGCCTAGTCTCCTGCGTTGTTCCTTTGGCGTGCGCATTTGGCTTTTGAACGTTGTATACTATTAAATGGAGTTCCTTATCGGTATGGCAAAAAAAACCTTTGACATCCGCCGGGCGGCGAAGCTGATCGACAAAGCCATACGTCCGTATAAAAAAGCGGCGATGTTCGAGCTGGCCGAGGACGGGTTCAATTCCCCGTTCGAGCAGCTGGTGGCCTGCATGATCTCGATTCGAACCTACGATGAGGTGACGATCCCCATGTCCCGGCGGCTGTTTGAGAAAGCGCGGACGCCGGAGCAGATGAGTCAACTATCGGCGGAGGAGATCGACGCCCTGATCGGCCAGTCCACGTTCCACGAGCGCAAGGCGGTCCAGATCCTGGAGCTGGCGCGGCGTACCGTCGACGACTTCAATGGGGAGCTTCCCTGTGATCCGGAAGTACTTCAATCCTTTTCCGGCGTGGGGCCCAAGTGTGCGCACCTGGTCCTGGGCATCGCCTGTGGGGAGCCGTTCATCAGCGTGGACATCCACGTCCACCGTGTGACCAACCGCTGGGGGTATGTGGCTGCCTCCACCCCCGAGAAGACCATGCTCGCGCTCGAGGCAAAATTACCAAAGCGATACTGGATCGAGATCAACCGCCTGCTGGTCCCATTTGGCAAACACGTCTGTACCGGCAACCTGCCGCGCTGCTCCACATGCCCCGTCCTGGACATGTGCCAGCAGATCGGTGTGACTGCACATCGCTAGCGGATAAAGCCTTCACAAGATCTCGATCGAAAGGTACTCTATGCATCATTCTGACCTCCCCTATGCAAGTGAAAAAATCGCTCGATTGAAATCCGAGTTCGAGGTGGATATCGATAAGGACTGGGGCGACGACTCCGGTTCCTGGAAAGACGGCTTCTGGGACAAGGATGAATTGGATCGCCTGCACAATACGCTGGCCTGTCTGGCCGATTGCATCGGCGGCCCTCAGAAGCTCAAAGAGTGCACCGGCGGCGTGACGGTCCGCAAGGCCGATATCGGCTCACACGGCGGCGAAGCCCTTCACCGCCGGGTCGCTTTTTCCACCAAGCAGACCTTCTCCCCCTGGACCGTGGTCCACGAGTTTGCCCATGCCTGGGATGCCAATTTCAAGTGGGGCCTGGCCCGGGCTCTGGAAAAATACACCGGCGGTTTTACCAGCCGGACCTTGTCCCTGGTGAAGAGGCTGGCAGGCCGGTCCGATTCGGCCCGCTTTAGCGAGGAGAACAAGCCAGGCCGTCACGGACGCCTGCCCGGCTGCAATGCCGCCGGCTATTTCTACGGCGATAAACCCAGCGGCTCGAACTGGAAGTTCAACCGCATCGAGGATTTTGCCGAATCGGTGGCCATGTACGTCGGCTGGGAACGGGACAATGACCTGTCCGCCTGGGCCAAGGAACGAATCGACCGCTACCTGCTCGAAGACGGCGCCAGGCATAAATACTTTGGCGTCGATAACTGGGCCTATTATAGGAACTATTTCTATCCCAAGAATGGGGATTATACAAAAACAAAGCGCTGGCAGTTTATGGATGACCTGGTGAAGGGTAGGATCAGCATCTAATGAAAAGAGCCCGCTTCGCCCTTCGGCCATCTCCTCAACAACGGGTATAATATCCCCTCTGGAGACTAAAACGACATATGGAAATTACCTGGTACGGACATTCCTGTTTCCGGCTCACGGAGCGAAACTACGCGACCGTGGTGACGGACCCTTACGATAGCAAAACCATCGGCTATGACGCGCTGCGGCTGAAATCGGACATTGTCACGGTCAGCCATGATGCTCCCGGCCACAACAACACCGACGCCGTAAAAGGCACCTCGCACGTCATCGACGGTCCCGGCGAGTTCGAGATCGGCGGCGTCTTCATCACCGGCGTACAGTCGGATAGCGGCGGTTCGAGCAAGAAGAAGAAGGAAGATGCACCTCGCAATACGATCTATGTCTTCGATTACGACGGCATCACCGTCGCGCATTTGGGCGACCTGAAAACAACGCCTTCCCAGACGGAGATCGAGTCGCTGGGCACGGTCAACGTGGTGCTGGTGCCGGTCGGCGGCGGGGGCGGGCTGAATGCAGCCAAGGCGGCAGAGGTCATCAGCCTGATCGAGCCCAACCTGGTCATACCGATGCACTATTCCACGCCCGCATCAAAATTGTCACTCGATTCGTTAAACAAGTTCGTAAAGGAAATGGGTCTTTCGACGCCCGAGACGCAGCCGTCCCTGAAGGTGACGCGCAGCGGGCTTCCCAATGAGACTCATGTGGTCGTACTGGATTATCAGAAAAGTTGACCTTTACCCATAGGAAAAAATGGCTGTCAAAGTTTTAATGACATGGGACATCGCCGGTGAACGCGACCAGGAATACTTCGAGTTCATCATTGGCGAATTCATCCCCGGCGTGCAGCGGCTGGGCTTGCAGCCCGCGGAGGCCTGGGCGACCATTTACGGGTCGTACCCGCAGATCCAGGTGGGACTGCTGGCTTCCAACATCTCGCAGGCGCGCCGCGTGCTCGACTCAAGCGACTGGGGCCTGCTGCAGGACAAGCTGTTCGATTACGTCAAGAATTACTCGTACAAGATCGTCCCTGCCCGCGGTGGGTTCCAGTTCTAAATTCCCATAAAACTCCTATTTTCCGTCATTGCGAGCCCGAACGCAGTGGGCGTACTCTGCCCTGCGAAAGCGAGTGGCGAAGCAATCTCAGGTTCCATCACCTGAGATTGCTTCGTCGCAACCCCGGAACGTCGCCGGGGCAGGCATGCGCTCCTCGCAATGACGTAAATTTTTAATGCCAACACCTCGCCTCGCATCTCGACTGTTATCCTGGTACCGCACCAACAAGCGGACCCTGCCCTGGCGCGATACCGCCGGCAAGGATCCCTATTCGGTGTGGGTCTCGGAAATCATGCTCCAGCAGACCCGGGTCGAAACGGTCATTCCCTATTTCGAAAAATGGATGAAGTCCTTCCCAACGATCCCCGCCCTGGCGGCTGCCTCCGAGCAGGAGGTCTTGAATGCCTGGGAGGGCCTCGGCTACTACAGCCGCGCCCGCAATCTGCACCGGGCCGCCCAGATCGTTGCCGAACAATATGGGGGAGGGCTGCCGCGCGATCTGAGAGAGCTGGCAAAACTTCCCGGCATTGGGCGGTACACGCTGGGAGCAATCGCCTCGATCGCATTCGACATGCCTGTCCCGGCGCTGGATGGCAATATCAAGCGGGTCTATGCGCGCGTCTTCGATATTGTCGAGCCGGTCGATACGCCGAAAGGGGAGGCCATTCTATGGGACCTGGCGGAAAAACACCTGCCGAAAAATGAAGCAGGCGATTACAACCAGGCGCTCATGGATCTCGGCGCGACGATCTGCATCCCGAAGAATCCACGCTGCCTGATCTGCCCGCTGATGAAGGTCTGCCTGGCCCGCCAGCGCGGCACCCAGAACGAGAGGCCTGTCAAGACGCCGAAGAAAAGCGTTCCCCATCATGTACATGCGGCAGGTGTGTTTACAAAACGGGGCAGGGTCCTGCTGGCAAAGCGCCCATCGAAGGGACTGCTGGGTGGGATGTGGGAGTTCCCCAACGGGCGCGTCACTGGAGATCCGCGTGACGGGCTGGCCCAGGCCTTGAAAACGGGATACGGTCTGCGGCTGGGAACGAAGCGGCAAAGCGTCCAGGAAACCGAACCACTCGGGGTTGTCCGGCACGGGTACAGTCACTTCAGTGTCACCGTGTATGTCTACCGGAGTGAGCTGGCGGATGAGCCGGAGAGCGAACAAATGAAATGGGTTCCCATGGGTAAACTGGACGAGTATCCGATGGGCCGCATCGACCGCCAGATTGCCAATATGTTAAAGAAAACGTAGAATTCTTGAATCTGCGGGCAATATGACGTAGAATAGCCGGAATTGAGCGAGACTATATCTACCATTGAAGAAAGATTGGGGCCGCCATGTCCAGTGAACCTGCAAAAAGACTCGATCCAACCATCACTGCCGCGCTCATCGGTGTCGCCGGCACGATCGTTGTCACTCTGATTTCCGTATTTGGAAACCGGGCTCCCGCCCCACAACCCACACCTGTCCCGCCCACCGCAGTCGTTTATACAGAGACGGTGGCGCCGACTGCCCGGCCGACCGACACCGTGCCGGCCGGTGATAACACGTCCACACCTGAACCGCCTACCCATACGCCGGAACCGATCCCCACAGCTACCCTGATTCCCGTGGGCGAGGATTGGTCCCAGAACTGTATCAGCGCAGTGTGGGTCCCCTATCCTTCCAGCGTCACGGCCACCAGCGACGATAAAGGCTGCCTTCTCCAGCCTGTGGACGATAAGTTCTACACGACCGCTGGCAAGCTTGCCTTTTCCTTCGATGAACGGGTGAACACAGCCCAGTTTTATGGATTATTCACAAAGCTTCCGGCAGATGGGACCGCCCGCATCGAGCTCAAGCCCATTACCGTGAGCCGCGGCGAAATCGTCATGGGCGTGTTCGCCAGCCCTGACGTCAACTCTGAGGGGATCATTATCAAGCTCCCGGCCAGCAACGATGTCACCGAACGGCAAAAGTTCTTTATGCGGACCATGCCGGGACAGCGGCGCTTTGCGGAGTCAGTCGAGATGAACGAGGACCCGCCGGTTTATGATGTGGTCTTTGATTACAACAGCGGCAGCATCACAGCCGTGGTATACAAAGGCCAGTCCGAGCTTGGGACGGTCACGGTGGTTTCGGGTGAAAAATGGCTGTTCCTCGGATTCCAGGCCCTGAACGGTGGCACGAATACCCTGCAGGCGGAATTCGAGTCTCTGGAGATCCAGGCAAGGTAGATTGAATAAAACGATCAGCCCGTCCAAAAAGGACGGGCTGATTTTATTGTAGCATTTCGCTCGAAAGGCAGGGTTGTCAGCTGATTGCATTGATCCCTTGTTTGCTCAGCGTGACGAGCACCATCGGCCTGCGCTTGGTCTCCTCGTACAGATAGGACTTGACCGCGTTGGCGATGTCCTTTTCGCTATCGTATCCGCCGCCGTTGACTACGTCCATGATCTTGCGGCGGACTTCGGGCAGCAGCTTCTCGGCATCGTCGGGGGAGACAAATCCACGGGTGATGATCTCCGGATCATGCAGCAGGCGGCCGCTCAGACTATCCACGCTGATATCGATCAGGAAGATGCCGTTGCGGGCCAGCTTCTCACGCTCGCGCATGATGTCATAGTCCACCTCGCCGATGGACTGGCCGTCGACGAAGACGTAGCCGCCGGGGATACGGTCCCCGAGCTTGATCCGGCCGCCGGCGAGCTCGACGATCTGGCCGTTTTCAACGACGATCACACATTCCTCAGGGATGCCCACTTCGACGGCAAGTTGTCCGTGCCGCCTCAGCTGGCGCAGCTCTCCGTGGATGGGGAGGAAGTGCTTCGGCTTGATCAGGTTGAGGAGCAGCTTCTGCTCTTCCTGGCTGGCATGGCCCGAAACGTGGATGGGCGCGATCGCATCGTAGATCACGTTGGCGCCGCGCCGCAGGAGACGGTTGATCGTCTTGCTGATGGTCTCCTCGTTGCCCGGAATGGGATGGGAGGACAAGACGACCGTATCCTTGGGTTTCAGATCGAACTGGCGGTTTGTCCCAGCTGACAAGCGCCCCACGATGGACGACGGCTCACCCTGCGACCCGGTGCACATCAGCACAACCTTGTGGCCCTGCATCTGCAGCGCCTGGTCGAGGGGGATCAGCACATCGTCGGGGATCTCGAGATAGCCCAGCTTGCGGGCGATCTTGACGTTGTCGATCATGCTCGGGCCCGCCAGCGCCATCCTGCGTCCGTGCTTTTCGGCGGCATCAGCCACCTGCTGGATGCGCGAGATCAGGGAAGCGAACGTTGCCACGATGATGCGGCTGGGTGCTTCCTCGAACACCTTGTCCAGGGCGGGACCGATCACCTTTTCGGAGGGGGTCCAACCAGGGCGCTCGGCGTTGGTCGAGTCGGAAAGCAGCAGATCCACGCCGCGGCGGGCAAACTCAGCCAGCTTCGCATAGTCAGTGGGCCAGCCATCGACCGGGGTATGGTCGAACTTGAAGTCGCTCATGTGAACGACCAGCCCGGCAGGCGTGGTAATCCCCAATCCCACGGCATCGGGGATCGAATGGCAGATGTGAAAAAGCTCCACCTTGAACGGACCGATCTCGATCGTCGAGCCGGCTTCCACGGTGTTGAGCATGGCCTTGCTGGCCGCGTTGTTGCGCGCCAGTTTGACTTCG
This sequence comes from Anaerolineales bacterium, assembly GCA_036276515.1. Lineage (GTDB taxonomy): Bacteria > Chloroflexota > Anaerolineae > Anaerolineales > Villigracilaceae > Defluviilinea. The sequence goes on along the minus strand of DASUOS010000376.1, from coordinate 4,130 downwards.
ATCAGGCCCATGGTCAACGGCGTCCCATAGACCGGGACCGGGATTTCATTCAGCACATGGTGGATCGCGCCGATGTGATCTTCGTGTCCGTGGGTGATGACAATTCCCACCACCTGGTTCGCCTTTTTGCGTAAATATTCGAAATCGGGGATGATGTAATCGATCCCCAGCATGTCATTGTGCGGGAACATAATGCCCGCGTCTACGATCAGAATCTGGTTCTGGAACTCGTAGGCGGTCATGTTTTTGCCCACTTCCCCAAGTCCACCCAGGGGAATGATCTTCAGTTTGCCTTGCTTACTCATACAGGTATATTTATCCTCACTTGATTAAAAAATTATTTATCCGCCAATGGCGGTTAAGGTCTGCTTTTGTTTAATAAAAAAGACCCTCGCTGACTTGCTCGCCGAGGGGGATGCCGTACCACATGCGATTGTTCTCAAACAAATGACGCTTCAGCGCCATGAAAGTCATATTCAGTGGGCAAAAGTATAGCAGGGGAGAGGGGATTTGTAAAGCGGGTGCCCGGTCACTTAACATAACTTTAACACGTTCTGAACAGGCTTCATAGGCCTATTTGGACCTCTTCTGGCGCTGCTGCCTCTCCATCATGATATTGAACTCGATCTGTTTTTCCTGGATCTGCTTCCGGATTTCGGCCTTCTTCTTTTCATCTGCCACAACAGCCAGGATCTGCCGGAGCTCGGCAATTTCCTTGAGGAGGGTCACTTCGGGCGTCGTCATCCCCGCGTTCTTCAGCACAGACTGCACCAGGCGCAGCTCCTCGGGTGTTTCAAAGTAGGCGCTCAGGTCGATCGGCTTGCCCTTGCCGGGCAGGTTGTCGAACTCGCCGCGCTCCTGCGCCTCCTTGATCAGGGATTCGACGATTTTATCGAATGACATCACTCCTCCCGGGCGGTCTCTGCTTCCCGGCTGGGATTTCCGTACGCCGGGCGCTCCTCACGCTGTAGAGTCTCCCAATCCAGACCTCGGTAGGCGCGCAGGGTAAATGCGATCTGCGCATCCAGGGCGGATGGACTGTGGGAGAAGATCAGGGGCTGGATCTCCACATGCCAGCCTGCCAGGTGAGTTTGTGAGAGCAGGGCATCCCGTTCCTGCGGGGTTTCCACATAAAAAATGACGATGCCGCCCGGCCCGCCGATGAAGTGATCGTGAAAGACCGCCAGCGGCAGGGATGGATCGCCGATAAATCGATTTAGGACGCGGTTTGCCTCTGCCGCGGGCATTCCACCAGGCGCCAGGGCATACAGCAGAAAACAGCGCGGTTTTTGAATTCGCTTTACATGTTCGTTCATACCTGTAAATCTCTCTTGCAGACAAACTTCAAACCGTATTTTACACGCGGTCAAATATTCCACAATGATACAATCCTGAGAGAATCCCTGGAGACCCACCATGCATACATCGCGCCTGCGCGCCCGTTACCGATACATACTTACTTTCTTTGCCCGCGCCATCCTGAATTTCATTTTCTGGGAGCTTCTCCTGCCGCGCCTGGGGATGCGTGGTCTCACCCGCCGGACGCGCTCGAGGCGCTTTCGAGAGCTGGCAGCCCATTTTCGGGCGATGGCGATCCGTATGGGCGGGGTGATGATCAAGGTCGGCCAGTTCCTGTCCTCCCGGCTGGATATCCTGCCTGCGGAGATCACCGATGAGTTGTCGGGCCTGCAGGACGAGGTGCCGCCCGAGGACTTCGGCGCCATCCGCATCCTGGCCGAATCGGAGCTGGGCGCTTCACTCGAGGATCTGTTCGAGCGTTTCGATCCGGATCCCATGGCCGCCGCCTCGCTGGGACAGGTCCACCGCGCCCGGCTGCGGGAGGCGGAAGCCAATGGTTTCCAGGATGTGGTTGTCAAGGTCCAGCGCCCGTTCATCGAGCAGCTGGTGGAGGTCGATTTCTCGGCACTGCGGCGTGTGGCCGGATGGGTGATGCGCTATGAGCCCATTCGCAAACGGGTCAATGTCCCGGCGCTGGTGGCGGAGCTGGAGACCACGGTCCACCAGGAGATCGATTATTTGTCTGAGGCGCGCAATGCTGAGAGGTTCGGGGAAAACTTTGCCGAGCGCAGGCGCATCCATGTGCCGCGCGTCGTACAGACCCGCACTACAGCGCGCGTCCTCACGCTCGAGAACGTATATGCCATCAAGATCACCGACTATGAAGCGATCACAGCGGCTGGCATCGACCGGGGTGAAGTGGCCCGGGTACTGCTGGATACCTACCTCAAGCAGATCTTCGAAGATGGATTTTTTCACGCCGACCCGCATCCCGGCAACCTGTTTGTGACGCCTGTCCCTGCAACTGCGGAAAAAAAGGCCAGCTGGCGGCTGACTTTCGTGGATTTCGGCATGGTCGGCACGGTTCCTGAAAACCTGAGTGAGGGCCTGCGTGACCTGCTTATTGGTGTAGGGACGCGAGATGCCGCAAAGGTGGTCGGCTCATTTCAGACCCTGGACATCCTGCTCCCGGGTGCGGATCTGAGGCTGCTCGAAAAAGCCGAGGCGCAGATGTTCGACCGCTTCTGGGGCATGTCGATGAGTGAGCTGCGCGAGGTGGACCATCGTGAAATGGCTCAATTTGCCGTGCAGTTTCGTGAGTTGATGTACGAGATGCCGTTCCAGCTTCCACACAATCTGCTCCTGCTCGGGCGCACGGTAGCGATCCTGAGCGGCATGTGCACCGGACTCGATCCCAACTTCAATCTCTGGGACCCGCTCGTGCCGTACGCGCGGAAATTAATTCAGCAGGAGGGCACCTCGACCTGGGACTTCTGGCTGGACGAGGCCGGCGATCTGTTCCGGCAGCTGCTTGCCCTGCCCGCCCAGACAAGCCGGGTACTGACCCGCCTGGAGCGCGGCGAATTGAACGTGAACAACCTGCAGGCCAACCGCCAGGTCTATCACCTCGAAGGCGCGGTCAACCGGCTGGCGGGGAGTGTTGTTTTTGCAGCTTTCCTGGTCGGAGGCGCGATACTTTACCAGGGAGGAAACCTGACGCTTGGGTACGTCTTATGGGGTCTGTCTGCATTGACTCTGGTATGGATGATCTTCCTCTCGCGCGGTCATTCCCCCTGGCGATAACCCTGTTGCTAGAAAATCCAGCGCCGTTTTCGGCGCTGGGAGCAGGTTTCAAACCGTCTCTTCTTCCTCTTTCTCTTTTCCGTCCATCCGCTCCAGGGCGGCGTCGATCAGGCTGCGCCAGGCGAGCAGCATCTCCCTGCGTGCCTTACGGCGGTGCTCGATAAACCCGGGTGGCAGGAACGTTTTCATGCTCTCACGCAGTTCCTGTCGCGCTTCACGGAAGTGTTCCCGAACGTCTTCGGGAATTTCGTCCCCAAAATGCCTGCGGTGAGACCGCTTCTCGTTCATGGATACCTCACTTTCCATTACCGATTATATACCTTTTACATAGTGCCGCATAATTTGCTTAACTTTTGCCTGGATTTTTAACCTACAAATCCAAACAAAACGTAAAGTTATTTATGAGACAAGCGGTAGCCAGGCATGTAGAGTCCGCCGGTCTCCTCGAGCCAGTCGGCGACCCGTTCCACCGCCGCGGGGATATTGTTATCTGAGATATCCAGAGTCAGGTTGGGCAGCCTTGATCTTTCGATCAACTCACGCATCAGCTCCTGTTCCCGGATAAAGGGCTGCAAGTCGTTATATTGGGCTGGGTTACCAGAGACTTTCAACCGCTCTTCCCGGGCAGCGGCAAAGCTTTCCGGCGAGCGGGTACAGAATATGATCCGAAAATTCAACGGCAGCAGCCGCTCCTCGAGCCAGCGAAAATCGTAGTCCCGGTTGCAGGCCAGTTTCTGGTACGCCTGCGTGGAAATGTGGAAGCGGTCGACGATCCAGGAATAATACCTCTGCAGCTCGAACATACGCGCCCAGGTGGCATAGGTCTCCATCGCCAGCGCTTCCTCGTGAGGCTCGAAGTTGATCGGTCCGCGGCCCCAGGGATAGTTGGTGAACGTGCACCACTCGGCTGAGATCAGGGGGGAATGATAGCGATATTTCCGCGGACCCACAACCCGCGGATGCTCATTCAGCTCAAATGCAATTTCAGTTTTGAAGGTCAGCCGGGTGCCTTCCAGGATGACTTTTGG
>DASUOS010000375.1:0-9291 GCA_036276515.1 Anaerolineales bacterium | reverse complement strand
AAGAAAGCCAAGGAACGCATCCTGGAATATATTGCGGTGCGTTCCCTGAAACCGAAAAAGGAACGCCAGCCAATCCTGTGCTTTGTCGGACCTCCCGGCGTGGGTAAGACCTCGCTGGGACGCTCCATCGCCGAGTCGCTGGGGCGCAAGTTCGTGCGCGTCTCGCTCGGCGGGGTGCGCGATGAAGCCGAGATCCGCGGCCACAGACGTACGTATATCGGCGCGCTGCCCGGGCGCATCATCCAGACCATGAAGCGGGCCGGGACGAGCAATCCGCTCTTCATGCTGGACGAGATCGACAAGCTGTATTCCGATTTCCGGGGCGATCCCGCGTCGGCGATGCTGGAAGTTTTGGACCCCGAGCAGAACTACGCCTTCAGCGACCATTATCTCGAGCTGCCCTTCGACCTCTCGAAGGTCATGTTTGTGACCACGGCGAACACGCTCGGGAACATCCCTGCGCCGCTGCTCGACCGCATGGAGGTGATCGAATTCCCCGGGTATATCGAGGAGGAAAAGCTCGAGATCGCCACCCGCTACCTGATCCCGCGCCAGATCGAAGAGAACGGCGTCGATGGGCTGGGTCTGGTGTTCGAGCCGGATGCCCTGCGCCGGATCATCCGCGAATATACGTACGAAGCAGGCGTCCGCAACCTGGAGCGGGAGATCGGGCGGGTGTGCCGTAAAGTCGCGCGCATGAAGGCCGAAGGACGGAAGTACCCCACGATCGTGACCGCTGAATCGATCGAAAAATTCCTGGGTCCCCAGCAGGTCTTCCAGCCGGAAGCCGAGCTGAACGATGAGGTCGGTGTGGTGACCAGCCTGGCATGGACGGAAAATGGCGGTGAGATCATGCCGGTGGAAGTCGCCGTGCTGGAAGGGAAGGGGGGGCTGCAGATGACCGGCCAGATGGGCGAGGTGATGCAGGAATCCGGCCAGGCAGCGCTTACGTATATCAAGTCGCGTGCCGTGCCGCTACATATCGATTTCGAGGTTTTCGAGCGCATGGATATCCATGTCCACATGCCGGAGGGCGGCATCCCGAAGGATGGACCCTCGGCCGGCATCACCATGGCAACCGCCATCGTCTCCGCGCTGACGGGGCGTCCCGTCTTCCGGCACGTCGGCATGACCGGCGAGATCACCCTGCGTGGGCGCATCCTGCCGATCGGCGGCGTGCGTGAAAAAGTGCTGGCCGCGCACCGGGCCGGGTTGAAGACCGTGCTCCTGCCCGAAAAGAATCTCAAGGACCTGGTCGACCTGCCCAAGGCGGCCAAGACAGACTTGAAGATCATCCCGGTCAAACATATGGATGAGGTCCTGCAGCTTGCGCTCTCGCCGAAGGCCATCATCGAACCGCCGCGCCCCAGGCGCCAGCCGAAGGATGACAGCCAGGACGAGGGTGACTAACTTCCTGCCTTAAATCGAAATGCGTAATACTTCGGTATTACGCATTTTTATATCCGCGGGTTCTGGAGGACAAACATGGTTTCTCTTACAGGCAAAGTTGTGATCATCACTGGCGCCTCGTCCGGGTTCGGCGCAGCTGCCGCAAAGTTGTTTTCACAGGAAGGCTGCAAAGTTGTCCTGGCGGCGCGGCGCATGGAGCGGCTGGAGGAGATGGCGGATGAGATCCGCAGGCAGGGAGGCACAGCCCTGCCTGTCTCGACCGATGTGACAGAGTTTGAGCAGGTGCAGGCCCTGGTCCACTCTACCATGGACGAGTATGGCTGTATCGATGTGCTCTTCAACAACGCCGGCTTTGGACGGCTGGACTGGTTCGAAGCGCTCGATCCGGTACGGGATGTCCAGATGCAGCTCAAAGTGGACCTTCTGGGCGTGGTCTGGATGGCACGCTCTGTGCTGCCTCATATGTACAAACAGCGCAGTGGGCATATCATCAACATGTGCTCGCTCGCAGGCTGGGCGGCGCCTCCGCTGTACACAGTCTATTCGGCTGCCAAATTCGGCGTGCGCGGTTTCAGCGAGGCCCTGCGACGGGAAACCAGACCGCTCGGGGTCGAGGTCTCGACCGTATATCCCGGGAGCTCATCCACGGAATTCCAGGAACATGTCGGTGGGAATCAAGCCAAAAAGCGCTTTACGACGCCGAAATGGCTGAAAGTAACACCGGAGGAAGTTGCCCAGGGGGTGGTCAGTCTGGCAAAGCGGCCGCGCCGCAGCCTCATTCTGCCGCGGATCATGGGGCTGTCTATCTTTTTCAATTCCCACTTTCCCGGCATTTCCGACCGGATCCAGGCCAGGCTGTTTGCTCCCTATCACATGAAATCAATGGGCGAATAAGCTCTCCCCTCACCCCTCACATAAAACGCGCTATGAAATCCGTTTTTCGTGTTAGGATTCTGCTTCGGAATCCATGGCACACTCATTACACGGAAAAGTGGTGCTCATCACAGGCGCCTCATCGGGATTTGGTGAAGACGCGGCGCGTTTGTTCGCGACGGAAGGCTGCAAGGTGGTGCTGGCAGCACGCCGGCTCGAGAAATTGCAGGTCCTTGCGGCAGAGATCCAGGAGCAGGGAGGCGAGGCTATCGCCGTTCCCGTGGATGTCAGCCAGAGCGCCGGGATCGAGGTCATGGTCCAGTCCGTCCTGGATCTGTATGGTCAGATCGACATCCTGTTCAACAACGCCGGGTTCGGAGCGGTGGATTGGTTCGAAAATCTCGAGCCGGAGCGCCATATCGAAACGCTCATTAGGGTCAACCTGATCGGCACCATGCTGGTGACCCGGGCTGTGCTTCCGGAGATGCTTGACCGGGGCTCGGGTCACATCATTAACATGGCATCGGTGGCAGGATTGATCGCTTCTCCACTCATCAGTACTTATTCGGCCAGCAAATACGGCGTGCGGGCGTTTACCGACTCTCTCAGGCGTGAAGTAGCCCCTCTGGGCATCAGGGTGTCGGGGATTTATCCCGGACCTGCTGAAACCGAATTTGGCACACACCTCAATCAACAGCGGACGCGGGAAAAAATCAACAGATTTATAGATCTGCGGATGACCTCAGGATACGTCGCCCGCCGTGTCGTAGATCTGGCCAAACGGCCTCGCCGCAGCCTGGTTATTCCATGGTGGTTCAGAATTATCACAACATTCGACACGCTCTTCCCGGTTGTTGTCGATTGGATCTTATATTATTTTGCCAGGAAAAATCATACGTTGGAGTAGGAGACATCCATGACTCAATCCCGCCTCGATACACTTAACGCCTCGCTCCGGGCCTCAGACCTGGATGCCGTGATCCTCAACCCGGGCCCCACGCTGACACATCTGACCGGTCTGCGCTTCCACTTGATGGAGCGCCCGGTCGTGCTGATGCTGGCGAAGGATCAAATTCCTGCGATGGTGCTGCCTGAGCTCGAGTTGCAGAAGGTCGCCTCCCTGCCGTATGACTTGCAGGTCTTTTCCTATGCCGAAAACCCATCGGAGTGGGGCCAACCTTTTCGCCAGGCAGCCCAGGCCCTCGGCTTGGACGGAAAGCGGATCGGCGTCGAGCCGCGCCAGCTTCGTCTGCTGGAATATCGTTACGTCCGGGACGGCGCACCGGAGGCAGATTTTCCCGATGCAAGCGACCTGCTCGCGAAGCTTCGCCTGCGCAAGGATCCGGCCGAAATCGAGAGGATGCGCCGGGCGGTGAAGATCGCCCAGGGCGCCATCGAGGCGGCCATTCCCCTCATCGAGATTGGCATGACCGAAAAAGAGCTGTCCGCTGAGCTGGTAACGCAGCTGCTCAAACACGGCTCGGAGCCAGAGCTGCCTTTCGCCCCGATCGTTTCCGGTGGACCGAACGCGGCCAACCCACACGCCTCGCCAACAGAACGCAGGTTGCAGGCTGGTGACCTGCTCGTCGTGGACTGGGGCGCAACGTATGATGGTTACATCTCCGACCTGACCCGTACCTTTGCCGTCGGTGAGGTGGATGACGAGTACAAAAAGATCCACCAGATTGTCCAGGATGCCAACGCCGCCGGCCGCTCTGCCGCAGGACCCGGCGTCCCCTGCGCAAACGTGGACAAAGCGGCCCGGGCTGTCATCGAGCAGGCCGGTTACGGGGTGTACTTTACCCATCGCACAGGCCATGGCATCGGCATGGAGGGCCACGAGGACCCCTACATGCGCGGCGACAACATGCAGCGGCTCGAGCCGGGCATGGCGTTCACCGTCGAGCCGGGCATCTACCTGCCGGACCGCAACGGCGTCCGCATCGAGGACAATGTGGTCATCACCGACACCGGCGCAGATGTTCTGTCCGATATGCCGCGGGAGATCAGAATTGTAGGTTGATGCTTTTTGATCCGCTGGTCATTGCTGCTCCTGATAGGCTTGTGACATAAGCAGCAAGGCAGGATGATGATATTGAATATCCTCCGCAGGAATAAGGGAACGTTTCTGCTCCTTGCAGGGACTCTGTTGATATGGACCGTGATCCTTCTACTATTCCACGCGTTTGGTTATAACAATACCTGGCAGTTATGGAACGTCGATCCCCAGAGTCTGCCCTTCATGGATTTTCGCCTGATCCCGGGCAGTGCAGAATCGTATGCGAGGGGGTATGAGCCGTCCGTGGAGAATCCCTATGACCCGAATGGCAGGATCTTCAATTACCCGGCGTTCTGGCGTCTGTTCTTTTATATGGGGATCTCACAAGACGATACGATCTGGGTCAGCGTAACCATGATCGTCCTGTTTTTTATCAGTGTAATCCTTTTCCCGGAGAATCTTTCCATTGCAGGCGCTCTTGGAATGATAGCGGTGCTCTTCTCCCCGGCCTCTATGCTCCTGTATGAACGCGGCAACGTGGATTTGATCGTGTTCGCCCTGTGTGTAGGAATTGTGCTGGCTTCTGGTGTTTCCGCTGGTACCGCCGCAGGCTTGATCCTGGTAGGCGGTGTCGTTAAAATGTTCCCCATCTTTGGATTAAGTGTCCTGCTGAGGGAACCGAAAAAGAGATTCCTATTTTTCTCCGTCGTGAGTTCTCTGGCTCTTCTCCTGTACATGCTTCTCACCTGGGACAGTGTGAAAGCTGCCTGGAGTCTCACCATGCGCGGCGATGGGGCCTCTTATGGAACAAGTGTCTTCGCCACCCGTTATGGACCGGCGATCGTCCGTACGTTCTCAAAGTGGTTTCCAGCTTCGCAGATCGAATTCTTAATGCAGTATGGATTTTTAGCGCTGGCTTTCATACTCTTTTTGCTGGTCATTCTGCTGGCATTCAGAAATTCTGAGAATCCGCTCGTTCTTTCTGAAAGAAATCTTGCTGCCTTCCGCCTGGGATCTTCGATCTATGTGGGAACATTCCTGCTCGGAAATAACTGGGATTATCGTCTTGCTTTTCTGGTGCTGCTCGTGCCTCAGCTTGTTGAATGGATGAATTCTTCAGCAGGGATATTCCGCCGGGCTGCCTGGTTAAGCATGGTTTTGGTTCTGCTGTCGTGCTGGCATTTCTTGATCGTAGAGATACCGCTGGCAGGGATCTTTGGCTCGGCAGCCGATTCAATGAAATTCTGGATTATTCTCGATGAAGCCTTTAACTGGATGCTCTTCGCCAGTCTGGCCTTTCTGTTGGGTGCCTCCGCGCCGGGCTGGGTAAAGGAGCTGTCGTCGGACGTCCTTACAAAATCAATCACGCATGCACATGCCGAGCAGAGAGATGCTCCGGTCGATTGAAGGATTCTTTCTCGAAGGGCAGTAAAAATCGAATGATATACAACGCAGAGCGCGGTAAGCCTTTCCTGGTCGGCGCCTCCATCCTGATATGGCTGCTGATTCTCGTTTCATTCCGATTCCTGGGATATGAGCAGACCTGGATCCTGTGGAACGTCTCCCCCGAAAAACCACCCTTCCTGGATTTTCGCTTGATTCCGGGCAGCGCCGAATCGTTTGCTCATGGATTTGAGCCTTCGATCGAAAACCCTTACGATCCGCACGCACGCGTCTTCAACTATCCGGCCTTCTGGCGACTGTTCTTCTATACAGGGATCACGCAGGACGATACGATCTGGATTGGTATTTTAATGATCGTTATGTTCTTTCTCAGTGCCTTCCTCTTCCCGGAAACGTTATCACTTCCTGGCGCCCTGGGTATGCTGCTCGTGCTCTTTTCTCCCGCCTCTATGCTCCTCTATGAAAGAGCCAACGCGGATCTAATCGCATTCGTCGTTTGTGTGATGAGTGTTCTTGCCCTGCGACGATCCGCCGGTCTTGCTGCCCTGCTGATTGCCTTTGGCTCGATTGTAAAGATGTTCCCGTTTTTCGGCATTAGTATTTTCCTGAAAGAGCCAAAAAAGAAATTCTTGCTCTTATCGGCAGGCTGTCTTCTGGTTCTTGCCCTCTACATGGCGGCCACTTGGGAGAGTGTTGTCGCCTCCTGGACACTCACCGAGCGAGGCAAACAGGCGTCCTATGGCACGAACGTTTTTGTAACCGGATATAAACCGGCAATCCACAGAGTCCTGTCACAGTGGCTTGCACCGGACATCATTGAGCTGCTTCTCCGATACATGCCTGTGGCAACGGCCTTCATTCTTCTAGGGGGGGCGGCCCTGCTGGCATTCCGGAATCACCGGCAACCCGGGGCCATCGGAGGATCTAATCTTGCTGCATTTCGCATGGGCGCCTCCATATATGTCGGCACGTTCTTTTTAGGGAATAACTGGGATTACCGTCTTGCCTTTCTTGTCCTGGTGGTCCCCCAACTGGTGGACTGGATGTATTCCGAAATCAAATCGGTTCGGATAATCGCCGGGTCGAATATGGCATTCATTCTCCTCTCGTGCTGGCATTTTTTACTTTTGAGGATATCCCTCGAATCCATTTTCAACTCTGCGGCAGATTCGATGAAGTTCTGGATGATCCTCGATGAAGTTTTCAACTGGCTGCTCTTTACAGGTCTTGGCTACTTATTGTTCGCCTCCACGCCGACATGGGTAAAAGAATTGCCGGGAACCGTTTTCTCGAAATTTGCTTCCCCATCTCAGCATGAACGGATCGATTCCCCGGTATCCTGATCTGGTCAATGAGCTTCTCCATTATGAAGATGTAAGCCGGCAGGCCGCACTGTTGAAGAGATGATCACTATTCGCCGCGTCCTCCCCGAAGAAGCAGAAAGGCTAACCCAGATTGCCCTGGCGGCAAAACGCCGCTGGGGCTACCCTGAACGCTGGATCGAGATCTGGACTTCGGAGTTGACATACCATCCAGATTATTTTGTAGAGAACGAAAGCTGGGCGGCTGAGTTGGATCATGTCCCTGCCGCTTTTTATACTCTCCTCGAGAAAGGCCGTACAGCCTGGCTGGAAAATCTATGGGTAATACCTGAACTTATCGGAAAAGGAATCGGTAAGGAATTGTTCCTGCATGCAGTAGATCTGGCGCGCCGGCGCGGGTATACACTCCTCCAGCTCGAAGCCGATCCAAATGCGGCCGGTTTCTATGAGAAAATGGGCATGCACAAAATCGGTGAGCGGCCGTCCGAAGTGGATGGCCAGCCGCGGGTGTTGCCCATCTTGGAGATAGTGTTATGAAGAATATGGGTCCAAAGAGCACAGAATGGCTTGCATCGGTCGGAATCCATAGCCTGGACGATGTCGCGAAGCTGGGTGTAGTGGAAACGTACCGGCGAGTCAAAGCTGCTTATCCGGAGAAGGTATCCCTGAACCTGCTGTACGGATTACAGGCAGCGCTTCTCGATCTGCCGTGGAATGAGCTCCCGCCGGATATTAAAGAACAGCTAAAGAGACAGGTTGATGAAAGTTCCGTATAGATAGTCGATATGTTGATCGTCGATGCTCATCTCGATCTGGCCTGGAATGCCCTGCAGTGGAACCGCGATCTGCAGACTTCGGTATACACGATCCGGGCACGTGAGAGCCAGCTGGCGGGCGCCGGGCGCGGGCAGGGGACGGTTGCGCTGCCCGACATGCGCACCGGTCGTGTTGCACTGTGTTTTGCCACGCTGCTGGCCCGATCGACGGGCCGCCCGGTTCAGAATCTGGATTATTCATCCCCTTTGCAGGCGTACGGAGCAGCCCAGGGGCAGCTCGCTTATTACTATGCCCTGGAAAAAGAAGGGGAGATCCGGATCATAAAAGATTCCAGGGAATTGTTTGACCATATGAATCTATGGGAGGATTGGGAAACTGATACGGCTCATTCCCAGCCTCTGCCGGGTCTCGTTATAAGCATGGAGAGCGCAGACCCGGTCCATTCTCCGGAGCAGCTTGCGGCGTGGAAGGAGGCGGGAGTCCGCATCATCGGTCCTGCCCATTACGGCCCGGGACGCTACGCCGGCGGTACATCCTCGGAGCTTGGGCTGACGTCGATGGGGAGGGACCTGCTGCGCGAGATGGAACAACTTCGCATCATTCTCGATCTGACTCATCTATCCGACAAAGCATTTTGGGAGGCCCTGGAGCGGTTTACCGGGATGGTGCTGGCGAGTCATAACAATTGTCGGACGCTGGTCCCGCACCAGCGCCAGTTCGACGACCGGCAGATCCGGGCCATCATCGAGCGCGGTGGTGTGATCGGCGCCGCCTGCGACAATTGGATGCTGCGCTTTGGCTGGGTGCGCGGGGCAAGGAACAACGAGCCCGTCCGCCTGATGGACGTCACCCATCATATCGATCACATCTGCCAGCTTGCAGGGAACAGCCGCCATGCCGGCATTGGCAGTGACCTGGATGGCGGCTTTGGCCGCGAGCAGTCCCCTTCGGATCTCGACACGATCGCCGACCTGCAAAGTATCGCCGACATCCTGAGCGGCCGCGGCTATAGCGAAGAGGATATATCTGCCATCATGCACGGCAACTGGCTCCGCTTGCTGCATCGAGCCTGGTCATAACATTATCTTGAGGAGAATCCAACCATGTCCAAACAGCAGATCACGACAAAATCCGGTGCGACCCCCGTGGGAGCCTACTCACAGGGATTGCGCGCCGGCGACTTCATCTTCGTCTCCGGCCAGGGACCGCTCGATCCGCAGACCGGTCAGATCTTGGGCACAACAATCGAAGAGCAGACCGCCCGGGTACTGGAGAACATCAAGGCTATTCTGGAAGCAGGAGGCGCGAGCATGGCAGATGTAGTTAAGGTTAGCGCCCATCTGAGTGACCTGTCATTGTTTGGCCGTTATAACGTCGTTTATGCTACTTATTTTCCCGATCCCAAGCCCACACGGACAACCGTAGGAAGCCAGCTGCCGGACATCCTGGTCGAGATCGATGCTATCGCCTATGTGGGAGATAAATAACAATGCGGATGGATGAGCT
>DASUOS010000374.1:0-7570 GCA_036276515.1 Anaerolineales bacterium | reverse complement strand
ATGTAGGCGGCATTTGTTATTTGATTCTTATACTTGGTTTTGGAGGGAAATGTTCCAGTCCGGTAGGTCACGCTTTTGCGCAGCACCCTGCAGGTAGCGTGACAATTTTGAAATCGGCGGGCCGCTCTGCGAGCCCGCCCTACATTATTGGTTACACCTTGATTTCCACTTTTGTTCCCACAGAGCCATACATCAGATATTTATCCGGCGGGACGAAAGGGGTTGTCCAGCGGTAGAGCCACTTGGCGGCGGTCGGCGACATGTTGATGCAGCCATGGCTGTGGGGTCGTCCGTAGTCATTGTGCCAGTAGGTACCGTGGAATGAAATCCCACTTTCGGTGATGTACAACACCCAGGGGACGCCGGGCAGATCGAAGCCATTGGAGGCAATATCCCCGGTTGCCATATGGCGCGTGGGACGCTTGTGATAGGTGAGAAAATTTCCAACCGGTGTCGTATAGGTCCCGCTCAGACGTTTACCCCCCGTGGAGATGCGGGTCGCAAAGACAATCTGACCGTTCTCGTACGCCACCAGCAACTGCTCGTCGAGGCGCACTTCAACGCGCTTGTTTTCAGTAGGAACGTTCGGAGACAATGGCGCGAGCTCCTCGGTCGAGAGAATACGAATGTCTTTTGCGCGGGCGTAATAGTATTGGTCGTACTTGTCATCCAGCAGGCGATACCAGGCACTGCCATCCGTTGCGTCGACGGCTCCCGCCACCCAGTGGACCGTCTCGTAGTACAGACGGTAGATCAAATCTGCATCCGGGTCGACTCCCTGATAAGCATCGGTAAATGGAACGCTGACCTCCCCGAGGACGCCCCGGGTGGGGATCTGCTGCGGCTTGTTCAGGAGCGTGCGGACCGGCTGGATCCCGCCGGAGTAGGCATAGCCGCCCTCTTCGAGCTCATACCAGACGCGGTTATAAGCAGTTTCATCATCGCCGATCGTAGTGTTTGTGATGGGAACGACCAGATCATGCCAGTAGAGTTTGAGGCGCTTCGCCTTGAGATTAGGCTCATCGTACGTCCATACCGTCCGCTCGACGATGCGTCCCTGCAGGTTGGCGAACTCATCTCCCTCCTGAGACGGAATGGAGAGCCCGGGCAAAAATATCCCCATCAAGCCGTAGCTGCTCAATTTCAGGAAATCGCGCCGGGAAAAGACGGGCTTGCTCATGGCTGGAATTTGCCACTTACCCTCACCCTAGCCCTCTCCCAAAGGGAGAGGGGATTAGGGATAAGGAATTAGTAGTGCACGTTGACGACGGTGCCCACCGAAGCCCAGTTGAACAGCCAGGCTGCATCATCGATCGTCAGGTTTACACAGCCACGGCTCATCGGTGTGCCGAAATTGTTGTGCCAGTAGGTGCCATGCAGGCCGTAATCTCCATAGAAAAACATCACCCAGGGGACATCCCGCAGATGATAGCCAGGTCCCGACATATCCTGCATGCGCACCTTGACATAGATCTTGTACTTGCCGGTGACGGTGGGCGTGCCCCAGGTGCCCGTCGAAACAAGGAACGAATTGACAACGACATCACCCTCATAGGCATACACCATCTGATTAGTGAGGTCGACGTCGATCCAGCGCCCGCCGTTGCCGACCACAACTTCGGGCTTGGGAGGCACATACTGGCTCGTCGGAGTATCTTCGACGATTTCCATTGAGAAGGTGCCCGGGGTTTCCGTGGCAGCGGGGGGCTGTTCCTGGGTAGGCGCTTGCGTTGGCGCCTCATTGGGTGTTGGCGAAGTAGGCGGGTCGGTAGGAACGGTAGGAACGGTAGTTGGCGGCTCCGTGGGTGGGGGGGTGGGTGTATCGTCCAGCTGAACGGCAACTGCGCCATCAGCCGCAGCCGTCTCTTCGGGCTTGGTGATCTCAACCGGAGCCCAGAGGTTTTCATGGGTGGAGTCAGGCGCGCTGATGTTCCTGACGAGGGAAGTCACCTGAGGACGCATCAGCAGGAAAAGGGCAGCCAGACCCAGCAGCATACAGACTGCGCCGATCAGCAGCGCTGGTAAAAGCCAGTTCCTCTTCTTGGAGCTTACCCCGGGGGCTGCCATCGCGCTTTGCTGCGCCGGTTTTGCCGGGAGGCTCATTAGTTCATCTGCCTGCCTGTGGATCACGGGAGGCGATACCGGCGCGCGTTCCTTCAAGGCTTCGATCTGCGCGAGGCGACCCGTTGCCCATTCCACCGCTTTCTGAGCGCGCTGGCTCTGCGGGTTGAGCTCCAGTGCTTTGTGAGCGTATGCCAGCGCATCCTGCGGATCGGGGTCAGAGGCGGCCAGGACCAGCCAGGCATCCTCCATCTCCGGCACCAGCAGGGCGGCCCGCTCCCCCAGCTGTCGTGCGGAGGACTTGTCCCCGCGGCGCAGGGACTCGCGTGCCTGTGTAATGAACTCGCGGGCTTCGTTGAGTTGATTGGTCATAAGATCACCTTTAATAAAGATCAGCTTGCAAAAAGGATCGGTTGCGAGTTAGAGAGTGCCGCCGAATCTACCTGCGCATGGAACAAGCGGCAACTTACCATTGGATTTCCACGGGTGTGCCTATCTCCGCCCAGTCGTACAGGAGCTGGGACTCGTACGTACCCAGAACCACACATCCATAGGAAACGGGTCTGCCCAGGTACCCCTCCCACAGGATTCCCCCGCCCGGCAGAATGGGTAGCGCATGGATACCATTTTCGAGACCATGCGACCAGTAGATCCCCAGCCAGTTCGGCATCCAGATATTCCACGTGGAGCCGTAGGCACTGGGGATCTTGCTTTGCACGGCAAAGCTGCCCACGCGCGTGGAGTTTCCAATGCCGGTGGATACCACAAAACTATAGATCAGGGCATCCCCATCGTACACATACATGTGCTGGTCCGAGATATCCACCAGAATGTATTTTGACCCGCTGTACGAAGCCCCAGGCGCATTTTCGGACTCCTGCGCCGCCTGCGGAGCCGTATCATCCACGATTTCCATGGCCATCGCTGGCTGAGCTGTGGGCGTCTCGCTAGCAGGAGAGACCGGTGTAGCGGGGATCTCGGTTGGAATGCTGGTGGGGACCACTGTAGCCGTCGGCTTGGGCAGATCTACATACGCCCACAGGTTTTCCTGCGTGGGTGTGGGCGAGGCAAACAACATGTCGATGGCTGCGCTGGCCGGAGAGGTTCCGGTAAAAAAGACAATTAGCCCGGCGCCGGTGCATAAGAGCAACAGCCATAGGCTTGCCAGGAGGCGCACACGTCTCGTCGGAAGCAGAGTGCTCATGGGGTCATGTTACTAATGGGGGTTGGGACAATATTCTCGTTATTTGCAAAACACAACACACCTTCCACCACTCCCTGTGCAATGCGGTCAGTCTCTTTTGTGAGGATCTCGCGGTCGAGATTCAGGAACCCGGTTTCAATGATCGCAGCCACAGTGCTGGGGTCGATCTCGCGGAAGGAATGATATTCGCGCATATCAGCTGTAATGCTGCCGGCATGGAAGTTCATCTGTGTGGTGTGCTGGTAACGGTCCACCAGGCAGGCGGTCAGGCGGTTGGCCCGGTTGAGATCGTTCGTATTGAGCGCCGCAGCCACCTTGAAGCCGGTTGCCTGATCGTTGATATATTCACAGGAGTCGTTATGGATGGACACGATCGCCAGGGCGCGATAACCGTTGAGACGCGAATCGTATTCTCGCAGCAGGTCCACCTGGTAGCCTCTTTGGGTCAACTGCTCCTGCACGATGGCAGCGATCTTAAGATTCACATCCGCTTCGGTGAGGGTGACGTTGCCATTCCCATCCAGACATACGGCTCCGGAGTCGTTGCCAGAGTGTCCTGCCACGATGCCGATGCGCAGCTGGGGCTGGGAGATGAGCGAGACGCTCTCTTCAGCACGGGGAGTCAGAACGATGCTCAGGCGATCGTAAAGGTTGCCCCCAACCAGTCCACGCGAAGGCAGGGCGGTGAAGAGTGTTGCGAGCAAGATAGCCACACCGAGAACGCTCTGGATGGCGCGCAGTGAGCGCGCACGCCGCCGCCCTCCTTTGAGGGCTGCCGTTGCTTTGCCCGGCGTTCGCGAGGGTCGTGGAGAGATATTGTCCATATCGTATATCCAAATGGTACCTTTTAAAACACAAACTTGCAAGGGAGGAGGCAGGAAATTCCTGTTACAGATTTGTGACGCCGTATAGGAACCTCAGCTTGTCTCTTTTGAGATTTTTGACTTGACGCACTTTTCTCTCCTCGTTATCATGACTTCCTCTGGAGAACTTTATCATGAAACTTGATCCCGATAAGCTTCGGCAAGCCATGCGTGCGTGGACAACCGGGGTGGCGATCGTTACGTCTATTTATCAGGGGCAGCAATATGGCATGACCGTTAATTCGTTCACCTCCATTTCGCTGGACCCGCCCCTGGTCTCGGTTGCCTTGAAACAACTGACGTACACCCACGATCTGGTAGTGAAATCCGGATTATTTTCTGTGACGATCCTCACCTCGGCGCAGAAGGATCTTTCGGACCGGTTTGCAGGGAAAATGCCAGATATCATCGACCGCTTTCATGGCATACAGACTGAAACCATTTCCTTTGACTCGCCTGTATTCAAGGAAGGGATGGCTTATTTTGATTGTCGCGTGGTGCACTCGATGCCTGTAGGCGAGAACACCCTGTTCATTGCCGAGGTGATGGATGCGCGCGGCGAAGGGGAAGGCGAACCGCTGGTCTATCATAACCGGAGATATTGGAAGCTGACAGACCCGATACCGTAGCCGTCTGATTGAAGCTGGCGCAGTACATCCAACGTCTGGAGACGTCGACTCTACACAACGATTGGGAGGGGCACAGCGATGCATGAAAAACTAACCCTCGAAGAACAAAAGATTCTGCTCCGTCTGGCGCGTGAGGCGATGGAGCGCGCCGTAAAAGGTGAAGACCTGCCCCCGCTCGACCTGTCCTCCTTGCCGGCGAGCCTGCGCGCAGAGGGCTCATCCTTTGTGACGCTCAGCCTGCACGGACAACTACGCGGCTGTATAGGCGCCCTGGAGCCGTATCAGCCTCTGGCGGAGGATGTGCGCGAGCATGCCGCGGCAGCCGCCCTCAAAGACCCCCGTTTCCCGGCCGTGAGGGGGGCGGAAGTAGGCGGGATCCGGATCGAGATCTCGCGGTTGACGCGCCCGGTCCCGTTGGAGTACAGGGACGCAAACGATCTGCTGTCCAGGCTGACTCCGTTTGTGGATGGCGTCATCCTGCGCGATGGCTTCCACCGTGCAACCTTCCTGCCGCAGGTGTGGGAAAAGCTCCCGGACCGTGCCGATTTCCTCAGTAACCTTTGCTACAAGATGGGAGCCGATCCCGATCTGTGGCGGACGAAACACCTCGAGGTGCTGACCTACAAAGTAGAAGAATTTCACGAGTGATGCGCTTCACTCGTGAAGCGTCACGAGTAGGGTAAAATCGGCGTATGGCTGATAACGATGCAGTTTTCCAGGAAGCCGTAGAAGCCCTGCAGGAGGGGAATAAGACCCGTGCACGTGAGCTGCTCACAAACCTGCTGAAAACCGATCAAACCAATGCAACCTACTGGGTGTGGATGAGCTCCACGGTAGATACTGCCAAGGAGCGCATCTACTGTCTGCAGACCGCCCTCAAGCTGGATCCGGAAAATGCTGCCGCCAAACGCGGCTTGATCCTGCATGGCGCGCTGCCTCCCGATGAGACCATCCAGCCGTTTCCGGTCAACCGCCCGCGCGCCTGGGAGGAAAAGCTTCTCCTCGCTCATGAAAAGCCCAAGCCAAAGGGCTGGGCGGCGGTGAGAGCGAGCCCGGTGGCGCGCCTGGGTGGTTTTTTTCTGCTGGGCGCCATCCTGGTGGGGGTGGTTGTCGTTGGGTTCATGCAGGTCAGTGCGAATCGAAACCGGCGTCCTCCCACAGCCACACCCGGACCTTCCCCAACGTATACATTGACCCCTACTTCCATTAATGCGACCGGTCAGCCTGTGATCGTCGGCACCGCCGCTCCGCTTTCCGAGCTGCTGCCTGTGCCCTATACGGCGACGCCGCTCTACGTCAGCATGCAAGGCTCGCCCATCTCATCGGATATTTTTCGACAGGTGAGGCTGGCGTATCTAAGCGGGGACTGGGACGAAGCGACCCGTCGGTTGCAGGAAATCACACGCCTCGATCCGGAGGCGGCGGAAGCCTATTACTATCTGGGTGAGGTCGCTCGCTTTCGGGGAGACTACAGCGGCGCGATCCAGGCATATGAATCCGCTCTGGGCATCAACCCGGCCCTGGGACCTGCCTATGTAGGCAGCGCGCGCGCCCGGCTCGCTATGAACCCGAATGCGAACGTCATGGCTTTACTGGACGAAGCCATCCGGCTCGAACCGAATTTCGGGGAAGCCTATCTCGAGCGTGCGGCTGTGAAGCTGCGCGAGGACGATATCGGCGGCGCCCTGCAAGACCTTGCCGAGGCGGACCGGCGCATGCCCAACTCGCCTCTGGTCTACTTCCAGCTTGCACAGGCAAGGATCAGGGAAGGCGACCTGGACCTTGCGCTGAGTGCTGCCCAGCGCGCCAACCAGCTAGATGTGACCAACCTGCAGACATACCTGATGCTGGGACAGATCCAGGCTGCCCAGGGCAACGAAGCGGAAGCGGTCGAGGCGTTGAACACCTATCTCAAGTACCGCCCGGATGACGTCTCGACGTATTTGCTACTGGGCAGGATTCACTTTGACAACCGGCAGTACGAGGAAACGATCGAGAACATGAACCAGGCTCTGGCACGCGACCGCAACCAGCGCGAGCCGTATCTGCTGCGTTTTCTCTCCAATGTGGAGCTGGGACGCGGCGATGAGGCGGAGCAGGATGTAGATACAGTGCAGTTGTTCTACCGCGATTCGTTTGATGCCAACCTGGCGGTCATCCGCATGCATGTCCTGCAGGAAAGGTTTGGCACGGCGTCGCTGTTGATCGATAAGGTAAAAGCTCTCGCCGAGACCGATGAGCAAAAGGCGCAGGCGTACTACTGGGCTGCCACGGTCTATGAAGCCCGCGAAGATTTCGATGAGGCTGCAGCGCACTGGGCACTATTGGTGAAGCTGCCCGAGGATGCAGTGACCGAAGAGATGCGGGCGGAAGCCGAGGAACGCCTGGAGGAGCTCGCCACACCCACTGCCACGGTGACGCCTTCACGCACTCCCACCGTGCGCCCGAGGACCCCCACGCGGACACCGACAAAGACGCTCGCGCCCACCCGGACGCCAACGCCGACGCCGACGCCGACGCGGACACCTACCAGAACGCCAACTCGAACACCAACCCCGTAAATCAAAACAGCGACTGAGAAATCAGTCGCTGTTTTGATTGTGATGAAAAACCACAAATTTACTTAATAGTCGTCTCTGCCCAGAAAACTACGCTCGCGGCAAGTTTTAGTGCATCTCTATATTCACTTCGAGTAATCTATTCCATGAAGGATGGATAACGGGATTGCACAGCATACTGGGTTAGAATATCGGCGTCTCGCACATTCTTTGGAATCTCGACACCCTCAGCCTCCAAAATATCCATTGAGTGAA
>DASUOS010000373.1:0-4457 GCA_036276515.1 Anaerolineales bacterium | reverse complement strand
ACCGCGTCTGCAGGATATCCAGGATCGCGGCCTGGATATCGGCGACAGAACTCCGCCGATTCACCCCTCTTCGTCTCAACTCGCCGGCGACGATGTCAGTCTGCTCTCTGAACGTTCGAACGTGGCTGTGGGAGGTGAGTCTGCGTGGCAGGCGGCGCTTCACATTCCCGGGTTGGGCTGGACGCCACACGGTACGATAGAATGTGGCCAGATCACTGAAGCGCCGGCTGACGATATCCTGAATCGTCTCGCGCAGGCGACGGTCCGCGGCTGTGGCGGCCCGCCCGGTCAGAAACGCGTCGGTCACGGCACTCTCGAGCAGCGCATCCGCTTCGGAGGGAGAGCCGCCACTGTCACGCAGGAATTCTTCGATGCCCGGCATAATCGTGTCGACGCTGCGGCCGGCGCCATGTTCAGGTAGAGGCGCCTGGCCCGGGATTTCATGGGTGATAACAGTCGTTCCACGGCCGCCAATCGCCGACGGCGCGGAGGCCCAGGCGCCCAGGCTGCTCTGCCCGCTTGTGACACTGGGAGGCGCGCCCGGGTAACGAGCTTCACAGACGCCGCGGGCAAGCTGATCGCCTCGCACGTTGATATCTCCGGACATTGCACCTCCCCCGGTGGGGATGCCGCGCATCCGCAGGGCCATACGACAGGCCAGCTCGCGCGCCTCGCCCTCCACAGGATCGGCATACACCCCGCCCATATTGCGGTCGCCTATGGCGTGCAGGGCCAGGATGCGCGATGGCTGGAGGGTTTCGACGACGCGGCGAACGGCTGCCGTCTCGAGCTGCTGGGGCGGAACCGCGCCGGGAGGCGCCGGGAATCCAGCGAGGCCTGGAAAGTTACGATTTAGATCGATGCCGCGGCGGTTTTCTCGTGTCCGGTCTGCTACCCCGCCAGGGTTCATGACCGGGATGACGATGGTGTCGAAATCACGGCGCAGCGGAGCGGAGGGCGATCCCAGGCTCGCCTGGAGCCGGTTCATAATGGCCTGCGTGCCACGCTCATCCCCATGGATTCCGCCAACGACCAGCGCACGTTCTGGTGGGGGGCCAGACGGCGCCTGTGTGGGTGCACCTGTGCTCGCACCACCTGGCGAGGCTGTTCCACTTGCAGCCGGCGGCATGCGCCGAAAGACCTCAGCCCGGACGGGCGGCAGGGAAGAGTCCGGGGTAGGCGAATCCATTCGTCGACCGGCAGCCGTGGCCTGGCCGATTTCGCCCTGGGTCTGGGTAAGTACGCTGCCTGAGCGCAATTCCCTATCAAGGCGCGTCAAGTCGAGTATGGCGCGTGCAATGCGTATTTTTGACGGTTTTCGAACCAGGATGTTGTGATTGCCCGATTGCTGCACAACGTGAGTGAGCTCGTGCGCCAGAAGCTGCTGGCCTCGCGGCGTGCCGGGCTGATGGGAACCGGTGCCGAAGTAGATATCCTGACCATGGGTGAACGCCTGGGCATTCAGCTCTTTGGAGGCATTCGCCGCTGAGGCATCCGTATGCAGGCGCACATCACTAAAATCCATCCCAAAGCGTGGCTCGGCAAAGGCGCGCTCTGATTCTGATAATGGCTGGCCGCCGCCCCGGCTGGCAATGATATGCTCTTCGATGTCCGGAGTCACCTCGGGCGCCTGCCTCCCTTCACCAGCCTGACGCTGCACGGACGGCGGCTGTTCGTTTGCCTGCTCCTCATTCCGCGGCCGCCAGGCAGTCGGCTCGGTCATCCGCATCATCCGGTCGGCGATCTGGTCGGCTTCCTGCTCATATTCATCGTTGGGTGCGTCGACCGTGAGCTTGGCTTGTACTGGTAAACCATGCAGGCGTGAAGGCTCCTTGCCGGCGGCTCCTGACTCTGTCAGGCTTTCGTTATTCGCCAGTGTCTCGCGGCGCATCGGCAAGTTACATACGACACAGCCCGGGTCCTGTGAATCCTTTTTACTTCCATTCAGCCCTTCGCTTTCCGGCACAGCCATCCGCATCACCATACTCGATACGCGACTGTTTCCAACCGTCCGCTGCATCGCGGCGGACATTCGTGCCCGGGCAGGCGCACCCAAATTCGCATCTCGAGATGCCAGCATATCGCCGGCGCGCTGGATCATTTTAGACCGCTCTCGCCCGCCTCTCTTATCGAGCTGTGCGGGTGGCCTATCCGCCTTCGTGGCTGAAATAGCCTTGGTTTGTCGCTCAGCCTGAATCTTGGTGGATGACATAGCGCTTACTCCTGGACAGGTTTGGAACGCCCTGGATCGCTCTCCGGCGATAACCGGGATGCAGAGTCCCGCGGCGGCAGGCCCTGGAACTGGGCTTCCAGATCGGGGTTGATCAAGCGGTTTTCAAAATCCAGCCAGATCCGTTTGTCGTCTCGGCAGTCGAAAGCGCGACACGGCAGCGGCCGGTTCGAGTAGACCTGGCAGTGATAGGTCTGGCGTTCCAGGTGCTTGCAGTAGCCATCCCTATCCTGGGCGATGATGTAGGGCAGCTGCCAATCCCATTGGACGATACCTTCATCCACATCCTGGCGGGATAGCGGGAACCAGAGACGGCAGCAGGCCGCATGGCAAAGTGGGATGCGGTTCTCGCAATCGATCTTGACCGGGGATTTAAAGGCATACTTATCCTGGTCCGGCTCCATCAGGTCGACGCCCATGCCCTTGTCGATGAAGCGCTTTTCGATCCGTGTTGCGACCGTCGCCTTTCGCTCATCCAGCTCTTCGATGGTCAGGAGGCCCTTCTCGGATAGGAGCTCGATCAGCGCGTAGAGGAACGAAGTGGCTTCCAGTAACCGGCCAGTGTTGTTGTTCGCGCGGCTGTGGGTGTACAGCAAACCGCCCACGATCTCCTTGCGCAGGCCGACCAGGGCCTGACTGAACGCTCCGTTATTCTCATCAGGTTGGGAAGACTCTCCTTCCCTGGCGGAAGACGCTAAAAACGATCTTTCATCTTTTTGGCTCATGATCCTGGATCTCCTGTCCTTATTAACTATAAGAAACTCATTCCGTATTGAGTTGTGGAGCACCCTTCTTTCATCGCAGGGTCCGATCGCTCTGCATCTCGGGGTGGCTACTACTCTCCGAGGTCCGTCAGCGGGACCGATGCGATGTGCGGCCCTTTTTTGCTTTTTTACTCGTCAAGCTCTCTGAGGGTGGAATATGATGGAACGTACCTTCATCCGCCTTGTGGCCGTTTCGTGTAATGGGTTTGAAGCTTGTCAGGCTGCCCGTTTGCCAGGTACGTGCCACCGGTCCAGGATCAAGGCCTGAGGAGAGAGTCGATTCGGCTGTATCGAACACGATGGTTTTGCCATCGGGTGACATACGTACGTCGGTAACAATACGGATATGACCCTCGTCACTCATAACCCAGACATCCCCAGGACGGAGTTTAGTGGGTATCTTAACAGTTTCCTTCGTCTTAAAACTGCCGACTGCCTTTATCTTGTGTTCGATCTCGGCCGGCAGCGAAAGGGCTGGTAATCCGAACACTCCGGTAATCGAATTGATAACAGAAATCACAGCCCGCTCATCTTCACGCATTTGGATGAGCGCCTGCTGAACGAAGCCGTTACAATCCAGTCCGACCCCGGTCCTCTGCATCCATCCCTGGATCACTTCCTGCAGATCGGCATCAGGCAGATTAATCAACATCTGGCCATCCTCGAGCTTGCCGATTTTCCTAGCATATTCATCTATGACCTTCTCGGCGATCGCTTTCTCCACAAATACTTTGATGTCTGCCGGCGATGCCTTGCCCACCTCCACTGCCCTGCCGGCAGAAAGAGGTTTTGTTTTCCCTTTCAGCACACTTGCTGCTATGGGCTTATCCAGGGCTTTTATGATTTTGCGAAAGCTCTTCTTCTTTCGGGCGGTCTGCAAGTCTTTGTACCTTGGATCCTCGTTGAACTTGTTGTTGAAATACTGTGCGTGCACCTTCACTGTCACCGGCTGTGGCGGTCCGGGCGGTTGAGGCCTGAGCCCCACAAAGATCGGGATATTTTTGAAGTTTTCCAGGGTTTGCAGCAGGCTGGCGGTGATGATCTCGTCTTGAGGTGTCAGGGCCAGGTCAGAGGTTGGAGCTGGAGCCGGAACGGCTGGGACTGACCCGGTTGCCGGCTGGCGCTGGATCCTCGTTGCGGAGGATGTCTTTCCGACCTCACCGGCAACCTGATCCGCTTCCTGTTCGTGGACATCGTCAGGCGCTCCGATAGTGAGTTTAGTTTGTACAGTAGTGCCTAAAGTTCGGCCTACCCGTTCGTTGCCAACCTGCCGCTGCAGCATGGATCCCATCCGCGCCCGGGAAGGGGCGCTAAGGTCGCCCGGCGGAGAAGCTAACATCTCGCTGGTACGCGCCGCGGAGGGCATACCGTCCGTTTGAGGTATGGTCCCGGTATCGGGCGACCGAAAGAACATATGCGACCCGTTTTTCTTCTCGGGCAGCATTGGCTGCTCATCCACCTGT
>DASUOS010000372.1:0-7179 GCA_036276515.1 Anaerolineales bacterium | reverse complement strand
CGGCCTTCAGCTTGCTTGCTTAAAATCATCCCCTCGAAGGCTTGCGATAAGGTAATTGAACTTTTCTTTTGCACCATGAGGTCTTCTCCTTGGATTGATTTCCGAGTATCACGTGATTGAATTCTGAGTACGTGATACTCGTTTTTTTTCAACCCAACGAGCAGAAAACCATGTGGACTGCGATCTCATGGATATTTAGATTTTAGCTCATCTCAGTCCACACGGCTAGCAAAAGGTGCTAGCCATGTGGACTACTGTCGGGGTGCCGAGATTTGAACTCGGGACCTCACGGACCCGAACCGTGCGCTCTACCGGTCTGAGCCACACCCCGAACAGTCCCCTATCGGGGATAGCGTCGCACATTATACCTGATTTTCAGGCACGTGCATCATGGGTTTAACATGACTTCCTGGCTGTATACATAGAACAGGCCGTCCATGCGGTCGTCGTCCTGGCGGATGGTCAGGCGGGCCAGCGTGGGCTCGCTGATCTTATACGGGATGGTGGTTTCGAAGAGCTGCGGGTTGAGCTGGTCTACAGTCAGGATCCGCAGCCCAAGCGATTTCCCATCCGGGCCCACCAGCTCGAAGATAACCGGATTAAGATTGAAGGGCCAGACGTCTCCACGGATGTTCAGGACTCCCTCGGCGGCGGAATCTTCCAGACCCGGGCTGAAGACCCGTATCGGCTCGGATGGATCGCCTGGCGGTGTGATCTCGTTCACCCCGGAGGATAGCAGCAGCAAACGGACAGAGTTCAGCGCTTCTGTCCGGCCGGCCTTGTCGGAGGTGCTGATCGAAAGGCGCGCCACTTCGGCCGCGGCCCGGATCTCAAAGGGGATACTGATATGCTGGTCGACGCCTTTTCCGGAGCCCGGTACTTTCTTTACCGTTCGCGACAGGAGACGCCCGTCCTCCCCATACAGGTCGATCTGCACTTTTTCGTTTTGCCCGGATACGATATTCATGCGCAGTGTGATCGGCGAGATCACTTTGGACATGGGTCCCGGCGACTGGATCTCGATCGCCGCCGGCTCATGGCCGGGTATGGTGGTGGCAGTGAACGTGGCCTGGGGAGTGGGAGAGACGGTTGGCTCGGGCGTATCGGTTGGAACTGTGACTGGCATCGAAGCGTTCGACGTCTCCGTCGCCGAAAAGGCAGCCGCCTCCGCCGTCAGCGCGATGACCGTTGGCAGATACTCCGGCGGATAGGGCGTGGGAACGGGGCTCTGGGTCGGCGACGCCAGGGACGTGCAGCCCGCCAGCAGTCCGACCAGGGAGGCGATGATGAATCCAGTTCTCATAGACTTAAACGGAAAGTGCGACACACGAATCGGACCTTTGCCCTCCCGCGGCGCACTTCCCTGTAAATTATAGACCGTAGATCTCGCTATACTTCTTCGTCAGATAGCGAATATAAGGCTCAGGAGTGATCCTCGAGCCTGTCACTCGCTGGACCAGATCCTGAGGATCATACTTGTGACCATGACGATGGATATTGGACCGCAGCCAGGCAAGCAGCTCACTGAAATTACCTTTGCAGATCTGGTCATCGAGGTCGCGGATATCCTTGCGGATCTTCTCCCACAACTGGACCGAGACGAGGTTGCCGAGGGCATAGGTGGAGAAATAACCGATCGCCCCGCCCGACCAGTGGATATCCTGCAGGACGCCCTTCGCATCATCCGGCGGGACAACACCCAGGTACTCCTGCATTTTTGTGTTCCAGATCTCAGGCAGGTCCTTGATGGCCAGGGTGCCCTCCACCATGCCGATCTCCAGCTCGAGCCGCAGCATGATGTGCAGGTTGTAAGTCGCCTCATCTGCATTGACCCGGATCAGGGATGGCTCGACCTTGTTGATCGCCTTATAGAAGGTCTTCAGGCTCACACCCTCCAGCTGGACCGGGAAGGTCTTCTTGAGCATCGGATAGAAATGCTCCCAGAAAGGCAGCGACCGGCCGACCAGATTCTCCCACATGCGCGACTGGGACTCATGCACCGCCAGCGATGTGCCGCCCGAGAGCGGTGTGCGCTCGTACGCCGGATTCACTCCCTGCTCGTACATGGCATGACCTGCTTCATGCATGCTGCTGAACAACGTCGCCAGCGGGTTATCCGCTTCAAAGCGGGTGGTGATGCGGACATCGTTGACATTGAATGTGGTCTCGAACGGGTGCGGCGCCTTGTCCTGCCGGCCGCGGTTCCAGTCATATCCAAACCGGGTGATGACGTCCACCCCGAAATCGATGAGCTTCTTCTCATTGAATTTCCTGAACAGGAACGCATCCTTGACCTGTTTGCTGGCGGCAATCGCCTTGATCAGCTTGACCTGTTTGGGACGGAGACTGTCAAAGATGGCTTTGACTTCCTCAGTCTTCATGCCGGGCTCGTAGTTGTCCAGCAGTATATCGTAGGGGTGGTCGCCAGGCGGGAAGAAAGCAATATACTGCTGGACGAGTTCGACAACCTTTTCCAGGTGCGGCCGGAAGATCGAAAAATCAGCCTTACTCCTGGCTTCCATCCAGCCCTGGAATGCCTGGGAGGAAACCACCGCCTGTTCGCGGATAAATTCCGGCGGGACACGCCTTGCCTTCTCGTAATTTCGCGAGGTCACGCGTATCAGAGCGGCCTCATCGGAATCCGGATTGGCTCCTTCGAATTCCTGCTTCAGGTCTTCGAGCAGCCTGCCCACTTCATCGGAGGTGAATTTTTCCTGCACGAGCTTGCTCAGGGTTGCAAGCTGCTGGCCGCGCCCTTCGTTCCCACCCGGAGGCATGTTCACCTGCTGGTCCCAGATCAGGACGCTGGCCGCGCGGGCCAGGTCGTCCACTTCGCCGAGCCGTTGTTTCAATTGTTCCAGTTTTTCGCTCATCGTTTCTCTCTTGACCGTGTTGTATTAACCTTGTGAGGCGTACCTGCGCAAGGGATGTTTCAAAATACTACTCCGCTTTACAGGATCAGGCAACCTTCCAGCGCAGGGGTTCCCCTCTCAAAGCTGAAAGCACCTCCCTGGCGATATCCTCGGCGGCCCGGGACTGCGCTTCGGCGGTCTGCGCGCCGACATGAGGGGTGGCGATCACGCCTGGATGGGAGACCAGCTCTGTTAACCCCGGCGGCTCCTTTTCGAAGACGTCCAGACCAACACCGCTCACCTTTCCGCTCTTCAGCGCATCAAGCAGGGCTGCCTCATCGATAATGCCGCCGCGCGCCGTGCTGACGATCCGGACACCCTGCTTCATCTGGGTAAAGGCCTGCGGGCCGATCAGGTCGCGGGTCTGGACATTGAGCGGCAGGTGCAGGGAGATGAAATCTGACCAGGCGTAGAGATCCTGCAGAGAGACAGGCTCGGCGTCGCTGTGGCTCAGCTCCTCCTCCGTCACGTTCGGGTCATAGACGATAACATTCATCCCGAAGGCTGCTGCCCGTTTGCCGACCTCGATCCCGATCCGGCCATAGCCGATGATCCCGAGTGTTTTTCCGCTGAGCTCCACCCCCTCCAGCTGTTTCTTCAGCCACTCTCCCTGTTTCATGGCCGCGTCGGCGCGGGGGATATCGCGCGCTACGGCCAGCAGGAGACCAAAGGCCAGTTCGGCAACGGCGATCGTGGTGGAGGTCGGTGCGTTGACGACTGCAATATTGTTCTTTTTTGCGGCCTCGAGATCGATATTATCCACACCGACGCCTGCCCGGCCGACGACCTTTAAACGGGAGGCAGCCTTCAGAAGGTCGGCTGTCACGCGCGTCTGGCCGCGAACGACCAGGGCATCATAGTCCGGGATGGCGGCGGCCAGCTCCTCAGCCGAGAGGCCGTTTTTTTCATCCACATGCGCAGAAGCGCGCAAGATGGACTGTCCGCGTTCGTCCAGTCCATCTGTGATCAGAATTTTATAGTCAGGCATGGACTTATTTTAACCGATAAATTATTTCCTATTCATATCTCAGCGCTTCAACCGGCTCAAGACTCGCTGCCCGGTTGGCAGGATAGATACCGAAGAACAGCCCCACTGCAGCCGAGAAAAGGGTTGCAAGCGCGATGGCATTGATGCCCACCACCGGCGTAAAGGCCGTGTCGTTGGCGGCAGCCACCTGTCCGACGATGAACGAGATCAGCCAGCCGAAAAGGATCCCAATTATGCCGCCGATCAGACTCAACAGAGATGACTCGGTCAGGAACTGGATCAGAATATCCCGCCGGCGCGCGCCGAGCGCCTTGCGCAGGCCGATCTCGCGCGTCCGCTCGGTGACAGAGACCAGCATGATGTTCATGATGCCGATCCCACCCACCAGCAGGGAGATGCCGGCGATGCCGCCCAGGAAGATCGTGAGGATGCCGGTGATGGAGGCGAAGGTGGTCAACAGGTCCTGCTGGGTGAAGATGGTGAAATCATCGGCGCCAACCGGTGTGCGGTGGCGTGTGCGTAGAACCTGGGCGATCTCCTCGGATGCCTGCGGGACGACATCCCCGCTCACAGCCTGGACAAAGATGATATCCACGCGGTCGCTGGTGCTGCGCCGGATGAGGCGCGTCTGTGCCGTTGTGAACGGCACGATCGCCTGGTTGTCCTCACTCCCGAACGCGCCCCCGCCTTTGGACTCAAGCACGCCGATGACGCGGAATGGCTGTCCTTCGATTCGAACTGTTTCACCTGTGACTCCATCCGCGTGTCCGAACAGGGCCTCTGCCACTTCCGGCCCAAGGATCACAACCGAGGCCCGCCCGAGCATATGCTCTTCGGTGATCAACTCACCTTCGGCTACTATCAAATTCCGAACCTGGAAATACTCGGGGGTCACACCGAATACCTGCGGCGAGGTCTGCTCCCCGCTAAAGGAAACCATCCCATTCCCCTGGAGCGCAGGCGCAACGGCTGCCACTGAGGGAGCAGCGAACTGGTCTCGAAGTGCGTCCGCATCGCTGAGAGTCAGCGGTTTCGGGTTGCGGATGTTATCGCCCGGGTCGCCGCGGAAAACAAATAACAGGTTCGTACCGATCCCGCTGATCGACCCGGTAATGGACGCCTCCGCGCCCTGTCCAACGGCGAGCATGGCGATGACGGCCGCCACACCGATCACAATCCCCAGCACGGTTAAACCGGATCGCAGCTTGTTGCCGTTCAAGCTTTCGAGCGCTTCCAGGAAGGCCTGCAGGAACGTCATGAGGCACCATCCAGCAAACCATCGCGCAGGCGGATGACACGCTGGGTCTGCTCGGCGATGGCGGGGTCATGGGTGACGATGATCAGTGTCGTCCCGGATTCCTTGTTCAAATTGAGCAGCAGGTTCATGATCTCCCTCCCAACCTTGGAATCGAGGTTGCCGGTCGGTTCGTCGGCCATGATGATGGCGGGGTTGTTGACAATGGCGCGGGCGATCGCCACGCGCTGCTGCTGCCCGCCGGAGAGCTCATACGGGCGGTGGGTCATGCGGTCCTCCAGCCCGACGGCTTTGAGCGCCTCGATGGCGCGCTCGCGGCGTCCGTCGGTTCGACCGGAATATCGTAGTGGTAATTCGACATTGGTAATGGCCGTCTGGCGGGAGAGCAGATTGAAGCTCTGGAAGACAAATCCCACCTTGCGGTTGCGGATGTCGGCCAGTTGGTCGTCATTAAGCGTCGCCACGGATTCTCCGTCCAAAAGATATTCGCCGGAGGATGGGCGATCGAGGCAGCCCAGGGTGTTCATCAGCGTGGATTTGCCGGAACCGGAAGGTCCCATAATCGATATGATCTCACCGCGCCGGATGGAAAATGAAACGCCGCGCAATGCCTGCACTTCGACTTCGCCCATAATGTAGATCTTCTGCAGATCCCGCGCTTCGATCACGTTGGTCATGGCGCTATCCATTAATCGAATCCGCCGCCGCCCGGACCGCCGGGGCCGAACTCTGCAGCGGGCGGGTTGAGGATGACCACATCCCCTTCCTTGATATCGCCCACGGCAACCACACTCATCGTATCTGAGGAAGAGCCCAGGCGGAGCTCCTTCATGACCGGCTCGCCTTCCTCCAGCAGGTAGACGACCCGTTCTCCGTCTACGAGGCGGACGGCACGGTTTGGCACGAGAACCACATCCTGGATCTCCTCGACAACGATATTGACCGCGGCCGTCATACCGGGCTTGACACTTGCATCCGCATCGTTCAGCTCCACGGTCACCTTGAAGTTGACAACTCCCTGGGTGTCTGTGCCCACCTGCGACACTTCGACCACTTCGCCGTGGTATTCGCGGCCAAGGATGGCATCGAATGTCAGTGTAACCGGCTGCCCGATCTGGACGCTGTTGATATCCACCTCCGAGACTTCCACGTCTACGAAGAGACGGGTCAGGTCGTCGAGACGGAACGCCGTCGCGCCGGCCGCAACCTGGTCGCCGGGCAGCGGAAGCGATTCGGTCACCGTGGCGTCAAACGGCGCAGTGAGGCGCGCCAGATTGATGGTGGCCTGAGCCGCATCCACGCGGGCCTGGGCAGCGATGATCTCGGCCGTGTTGCCGTCCTTCACCAGTTCATAGGCGCGCTGGGCATCCTGCAGCCTGGCCTCGGCCAGGGCAAGATCCTCCCCGGATTCCTTGATCGTTTCCTCATCGGCCTTTTTAACCTTGATCGTTTTAATGTCCGGGATGCGTCTGATACCCATGGGTGTCACGATCCGCCGGTACACAATTTGATCGATCTCATACGGTTTGAAAAGAGATTCGTAGTAGTTCAACGCCTTGTCATACGCTTCCTGCGCAGCACGCAGGTTGACCACCGCTTCGGCCTGGGGCGTGCTGGAGCTGGTCAGCTCGTCCAGGGTCTTCTGCGCGCTGGCCAGATCCGCTTCCGCCAGGATGATACTCTGCGGCAGGGAGGTTTTTTCCAGCTCTGCCAGCACATCCTGGGCACGGACGGTATCGCCCACGCTGACATGCACATTCGCCACCGTTCCGGCCGCCTGCCAGACCAGGGTGGAGCTTTGTTTGGGTCGCACGGTCCCGGTTGCACCGATCGTGGCCGTCAGGCTGCCGCGCTCAACAGTCGACGTCTGGAACTGGCTGGCTGGATCTGCATTTGCACCTCTGACATACAAAAAGGCGGAAATCCCCACAACCGCAATGACCAGAATGATCAATAGTGTTCTATTTCTCTTGAAAAAATTTCGCATTCGTTTCCTCCGCAAGGGACTGCCTCGCAACCTGTAA
>DASUOS010000371.1:0-20102 GCA_036276515.1 Anaerolineales bacterium | reverse complement strand
TTCAATCTCAAACATCTATTCCAGCGGATCTACCTGGACTTGTACGGCTACCGCTTATTTGCTGCCACCACTATATATGGCTAAATCACGGCAATTCCCAGAGAGCCGTTTAATTGATTTGATAAAGCCTGTGTGATTCATGTATAATCATTTTAGCTATATGTGTCCAATAGAGCCTGTGGGGGATTCTTGTGCATTACTACGTCACTGATTCATTGAGAACGACAACCTGCCATACGCTTGTTCAGGAGACAGAGATGAAGAAAACCTTCCTTTGTTTTGTCATGTTGCTGCCACTGCTCATATCCTGTGCCCCAGGCTCCACCATTGAAGTCACTGTACCAGATACCACTTTTCGGCTTACCATGCCGGGAGCCAACCCTCTTGTCAACCAGCCGGATACGCGGGGCCGCGTTGCACAGGGCGCAGAAGGTTTTTGGCACGGACTTATTGCACCGGTGACATTGATTCTGTCCCTACTTAACCCGGACGTTCAGATATATGAAGTCCACAATGCAGGGGCAGAATATAATTTTGGCTTTATCCTTGGGGAGGCATTAATATTCGGACTGCTGGGTCTCTTCCTGCGTATGCGACGAACGGCATAATTGAATATGTAGGATGTTGTGAAGAATGGGAAGTCAAAATCGCTTTTCAGGTGATATCCTGGCTGCCATCCAAAAGGATAAGATTTTCGGCATCCGTGCCGGCCGGGACTCGACACACCGGGTTATCGGCATATGGGCGGTCGTGGTGGAAGGACGCGTCTTCGTCCGCTCGTGGAGTATGAAGCCCCGTAGCTGGTGGCGGACTTTTCTTGAAGATCCGTATGGATATTTATTCATAGGCGAAAAGGAATTCCCGGTCCGGGCGATACGGACCCGCAGCGAGCGGCTGAAAGACCTGGTCAGCGCGGCGTATAGGCAAAAATACAATACACCGGGGTCGATCCAATACGTGAAGGAAATGTCGCGTGGGAACTCGCGTAATACGACGACCGAGCTTGTGCCCTCTCCGAAGTGAAATCCAGGGGTCAGTTGTACAGACCTTACAAAATTTTTAATTTCATGACAAATTCACTCCAAAACCCGCGGGCCGTATATAATGTTCTTATGCTCGAATTGAGGAGAAATAACGAATGAAAAACGATTATCAACTGGACGATATAGAAAATTTCAAAATTAATCCCCATGTGTGGCTGCAAACCCTGCTGGCAATTGCGGGGGATAAGGAAAAAAAAGCTGAAGTGATTGAGGTCATCTCGGAAAAAACCGGATTCCCGCCCGAAAAAGTGGATGTCATTCTGTCAACAACGATCAACGTACTCGTAAGCGAAACCCGCTCCAATTAAAAAACCGGGAAACCGGCTACTTAACCAGGTCGCATAATGGGTGGAAATTGATGACTGAGAATCTGCGAATATAGGACACTCGGTCCAGAAATTGGCAGAACTTTCACCCCCAACCCCCTATCCATCCTTATGACGGTCCTCTCGATAGAGGTCTTCCCTGGATGGGAACAAGGCGGGAAAAAAATTTCTATGATGCCAATGACTTCTAGATCGGCAAGAGCCTGCAGAACTTCCTGAAAATCAACGGGTTGGGTGAGTACCTTCCGGAACACAGAAAAAGTGTGGAGCAGGCCGTCGTTTTTAATTGCGTGACCGATTTCCCATAAATCAAAAAATGATTGGCGATAAGAACATGACAAGTTTTAAGTTTGGCGGGCTTCTGCCCGTTTGAACTTCTGAGGGGATGGCAGATCCTCGATGTGTAGTTGCACCTGTGAAAGGCGAACAACCTGCTTATGGTGGAATTGTTCCAGATTCATTTACTTCAGCGTGTTGCCGAATCAGTGAATTTTAATAAGCGGGAAGGCGTCCCTTGTATAATAGCCAGGTTCTTTATTCCTTGATTCATCTTAATAAACTGGAGATTTATGGATGCAATAAAGCAGCTGCGTTTTGGGGTGATTGCACAAATGCGCCATGTTGGAAAGTTATTAATGTACCTTTATTTGCCCGTTATTGTGCTTATGGTTGTTATTGGCGTATTAAGCCGGGTGTCAGATAACTTAACCCTGGCTCTCCTCATGCGGGATCCGATCATGTCTGGCAAACTGCCGGTGGGCGCCGGGATCGTCTCGCAATTTGAGCTGGTATTGTGGTCGGCCACCATGACTGTATGCTCGGTTGGGTGGGTATTGTTTGGACGTACCGGTGAGCACGTTAGGCCAAGGCGGCTCCTGCTTCATTTTGGTATCATCACTGTCGTATTGTTTCTGGATAAGATGTTCATGTTTCATGGTGATATTGCGCCCAAGCAATTACAGGTGAATAAAAGCATAGTCATTGCAGTCTATTTGATGATGATGCTTACTTTTGTGTATTTGAACCGGAAGGAGATTCTTTCAAGTGAATATCTTCTCCTGGTTCTTGCACTGGCTATGTTCGCTGCTTCTGTGTTTTTAGATGCTCTCCCACTGAGAGACGTGGGGGTTCCTGTATTTGGCCAGCAAATCAGATTTTTTCTTGAAGATGGGTCTAAATTTGCCGGCGTTGCCACCTGGCTGGCGTATCTCTGGCGATACACGGTACATAGGGTCGAACCAGCGCCGCATTCAGTCAGTGAAGAGCGTACTGCATAAGATATGTTCCTGACCAGCTCTTACGGATGGAATGCTGGTCAAAATATCTGCTGTATAATCGAATCCTACCGAAACTCTCGCCACTACTATATGAGATACGAAAACGCATTGTTGACGCGAAGGCACAGTGGCGAAATTCATAGAGGTCCTTGTTCCTCCTGTATCTGCCTATTCTCCTGCTTTTTATTGGGGTTGGCATTCTTAGCCGGGTGGTCGAGGGTGCATCCTTGCAATTCTTTTTACGGGATTTTACAGCTTTGTCTCCCAGATCAGAACGATACTTTGGTCGCCTTCGTTAACCAAATGTCTTTTTGGCTGGCTGACCCTCCCTCAGCGCACAGGGGAGCCGGCGCCTTCCAATGACTACTATGGAGAAAACCGATCTGTGAAGATAAAATTGCTCATGGAAAAAGTAAAACAGGTCCTAAATATCTCGCTTGATCAGCTTCGTACACTATGGAAGTTTCTGCTGTTTTTATATCTTCCAATCCTATTATTCTTTGTGCTGTTGGGTTCGATCAGCAGAGCTTCCGGTGACTTAACCCTGTCTTATTTCACGCGGGATATTTCTGCCATTGGTGGACTGCCGTTCTATGCAGGTGTGGTATCCCAAATAGGAGGCTTGTTTTGGTCCGCCGCACTGGCAATTTGTTTGTTCACTTATATCCTGCTGCGCAGGCAGGATTCAAGATCTTCCCGGCGGTTTTTACTGCATGCTGCCCTGCTAACGGCCGTTTTGCTGCTGGATGATTTCTTTCTGTTCCATGAGGACATCGGACCTGATTATTTGCACATCGGCGAAAAGCCAATTGTTTTGATTTACCTGCTGCTTTGTATGGGCTTTCTGCTGTTCAATATCAGGGAGATTCTCTCCAGTGAATTCGTGATCCTGGGAGTGGCTCTGGCGTTATTTGGGATTT
Organism: Anaerolineales bacterium; assembly: GCA_036276515.1. Classification (GTDB taxonomy): domain Bacteria; phylum Chloroflexota; class Anaerolineae; order Anaerolineales; family Villigracilaceae; genus Defluviilinea. The sequence continues at coordinate 16,536 of DASUOS010000371.1, read as the reverse complement.
CCATTTTTATAGATGCAGTCGATCTGGATGAAATCGATCTATACGAGCGCTTTATTAATGACCAGCTTGAAATTTTTCTGGAGGACGGATTTAAGTTCCTTGGAGTAGCGACCTGGCTTTCATACTATGCACGCTATGGATATCAAAAAATTGTTTCTTCGGATCGAAAAACGTCATCGGCCTCCTGAAATACATCTTTTCCACTTTCATTGTTGAGTGGCAGGGTATGGTCTTAGGCTTCAATTATGAATCACGTATAATCACAGGCATGTGCCAAGCCTTTCCATCGATACATCATTGGGTATATTTAATCTCGCGTAACCGGACAATGGAAGCATGGATGCTAAAATTCCGCGGTGGCTGAAAGAGCACGGGTTGTGGTTATTTGTTATTGTGGCTGTCCTTTTAACGGTATATGTCGCTGTCCGGGTCAATCTTCGGTTCTGGTCGATCGATACGGTGGGATATGACACTTATTACTCATGGGTGGAAGGACGGCGCATCCTGCGGGGACAGAATCCATATGAGCGAATCCTGCATGGCAGCATGGAGGAAAACAATAAATACGCAACCTATTTCCCGTTATTCTATGAAGCTTCGGCCCTCGCGCAGCATTTGGGGTTACGGCAATATCATGAGTGGATTGGTTTTTGGCGTTCTATTTTTTTAGTCTCTAACGTGGCGGTTGGCCTGGTCGTGGCTGCAATACTCTATTCTCGAAAGACCTGGGCGCTTGCCCTGCTCGGTATGGCTTTCTGGTACTTCAATCGCTGGACCCTGAACACATCGGAGAGCGCGGCTCTCGATTTCATTCCTATCCTGCTGATGGTCCTTTCTCTGGCAATATATTCCCGGCACCGGCGGACATCCCTTCTGCTCTACAGTTTTTCGCTTGCTATTAAACAGATCGCCATTTTTCTGGTTCCCCTGTACCTGATATGGGAATTTCAACAAACCCGCTCCATCAAAAAAACGATCCTGGCAGGACTGTGGATCGCAAGCATCCCGCTTCTTGTCTCGATCCCCTTCCTGGTATGGAATGCGGAGGGTTTTTTCAAATCCATAGCATTTTCAGGGACACGCGCCGCTCTTAACCATTTTGGGGCTGCTTCTGTTGATGACATCTTGAACCTGGATGGATTGATCGCCCGCCTTCCGCTCCTGATCATGTTGTGCGCAGCCTACCTGGCAGCCGGGCATAAGACAACAGGACGATATGGATCGGCCATGATGGTGATGGCGATATTTATTGCCTTCAATTCTGTGCTCTTCGAACATTACCCGGTCTGGTTGATGCCTTTGCTCCCGCTTGCCGTGAGCGAGTGGGTTGACACCCAAAGAGCTTCATGAGGCATACCACACCTGGCAAGGTATAATCCCCACGATGTTTGAATTCCATATAACGTCCAGGAATGGCCAGGCGCGTACAGGCACCTTTGCCACTCCGCATGGCAGCCTTGTTACTCCGGTGTTTGCCCCTGTCGGTACCCAGGCGACCGTCAAGACCCTTACTCCCGAGCACTTAAAAGAGATCCAGGCTTCTCTTGTTTTGAGCAATACCTATCACCTGTATTTGCGGCCCGGCGACGAGCTCGTGCGTGAAATGGGCGGGCTGCATCGCTTTATGCAGTGGCCGCACCCCATGCTGACCGATTCGGGTGGTTTTCAGGTCTTTTCGCTGGCACAAACCCGGAAGATCGATGACGACGGCGTGACGTTCAAAAGCCATATCGACGGCTCGACTCACCGCTTCACACCTGAAAAGTCCATTGCCATCCAGGAAAATCTGGGCGCGGACATTATCATGGCGTTCGACGAATGCTCCGATCCAAACGATCATGCCTACAGCCGGCTGGCCATGGAACGGACCCATCGTTGGGCGGAACGCTCTCTCAAGGTACAGACCCGGCAGGACCAGGCTCTGTTTGGAATTGTGCAGGGCGGCGTTCAGGCGGACCTGCGGGCCGAGTCTGCCCGCTTCATTGCATCCCTGGATACACCCGGCATTGCCATCGGCGGCCTTTCTGTGGGCGAGACCAAGCAGGAAATGCATGACACTTTGGATGTAGTTTCTCCGCTTTTGCCGGAAAATAAACCGCGTTACTTGATGGGCGTGGGCACCCCGGAAGATTTGATCAACGGCGTGGCGCGCGGCGTCGATATCTTCGATTGTGTATTGCCCACCCGGCTGGCGCGGCACCACTCTGCCTTCGCTCCCGAAGGTCGTCTGAACCTGATGAATGCCGCCTTTGCCCGTGACCCGCGTCCCATCGACGGGACCTGCGATTGTTACACCTGCCGGACGTTCACACGAGCATACATTCGTCACCTGATTGTTGCCAGGGAGTTCCTTGCAGGCACGCTTATTTCGATTCATAATCTTCGAGCCTTGATACGACTGATGGAACAAATTCGATCGTTTATTATGGATGGATCGTTTGAAACCCGAGTGCCCGAATTGTTAAGACAGTGGGCGAATAATGCAAGGAGGACGCAGGCTGCCACCTGACCCATCCGCCTCAATATAGAAAGTGAACTTATCTACATGACCCTTCTTCATGCCTTCCTTCTTGGCATTATTCAGGGATTGACTGAATTTATTCCTGTTTCCTCCACCGCTCATCTGCTGATCGCCCAGCGTTGGTTCGGGATCCCATCGGGAGACGAGGTGTTTTCATTCCTCGTGATCGTTCAGCTGGGAACACTCGTTTCGCTGTTTGCCTTTTACTGGAAGGACCTGCTGGCAATTGCCAGGGCGACCCTCCTGTTTCAGCGTCCAACCCCGGAACGGAACCTGGGGATCTATATTGTCATTGCCACCATCCCGGCGCTGGTGGTCGGTTATGCCTTGAATCATATGGTGGAGGATCTGTTCGACCGTCCCATGCTCCAGGCTGCCATCCGGCTGTTCGCCGCAGCCACATTGCTTGCATCCGCGGAGTGGCTTTCGAAACGGAGTCGCGGCCTGGAGTCGATGACCTGGTATGATGCGCTGTTTATCGGCGCCATGCAGGTGATCGCCGTCTTTCCCGGCGCCTCCCGTAGCGGAACGACCATTAGTGGTGGCATGCTCCTCGGCTTTGACCGCCCCTCAGCGGCCCGGTTCGCATTTCTCATGTCTGTGCCGGTGTTGCTGGCGGCTGGCGGATATGAGATCCTGGAAGTGCTGCAGATGTCCGATACACGGGATCTGCTTCCCCTGCTTGCGGTGGGCTTTATAACCGCCGCCATTGTCGGCTGGTTCGCGATACGGTGGCTGATCGGTTATCTCAGTAACCGTTCACTCTATGTTTTTGCCATCTATTGTGCCATTGTCGGCACCATTGTTTTTATCCTGCAATGACCTCATTGTCTGTGTCTTTTCCATGGACCCAAAACAACTCCTGAAAACGCTTGTCGAAACCGAATCTCCCTCTCACGAAAAAGCCGCGGTGGATCGCCTTGGCACGATCGTGGCGGAGGAGGCGCTCAAACTTGGCGCCCGCATGGAAGTCGTTGCCAGCCAGAAGACCGGGGATCATCTGATCCTGCGTTTTCGCCCAATTCCAGAGAAAGAAAACGGAATAGGAGAAAAGCCCATTCTGTTACTCTGCCATATGGATACCGTCTTTCCTCTGGGCACCCTTGCCAGAATGCCGTATCGCGAAGCGGATGGGAAAATTTTTGGGCCCGGCACCCTCGATATGAAGGCCGGTATCGTGATCGGCCTTGGGGCGGTCGAGGATGCTGGCAAAAACGGGATGGCGCGTCCCGTGACTTTGTTGTGCACTTCTGACGAAGAAACCGGAAGTCACACTTCACGGAGCTTGATCGAATCCATGGCGAGAGAGTCGGCACTTGTTCTTGTGATGGAACCGGCGCTGGTCGACGGCTCGCTGAAAACCTGGCGCAAAGGCGTGGGTGAGTTCCGGGTCAGGACACGGGGCCGGGCTGCCCATGCCGGCGGCGATCATGAAAAGGGGCGCAATGCGATCGAAGAGATGGCCCATCAGGTCATTGCCATACAGAAGCTGACCGACTATTCAAAACAGACCACGCTCAACGTGGGCGTCATTCAGGGTGGAACGGTTTCCAACGTTGTCCCTGAGGAGTGTACGGTACAAGTCGATGTACGCGTCATGCAGCCCGGTGAATGGGAGCGCCTTGAGATCGCGATGAGCCAGCTCAAGCCTGTACTGGATGGCACGTCCTTTGAAGTAAGGGGAAGCTTGAACCGCCCGCCGATGCCGTTCGATGGAACGATGAAGCTGACCTTTGAGAAGGCAAAGTCCATTGCTGCGCAGATCGGTTTGGATCTTCGCGCCGGCGGCACGGGAGGCGCCTCTGATGCGAATTTTATAGCGCCCCTGGGCATACCGGTCCTGGATGGCCTGGGAGCGGTGGGGGAGGGATATCACTCGGAGCGCGAGTATATTTTTGCCGATAGCCTTGAACAAAAGATCAGGCTGGTCTCGGCCTTGCTTCGTGGGTGGTAGAAATTTCATGCGAGGGAATTTGCTATGGTTATCGATCCTCATCTGCACTTTGATCTCCTCCTGCTCGACCGGCACGCCTCCCGCGACGCCCGTGCTGGTACCCGTTTATTCGACGCTTGCTGCCCAGCCCTGGCTCTCCGGGTTGTACAAGTGCGCGGGAACAACGACCGCGCTCTTGCGCATCGATGACCCGTCCATGGCGGAGATTGTGCTGCGCCTGGGAGAGCCGGAGCTCCTGGATACACCGGCCTATCAGATCGATACGGAAGAACTGCTCATCGTTGCCCACCGCCGAAGCTCGGTTCAGAATTTGAGCCTGGAGCAGGCCAGGGCATTGTTTTCCGGATTTGGAGACCCGTCCGTGCAGGTTTGGGTATATGCCGATGGGGAGGATGTGCAGGATATCTTCGACCGGGCTGTGATGGCAGAAGACAGCGTGGTCTCTACCGCCCGGCTGGCTGTCGATCCTCAGCACATGTCAGATACCCTGGTCGATCAGCCGAACACGGTCGGCATCCTGCCGCGCCGTTGGAAGGTGGGCGATGTGCGTGAAGTATTTTCGGTGGCGACCGTTCCAGTCCTGGCGATCACGAGGGGTGAGCCGCAGGGTGTCATCAGGGAATTGATCGCCTGTTTACAAAAGTAGATAATCGCTGAATACAGCCCGCTTTCAATGCGGGCTTTTTTATTCCCCTTGACAGAACCTGACGCCGGGAGTACTATTCCTGTAAACTAGTTTGTAACGCAAACAAGTTTGTAAAGGAGAATGCCGTGCATACAAATTTTTCAGATGTCGAGCAGCGTGTAAAGCGCTACTGGTTTAGCGATGGGATCGCGGAACTGTCAGGTGGGGGCATGTTCCTGCTCCTGGGGATCTACTTTGCCCTTCAGCAATTTCTCGGGCAGGACTCGACGGTGGGAGGCCTCCTGCAGGCCAGCCTGGCCCTGATGATGATCGGAGGCGCCTACTTCAGCCGCCGGCTCATCAATTCGTTGAAAACCCGGATTACGTATCCGCGCACCGGCTATGTCGAGTATCAAACCGACCCGAAAGCTGCCCGGTCGCGACCCATCCTGGTGATGCTTCTGGCATTTGCAGTCTCGGCCCTGTCTATCGCCTTCGTGCGCATGTTCCAATCTTTCGATTCGATGGTCGCTGTGACAGGAGTTGTGGTGGGCCTGATCCTGGTGCTGCTGCGGGCAAAAGTATCCGGCCTGGCGAGATTTTACATCCTGGGCGCTGTTTCGATGATCATTGGTATCCTCCTCTCTGTCAGTGGACTGCCAAACGGATACAGCCTGGGACTCTTCTATGGTCTCATGGGTGTCTGCTTCATGATCTCCGGCGGGCTGACGTTACAGCACTATCTGAGCGAAAACCCCCTGCCGGCGGAGGAAAGAAATGGATGAAACTCTTCGCAGCGTTACTGACCTGGATCGTCTCATCCATGAACCGGCGCGGCTGCTGATCGTTACGATCCTGTCCGCCGCGGCCAGCGCCGATTTCCTCTTCCTGCAGCGTGAAACCGGCCTGACCAAAGGTAACCTTTCCGCCCACCTCAGCAAGCTTGAAGAAGCCGGCTATGTAAAGATCGAAAAAACATTCAAGGGGAAACTGCCGCTAACCGTCTGCAAGCTGACAGCAGCTGGGCAAAAAGCCCTCATGCAATACCGGCAGCAGCTGCAAGAATTTATCCAAAAGACAAGTTGAAAAAGGCCGGCGCGAACACCGGCCTTTTTCTTTTAAAGCTGAATTCGTTCCATTGCACCATTCACATAACTTTGAATGGAAGAACCCACTTGCAGGCGCGGGTCGCTCTCGTAAAACTGGCGAACTCGATCAAACTCAGGAACATCTGAATAGGTGAGGTCAGCCAGATGGTCGAGCAGGGACAGATCATCGGCCGGCAGGGATACATAGTCGTCCAGGATCAGTCCCCAGCAGTCCCAGGGAAGAAGCTCCACCTTGTTGAGCGCAGCCACGTCACGGATGAAATCCCCCTTGACGAAGTCCATGCCGTGCATATCGAAGATGCCAAACTGATTTGGATCGGCCTGGCCCGAGCGGCACATCTTCCACGCCGCACCACCCACGATGAACTGGTCACGCGGCACGTCGAGCGTGTCGAAGGATGTTCCCAGAGCGGTGCGCTGCAGTTCATCGAGCTGGGCATCGACCAGGATCCAGCGCTGTTCGTTATCGTTCCAGTATTCGCAAACCCAATGGTCTTCGTAATGATGGAGAAGGAAGTACGCTCCGAAACCACAGCGCGGGCGGGCTGGGATCCCCCTGGATTGCAGCATGGAGGCCAGGGTGACAGAGAAGTCACGGCAGTTTCCGACGATCCTCCGGTCGAGTGATCGGGGTGTCGTCAGCGGGCCGGAATCAAGCTCGAGGGTTCGCTCGATGCGGCGCTCCATGCTGCGGAGCTGAACTTCCGCCTGGCGCTCGCCTGTTAGCCTCAGCCCATATCGCTCGGCCCAGAACACATGAACGATCAATCCCTGCACTACCCGGACGAGAGAGGGAATGTCGGACGGGAGGCCCGCATACAGGTCCACATAAGGACCGGGGTCGGTGATCTTTCCGAACTGGGAAAAGTAAGTCAGGTCAGTCATGGGAGGTAATTCCTTTCGTGAAAGGAAGTCTATTCCAAAGGCCTGTCAAAGGCAAGAGAGTTTTTTTGCCCTGGAACAGGAATGCTCCATCAGTTGGGTACAGGCAGCATTTGTGATACCATACACACATGCCCAGACCTGTATCGCCTATCCGGCATGAGTGGGTGGATCCTGCAGTTTGCTCGCTGGAGTACCGGCTTAAGATCATTGGCCGGCTGCCCTTCTTTCGACATTTGCCGTCCCAGGAAATTGAAAAGATCAACCGCCTGTTCGAAGATCGCGATATCGCCGCGGAACAGGGCATCTATTATGAAGGTGATCCTGCGGAGAACTTATACCTGGTAGCGATGGGCAAGGTAAAGCTGTTGCGCCACACCTCTTCGGGACGGGACGTGCTCCTGGACATTCTGCGGGGAGGCGAGTATTTCGGAAACCTGACCGCAATCAGCGGGCGAGGCTATATGGAGACCGCTGTTGCTCAGACGGATGGCTGCGTCCTGCAGATCTCCTCACAGAATTTTGAAAAGATCCTCCAGCATCATCCGGATGTCATGATGAAAGTCTTAAAAGCTGTGGGCCAGCGACTGGAAGAATTCCAGGAAGTCATCAAACAGTTAAGTGTGTACACCGCCGATCAGAGAATAGCCGCGGCTTTAATCAGGCTTGTGGAAAAAGTGGGAGAAGAACGATCAACAGGCACCCTGATCCAGGTTCCCTTCTCGCGTCAGGATCTGGCAGGGATGACCGGGACGACGATCGAAACGGTCAGCCGGGTAATGAGCCGCTTCGCAGCAGATGGGTTGATTCAAACCGGGAGAAAGTGGGTGGCGGTCAAAGACCTGGAGCATTTAAAGGGAATTGCAAAAGAGGCTACAGTTAATTGATGTAGATCATGTATTTTTTGCCGGACGGGGAGTACATTCAGAGTATCACAATCAGGAAAAGGAGAAAGAAAAAATGGATACTTTGACCCAGCCTTTGCGCGATGAGCACAAGGAATTAATTCCTCACATCGAGAACATCCTCAGGGTGGCAGATAGCATTCCAGATATGCCGCTTGAGCAAATCCAGGATGGGGTCGAGGAGGTATATGACTTCCTCGCATATCATCTGCTCCCACATGCCCAGGCCGAGGAAGCCGCGCTTTATCCGGCGGTTCAGCAGGCGCTCGGCAGCCCGAATGCCACCCGCACGATGAGCCATGACCACATAGAAGTGGGTCGTTACATAGAAGAGCTCGCCGTCTTGCGGCGGGAGATCTCCCCTCGACAGTTCAAGCCGCTCCTGCGCGTGCTGTATGGGGTCTACGCTCTGGTGAAGGTCCACTTTGCCAAGGAGGAGGAAGTGTATCTGCCTATTCTCGAGGATCGGTTATCCACGGAGCAGGCCAAGGAATTGTTCGAAGCCATGGAGAAAGCGGCAGGAGAGGCAAAACTGGCTCTGCATACAAACTAAGTGGGTAGAATCATCTATGGAAAACGCGAATGCCTGGCATTCGCGTTTTTATTTGACTTATAATTTGAGCAGCCGAACAAGAGGAGAGAGGATATGTCACGACGATTGACTGGATGTGGTAAGGAGAAATGTCCATGAAAACGGCACTCTGGACGCCTTCTGAGGAAAAAATAAGGGCTTCGAATATCAGGCGGTTCCTGGAAGGGATCAACAGGCGTCATCGATTGGATTTAAGATCATATGAGGAGCTTTATCAGTGGTCGGTTGAGAACATCGCTGAATTTTGGGCATCGGTGTGGGATTTTGCGGAAATAAAAAGCTCGAAGCCCTATGATAAGGTTGTGGAGGATCTAACAAAATTCCCCGGCACCAAATGGTTCCCCGGAGCGCGCTTGAATTTCGCTGAGAATCTGCTGCGTTACCGAGACGAACAACCGGCGTTTATTTTCAAGGGAGAGACACAGCTATCAAAACAAATAACGTATGCAGAATTGTACGATGCAGTAGCCCGGCTGGCTCAATCTTTGCGCGAGGAAGGTATAGGAGTAGGGGACCGTGTAGTAGGCTACATGCCAAACCTGATTGAGACTGCTATTTGCATGCTGGCTGCCACCAGCCTGGGTGCAACCTGGTCATCCTGCGCCACGGATATCGGTCCAGCCGCTGCCATCGAACGGCTGGGACAGGTCGAGCCGAAGGTGATGATCACCGCCGATGGTTATTTTTATAAGGGCAAAGCGTTCGATACACTCGAGCATGCCGCCGAAGTTGTCCGGGGAATCCCGTCACTGGGAAAGGTGATCGTCGTACCGTACACACGTGAGAGACCGGACATTTCGCAGATCCCAAACGCAGTCCATTATGGAGACTACCTGCCGAAAGCAGACAATCTCGAGATCCAGTTCGAGCAGCTGCCGTTCGATCACCCGCTCTACATCATGTTCTCGTCGGGGACGACCGGCAAACCCAAGTGCATGGTGCAAGGACTGGGAGTGTTGATCAACCATCTCAAGGAGCTGCTCCTGCACACCGATCTCAAGCGCAGTGACCGCATCCTCTACATCACCTCCTGCAGCTGGATGATGTGGAACTGGCTGTTAAGCTCGCTGGCCGTCGGGGCGACGATCGTTCTGTACGATGGCAATCCCAACTACCCGGACCCGGGCGCGATGTGGAAACTGATCCAGGAGGAGAAGATCACGATCTTTGGCTGCAGCGCCAGTTACATCCATTTTTTGAAGAAGGAGAACGTCTCACCCGGCAGGGATTTCGACCTTTCTTCGCTCCGTGAAATTTCGCAAACCGGCTCGCCGCTTTCCAGCGAAGGGTTTGAATATGTCTATCGTGAGATCAAAGCGGACCTGCACTTCAACTCGATCTCCGGAGGTACAGATATCAACGGTTGTTTTGCAGCCGGCAGCCCGATCCTGCCGGTCTATGCGGGAGAGCTTCAGAGCGCGGCGCTGGGTATGAAAATCAAATCATACGATGAGAAGGGCCAGCCTGTTTTGGATGAACAGGGAGAGTTGGTCTGTGAAGCGCCTGCACCGTCCATGCCGCTGTATTTCTGGAACGATCCGGATGGCTCGAAATATCACAGCGCCTACTTCGACGTGTATCCCGGAGTCTGGCGGCACGGCGACTACGTATTGATCCACAGTGACACGGGTGGGATCACGTTCTACGGCCGCTCGGACGCGGTACTGAAGCCCTCCGGTGTGCGCATCGGGACGGCAGAGATCTATGCCCAGATGGAAAAACTGCCCGAAATTGCAGATAGCCTGGCCGTGGGCCAGAACTATCAGGAAGACCAGCGCGTGATCCTGTTCGTCAAGCTGGCCCCGGGCTTTTCTTTGACGGACGAGCTGAAAGATAAGATCCGTCGGACCCTGCGGGAGAACGCCTCGCCGCGCCATGTGCCAGCGCTGATCCTGGAAACACCGGACATTCCCTATACACTGAACATGAAAAAAGTGGAAAGCGCAGTCACGAACATCATCAACGGTCGGACGGTAAGCAACCGGGATGCCCTGATCAACCCGGGCTCGCTGGATTATTACGAGCAACTATTGAACCAATTATAGTAGGCCACGCTTCCAGCGTGGCGTTCTCAAGAGAAAATCATGCCATGTAACTGCTGTGAGATTACCGATAATGCCTTCTCCTCAGAGGAAGCAAGATCAGAGCTAAAACGGTATCGCAGGAAAGGTCCTGCGAATCAAACAAAGCTGCTCCTGAGCGCCATTCATTCGCTGGGGTTAAAAAACGCCGATCTCCTGGATATCGGCGGGGGAATCGGCGTGATCCACCATGAGTTGCTCGGTGAAGTTGCCGCGAAAGCAATCCATGTGGACGCTTCCTCGGCGTATCTGAACGAGGCCAGGAAGGAAGCCTCTCAGCGCGGACACGGCGATCTTGTTCAATTTATTCACGCTGATTTTACGGATGTCGCCTCGGACCTTCCCCCGGTTGATATCGTGACGCTCGACCGCGTCGTTTGCTGTTATCCGGATTTCCGCCGCTTACTGAATGCGGCCGCCGAACATAGCCGGCAGGCGATCGCCATGACCTATCCTCGTGAGACCTGGTATTTGCACCTGGCACTGCGGGTAATGAACTTCATACAGAGACTCCGTAGAGATCCCTTCCGTGTGTTCCTGCACCCTGTCTCTGAGATGGATGCCCTTCTGCGAGAGGAGGGATTTACCCGGGTCACATTTCGTCGCTTATTCGTGTGGGAAATGGCTTTATATCAAAGGTCGGCGGTTTGATCCTGGGCCATTGGAGGAACCTGTCTGTGCCACTCGGTCGCCTGTTCGAAGGCATACCCGGCGTTCAGCACTTTTGAATCGGCCCAGGCGCGTGAAACGATCTGCAGACCGATGGGCAGAGCTTCTTTTGTAAATCCACAGGGGACGGAAAGCGCAGGCAAACCGGCCAGGTTGAACGGCGCGGTAAAACGGGTCAGTCGTGCCGCCTGTTCGATGGCGTCCAGGCCCTCGACCGGCGGAGCGGGAATCGGCGTGGAGGGGATCAGCAGCAGGTCATAGGATTCGAAGAACTGCTCAAATTTCTTTTTGATCTCGGTCTGTGTGCGTCTGGCGAGGATGTAGTCTGTCGAGCTGGTCTTTGCGCCCTCCTCCAGCCTTTTGCGGATATCTTCTCCAAATAATTCAGGGTGCTCACGCAGACGGTCGCGATGCACTGCTGCGCCGTCGGATTGGGTGATGGTCTTGTTGGCGAGAGCAGCATCCCGCAACCAGTCCATGTTCACTTCCCTGACGATACAACCCATTGATTCAAAGACCTTTACAGCTTCGCGGACCGCGTTCATCACTTCAGGCTCGGCGCCCTGAATATAGTCCCCTGTACCGAGGGCGATCTTTCTTCCATTCATGTCATCCGGAAGGTGGCCCAGGTAGTCGCCGTTGAGCATTTTGGTGGAGGCAGCGTCGTCCGGGTCATGGACAGAAATGACCTGCATGATCAGGGCAGCATCTCTGACACTTTTGGTCAAAGGACCTACGTGGTCGAGGTTCCAGGAGAGCGGGAAAACACCGCGCAGGCTGACCCGTCCATAGGTGGGCTTGAACCCAACCACACCACACAGCGAGGCCGGGATGCGGATCGAGCCGCCCGTATCCGTACCCAGCGCGCCGAGGGCCATGCCGGTTGCCACGGCGATGGCCGATCCACTGGACGAACCACCCGGGATGCGCGAGGGATCCCACGGATTGCGGGCGATCCCATAATGTGGATTTTTGCCAGTCACGCCCAGGGCGATCTCGTGGGTGTTCGTTTTCCCCACGAAGATGGCGCCTGCCTGCCTGAGCTTGTCCACAACAAAGGCGTCGGCGCCGGGAATATCCTCTGAAAAGAACGCAGAACCAATGGTCCTGCGGACCCCGGCCATGTCGAAGAGATCTTTTAAGGCGATCGGGATTCCACGCAGGGCGCTCGACAACGGATTGGCTGTGGCAGGCAGTTGTGCATCGAGCGCAGACTCCAGATCGAGGACGGTAATGAAAGCGTTCAGCTTCGGGTTAAGCCGCTCGATCTGGCGGAAGCAGGCTTCGGCGAGCTCACGCGCCGTTACCTTACCTTCCTGTAGTTTTTTAAGTGCAGATGTAATGGTCGAAGGCTCGTTGTGCATCCCCGCATTATAAATCCCAACCTGAAAAAATTACGGCCCCAAAGGTTGCATCCTTTGGGGCCATATTTTTGGAAAACGTTTAGAACAGGCCGACGACTTTGCCGGTTTCAAGATCCAGGTCCACATCGTAAAAGACGGGACGGGTAGGCAGGCCCGGCATCGTACGCATATCACCGAGGATCGGGTAAAGGAAGCCCGCACCAACACTGGCCCGGATCTCACGCACGGTGATCCGGAACCCGGTTGGAGCGCCCTTCTTGGTCGCGTCGGTGCTGAACGACAGATGAGTCTTTGCCATGCAGATTGGCAGCTTATCGAAGCCCAGACGGGTGTAACGGGTGATCTGTTCCTCTGCCTGGGGAGTGTAATCCACACCGTCGGCGCGGTAGATCTCGCGCGCAATCGTATCGATCTTGTCTTTGATCGGCATTTCAAGTGGATAGAGGAACTCAAAGTTGCTGGGTTTTTCAGCAGCCTTGATAACGGCTTTTGCCAATTCTATGGAGCCTGCACCGCCATCCGCCCAGTGTGTGGAAACAACAGCATCCATTGCGCCCATCCTGAGCGCGGCCTCACGGATGATCTCTACTTCGGCAGGGGTATCGGTGGCAAAGGAGTTCACCGCAACAACCACATTGACACCGTACTTAAGCGCGTTCTGGATGTGACGCTCCAGGTTGGGCAGGCCGGCGCGCAGCAGGTCCAGGTTTTCATCGGTATACTCGGGAGCAAGAGGTTTACCGGCAACTACCTTGGGTCCGCCGCCGTGCATCTTGAGGGCGCGGACGGTGGCGACCAGAACCACCACCTGGGGGATCAGGCCGGAGTAGCGGCACTTGATGTCAAAGAATTTTTCCATGCCGATGTCCGCGCCGAAGCCCGACTCGGTGATCACAAAGCCATTCTTGCCGACGAGCTTGAGGGCGATCATGTCGGCGATGATCGAGGACTGACCGTGGGCGATATTGGCAAACGGTCCCGCATGGACAGTGGCGGGCGTCCCTTCGAGGGTCTGCATAAGATTGGGCTTAATCGCATCCTTCATCAGAACGGTGACTGCACCGGCAACACCGAGGTCTTCTGCGGTGACAGCTTCGCCGCGCTTGTTCGTGGCGACGACCATGCGGCCAAAACGCTCGCGCATATCCTCGAGCGAGGTGGTCAGGGCAAGCACAGCCATGATCTCCGATGCCACGGTAATGTCATATCCAGACATATGCTCATGACCGGCTTCATCCTTGCCGCGCCCGACTTCGATCTCGCGCAGGAAGCGGTCGTTGATGTCGATCACGCGCCGCCAGGTGATCGTCGATTCGTCAATATCAAGGCGGGCGAAACAGGAACGTTCTTCGGGGGTCAAGTCGTTGGGATCCGTTTTATTGATTCCCAGCTTCTTCAAGCGGCGAAGCATGGTAGGGGAGAACCGGCGATTGCCCTTCTTATCCAGGGGGCACAGGGCATTGAACAGCTTCTCGTCATCCTGCATCTTTTCGTGCATGACACGGGCGTCCAGCGCGGCAGAGACCAGGTTATGGGCCGCCGTAATGGCATGGATGTCGCCGGTCAGGTGCAGGTTGAAATCTTCCATCGGGATGACCTGTGAATACCCGCCGCCGGCCGCGCCGCCCTTGATACCGAAGGTCGGTCCCTGCGAGGGCTGGCGGATGGCGGTAATAACCTTCCGGCCGAGGTGGGCGCCCAGCGCCTGCGACAGGCCTACCGTGGTGGTCGTCTTGCCTTCGCCCAGCGGAGTGGGCGTGATGGCGGTCACGTCGATGTATTTGCCGTTGGGCTTGTTCTTCAGGCGCTCGAGGATCTCGAGCTTGATCTTGGCCTTGTAAGGGCCGTAGAGCTCGAGCTCATTCTCGCGGATCCCCAGCTCGGCTGCGATCTGAACAATGGGTTTCAATTTCGCGGCCTGGGCGATCTCGATATCGGAGGGGACGGGTCGAAGCAGTTTTATTTTGGTAGGGGTGAAGGAAGCCTTTTTCCCATTCGGGGAAGCGGACGTTCCAGCCTTTTTCGCGGGTGCTTTTTTCAGTGCAACTGTCTTATTGGCTGTGGTTTTTGTCGCCATGGGTTCTCCTTTGTGCGTATTTCTGGGAAATTATCCTAAAATAGATGAACTTTGACAATTGCCATCTGTCCCCAATTTTCCGGCATTGTGTCATGCCGCGCATACTTTAAAGTGGCAATTTATGCACTGATCTCGGTACCCAGTTTATCACCGAGCAGGGCGCGGACGAGATTTCCGGGCTGCGTGCCAGAAAAAATCTGGATCTTCAATCCGGGGTTCTCCTGGATCAAATCGAGCATTTCCCGGACCTTTGCCTCCATCCCGCCGGTAACATCCGCCGCAGCCGATCCCCCTACGCTATGCCGGATACCCTCAAAGGATTCAGGGGTGATCCGCTCGATGGGACGCTTGCGCTCGGGGAAATCCTCCCATACGGCTTCCTCGACGCCTGCCAGCAAGACCCGGTCCGGGTGCAGGGCTTTCATCAGGAAGGTGAACAGGTTTTCGGTCGAGAGGATCGTCCCGCCGCGCACTTCATCGAAGACCACATCGCCGAAAATGACCGGGACCATTCCCGCGGCCAGCGCCATGCGAATCGGGGTTGTCTCCCAGACGGCAACCCGACCATCGCTGGCGATGACACTGGCTGATGGGGGCAGCGCAATGGTCCGCAAGCCTGCCTTATGCAGGGCCTCCATGACATAACGGTTCAGGGTGGATGCCTGGTACCAGACTTCTGCGAACCCTTTCCAGTAATTTTCCTCGGTCGTATCCCGCTCGCGGTGGGTGAGCGGCGATGGCTGCGGATAACCATCACGGGTTTTGTACTCACTGGCGGCGACATGACCGAACGAGCCCGCGCCATGCCCGATCACGAGCCGCAGGTTCGGCTGGGTTTGCAGGGATGTGGTGATCTGCAAGGCAAGATCATCCATGACGCTCAAGAGGGGAGTGTACGGCTTCATCTTGTCGGTGATCAGAGACCCGCCAAGCTTTAGGAATGCAAGCTCCTTCATATGCTTATTTTATCGTACTCGCGGAGAAGAGGCAGTATAATCTCGCCGACATGAATCTCAACGTTGCACTTGCCCTGATCATTGTGATTTTGTTACTGGGGGCTTTTTTGGCGGCATGGGTAGGAATCCGTTCCATCCAATCGGCGCGCACCGTGGTGTTCTATAGGACCCGGCAAGCCCGGATGCTCGCCGGCTGGCAGTGGCTGACGGTGGCGCTGGTGCTGGCCTCGTTGAGCGGCGCCGCAGCCTTTTGGGGTGAGCCGGTGGCCGGACAGATCTTTTCCCCGACAGCCAATCCCACTTCCCTGTCTACGCAGACTCCAGGCACCACCCTGACTCCATCGCTGCCCGCACCGCAGATTTTTACGGAAACCCGGATTCTTTCTGTTACAGCGAGCTCCACATCCGGGCCATCGCCAACCGCTTCGATAACTCCATCGCCGAGTGCCACCACCGATACAAGCCGGCTTGCGACGTCCGCGATCCAGACGGAGCGCCGGAGCACGTTTATCGCCTTCCTCTCCTCTACTCCTACCGCGTCGCGCACGCCCATCCCGACCTGGACGAAGACCCCGACCCATCCGCCGCCGCCAACTTGGACACCGTCCTTGACCCCGACGCCGCGCCCGACGCTCACCTCAACGGTGACACCCACGCAGACGCGGACTCCAAGCCGGACACCCACCTCCACCCGAACGTCTACTCCCACACGCACACTGACGCCGACCCGAACGCCAACGCCGTAAAAGCGTTGATGAATCTCCACATGCTATAATCTTTTACATGGATATTCGTGCAGGT
>DASUOS010000370.1:0-21408 GCA_036276515.1 Anaerolineales bacterium | reverse complement strand
TGGTCTTCGTCAAAAAATCAAAGCCGATGCTGTCTTCCTGATCAGCGACCGTGCACGTATCCTTGCACGTGCCGGAGATCTGTATGATAGCAGCATGGAAGTATCCATGCTGTCAGCGCTCATGGCCATCTACAGCGCCAGTCTGAAAGTCTCCCGGTTCATCCGGCAGGAGAATCTGGATAGCTATCATGTGTTCCGGGGCGGAGATAACGATCTGATCTTGATCCCAGTGGATACCTCACATGCCCTGCTGCTGGCTGGCAAGGATCTTGCAAAATCCGGCCGGATCATAGAGACTCTGGATGGAATGCTTTTTATACGTCGTGATATACATGATGTTTTGAAGTCGCTTGGAGTGGATGCTGCGCCAGTGTTTATGGAATCCAACGTCCCTGAGTCTGAAGCGGCAGCAATGTCCCCATCTGCGATTGAGCCTGATGAGCCGGAGGTGGATCTCGAAGCGCTATTCGCTACGGCAAACAAACAGTCAAAAGTAAACGATGTGGATGCGTTCTGGAACGACGCTGTCGAAAAGGCAGGCAATATCCCCACCAATCCAGATGTAATCACATTCGATGAAGCACGAAAGCTCGGGCTTGACCCCGGGAAAGCCGTGCCGATCAAACCTACGGGGCCGCTTAAAGGAACAGGCATTCTTAAAAAGAAGTAACATTGTCCATCCCCAGTCGCTGTGATACAATTCGTGCGTTCTGGGGCGTGGTGCAAGGGCAGCACACCAGCCTTTGGAGCTGTGGATCTTGGTTCGAATCCAGGCGCCCCAGCCTTTTGCTTGGCACAAGCATCCCGCTCCGGCGGGGCTTATTTTCTCTGTTGCATAAAAGCATCCGTGATGTGTTTACCGCTTGTCTCATAATTAACTTTACTTTTCGTTTTGATTTGTAGGTTGAAAATCCAAGTAAAAGTTAAGCAAGTTATGCGGCACTTTGTATGCAACAGTTCGTAAATGGGATTTTTGCGACAGACAGCCCCGCCGCATGAATCCTGTTTTTTTATCCGAGGTATGTGAATGAAAGTAACAGCCGTTCTTCTTGCCGCCGGACAGGGTACGCGCATGAAATCCGACCTGCCCAAGGTCCTGCACCCGTTATGCGGCAGGCCGATGGTATGGCATGTGCTCGAAGCGCTAAAATCCGCGGCGACGGAGAAGCCTGTCGTCATTGTGGGTCACGGTGCGGAAGCGGTGCAAAACTATCTGGGCGACTCGGCGGATTGTGTTCTGCAGGAGCCCCAGCTGGGGACGGGTCATGCAGCCATGCAGGCCGAGCCTTTGCTCAAAGGCAAAACCGACCTGGTGATCGTGACCTATGCCGACATGCCTTTACTGCGCGGTGAGACCTTCCAGCGTCTGGTGGACACCCAGCGGGCCAATCCCGGACCGTTGAGCATGCTGACCGTGATCGCCGACGATCCGCGCGGCTTTGGACGTATCGTCCGCAAGCCGGAGGGGACGGTGCAGGCCATCGTCGAGGAGTACGTCGCCACGCCCGAACAGCAGCAGATCCGCGAGCTGAACGTCGGCGCCTACTGTTTCAACAGCGACTGGCTGTGGGATGCCATCCATCGGATCGAGAAGAACCCGCGCAAGGGCGAATACTATCTTACCGATATCGTCGAGATCGCCGTGCGGGAGAACCTGCCAGTGCAGGCCGTCGTCCACGATGATTTTATGGAAACAATCGGGATCAACACCCGGGTCCATTTAAGCGAAGCCGAAGCGGCCATGCGCATGAGGATCAACCGTGAGCATATGCTGAACGGCGTGAGCATGATGGATCCCATGGCTACCTATATCGAGGCAGGTGTAAAAATCGGAAAGGATACGCTTATCATGCCCAACACATATCTCCGTGGCAGTACGGAGATCGGTGAAGGCAATGTGATCGGGCCGAATACCATCGTTCGAGATTCGAAAATCGGAAATCGCTGCAAGGTGCTGGCCTCTGTTCTGGAGGGGGCGGTTCTCGAAGATGAGATCGACATGGGCCCGTTTGCACGGCTGCGGAAGGGGGCGCATCTGAAAAGCCACGTCCATATGGGGAACTTCGGCGAGGTGAAGGACTCCACGCTGGGCGAAGGCGTTAAAATGGGCCACTTCTCCTACATCGGCAATGCGACCATCGGCTCGAACACCAATATCGGGGCCGGGACGATCACCGCCAATTATGACGGCGAGAAGAAGAATCCAACGGAGATCGGCGAGGATGTGTTCATCGGCTCAGACACCATGCTGGTCGCCCCGCTCAAGCTGGGAGACGGCGCTCGCACCGGCGCGGGAGCAGTGGTGACGAAAGATGTCCCGGAGGATACGCTTGTGGTGGGCATGCCGGCCCGGGCGATCCGTAAACTGGAACGAAAGTCCAGGAAAAAATAGCTACAAAGATAGTGGAGCACGGAGAATAAGATTACCCTGTGCCTCCGTGGCAAACGAGGTTTCGTATGGCTCTCACACAGCAGGAAAAACAATCCCTGGTCGATCTGGCAAACGCAGCGAGGCAGCACGCCTATGTGCCCTATTCCAATTATCCCGTGGGCTCGTCCCTGCGGACGAAAACGGGGCGGGTCTATACCGGCGTCAACGTGGAGAACGCTGCCTATCCCCAGACGATGTGCGCCGAACGCGTGGCTATGTTCAAGGCGGTTTCGGAAGGGGAAAGGGAATTTGATTTGATCACAGTCGTTACCGACAACGGCGGCTCTCCCTGCGGGGGCTGCCGGCAGGTGATGGCCGAGTTTGGCCTGGATACGATCGTCATCCTGGCCGACGGGAATGGCCGGATCGTCAAGGAGATGACGGTTAGAGATCTGCTGCCGGAGGCGTTTACACCGGAGAGGCTGGAAGAGGGGAGACAGGTAGATAAGTAGACAGGTAAACAAGCAAATACGTATACACCTGCCTACCTGTCTACCTATATACCCGCCTACTTGTTTACGTGTTTCCTGGATATGTGTATACTTCACCCCCATGCCTGAAACCAAATTCCGTTCCTTTCGAGTGGAAGCCGTTGTGCTCCGCCATGCCGACTATGGCGAAGCCGACCGCATGCTGACGCTGTATACGCGCCAGCTGGGCAAGACGCGCGCCCTCGCCAAGGGAGCGCGCAAAATCGCCTCCCGCAAGGCAGGTCACATCGAGCCGTTCACCCACGTCAAATTGCAGCTGGCCCAGGGACGCGATATGCCGATCGTCACGCAGGCGGATACGATCGACGCCTATCAGCCCCTGCGCGAAGACCTGATCCTGACCAGCCAGGCCTCGTACGTGATGGAGCTGCTGGACCGGTTCACGTATTCGGACGATACTGAAAATTCGACCCTCTTTCGACTGCTCACCGAAACTTTGTCACGCCTCGCTTCCGGAACGGACCCGTGGCTGGTGATCCGTTATTATGAGATCCGCCTGCTCGATCACCTGGGATTCCGGCCGCAGCTGTTCGAGTGCGCCAACTGTGGGCGCGAGATCAAGGCCGAGGACCAGTTCTTCTCGTTCAGCGCGGGCGGCGCCATTTGTCCACGCTGCGGCCAGGGACTGCGTAATGTACATAAGATCTCCGTCGAAGCGCTGCGTTATCTCCGACACTTCCAGCGCAGCAGCTATGCCGATGCGACCCGGGCGCGGCCAGACGACGATGTGCAGAAGGAAACCGAAACCCTGATGCAGGGCTATTTCACATATCTGCTGGAGCGGGAATTGAATACGCCAGGATTTTTGAAAAAAATAAAATCATAACCGTTTTCCCCAATTCAACACAAACACCCACGCAACCAGAATCACAACCGGTTTCAGGACCCTCCACAGCAGGACCTGGAACCATTTCCACTTGAACGAATAGATGACAGATGCAATGATCCAACGGGCAAGCATGGCCTGTCCCAGCGGGCTGCGCAGCACCCGGCCTTTGTAACTTTTAAACGAGAAATCATCTCGCTGAAATGCATTGCCAATCTCTCGGGCTGCCAACGCCCCATAGCCCAGTGCAAAGCTGATCCCTTCGCCGAACAATGGATCGGCTCCCGCCGCATCCCCCACCAGCAGCGCCCGCGGCACCGACATGGGATTCTCGGGAGAGAACCAGCGGATGGGATGCCCCTTGATCTCATATTCTTCCAGGTTGAACCTGAAGCGTCCCATCTCACGGGCAAGCGGCTCCTTCAGCAGAGGACGTGTCTCACCTGCAAGGATGTTCGTATCATAAATCCCCCAGCAGCGCATGGCTTCCCCATTGACCTGGGTGGGGAAGTCCCAGATATAACCGGCGATGTTCTTTGGAACGGGAAGAAAATCGAAATAAGCCTGCTCCCTTCGCCCATTCCCCTGAAGGGGGCCTTCGGCGGGCAGGGAGGGGGTTAGAACCTCCAGCACCCTGGCCGTGTGTACAGGCGCGTTGGGGAAAACACAGCGCCGCGTGGTCCCATTCGAGCCATCCGCGCCAACAATCACTTTTGCACGGTAATCGCCGTGATCGGTTTCCACGGTGATATGGTCCTGACGGGGAATCACATTTCTAACTGTAATTCCCTCTCTAATCTCGATTCCCCTGCTCTTGACCTTGCACGCCAGCCAGTTATCGAATTCGTCGCGGCGGATGACGCGCAGGGCATGTTTCTTTGGGACGCGGACGGTCAGGCCTTTTGATTCGAAATCGAAATGAAGGCTGTCTACATCCACATGCGGGACTTCGCGTACATCGAGTCCCAGACGCTGCAGGATGACCTCCGCATCGATGACCAGTCCGCCCGCGCACAGTTTGGGACGCGGGTGGCGCGCCTTTTCCAGTACTACTATCCGCTGGGTGAGATGCGGGAAGTCCCTTGCTATATGAAGAGCGGTGGAAAGCCCGCTGGGACCTCCACCGATGATAAGAATATCGCGCTCAACCATCATTCGTACCAAAAAGCGTAGTGCGACATTTATGTCGCTTGTTATTTCGGCAGGAAAACCTGATACTGGCGAGATAATTCTCGCACTACAGGCCACTTTGTTATGTCAGAATAAATTGTCAACCTCAAAATGCCCATAACTATTGTCTAATGATGCAGGATCTGCGACAGGAAAAGCTTCGTGCGGTCGTTCTGCGGATTATTGAAGATCTCATCGGGGGTGCCGCTTTCCACAATTTGACCTTCATCGAAGAAGAACATCCGGTTTGCCACCGCACGCGCAAATCCCATTTCGTGCGTGACGACCAGCATAGTCATGCCGGTTTTCGCCAGTTGGATCATTACATCCAGCACTTCCTTGATCATCTCTGGATCGAGCGCAGAGGTCGGTTCATCGAAGAGCATAATCTTGGGCTGCATCGCAAGCGCGCGAGCGATGGCAACGCGCTGTTGCTGCCCGCCTGAAAGTTGACCAGGATATTTATTCGCTTGTTCGGGAATCCCTACGCGCTTGAGCAACTGCATCGCAGTCTCGCGCGCCTGACCTTTTACAGTGCGCCTGACCCACATCGGCGCGAGCATGATGTTTTGAAGAACGGTCAGGTGCGGGAACAGGTTGAACTGCTGGAAGACCATGCCCACTTCCGAGCGGATGGCTTCGATGTTGCGGATATCGTTGCTCAGTTCCACGCCATCCACAATGATTTGTCCTTTTTGATGTTCCTCGAGGCGATTGATACAACGAATAAACGTGGACTTTCCAGAGCCAGATGGTCCAAAGATGACAATTACTTCGCCCTTGTTGACGGTCAGGTCAATCCCTTTAAGTGCGTGGAAACTATCAAACCATTTATGCACATCACGGGAAACAATGATCTCTTGATTTTTTTCGACTTCACTCATGATCACTCCATTAACGCTTGCCCACGCCCATGGCTTCTTCCATGCGGCGGCTGCCATAGGTGAATGCCATATTAAAACCCCAGTAAATCAAAAATGCGAATAAGAACACCTCCCGGTGAGTTCCAAGCCACTCGCTTTGCGCCAATACCGAACGTCCAATGCGCAGGATGTCGAAGAGTCCAATAATGGCTACAAGGCTTGTATCCTTGAATAAACTAATGAATGAATTAAAGATCGCTGGGATGACTGCGCGCAGCGCCTGCGGCAGAACGATCAAGGAGAGTGTCAAAGCTCCGCTCAGACCCAACGCCTGCGCCGCTTCATATTGACCACGCGGGATAGCCTGCAAACCCCCGCGCACGTTCTCTGCTTGATACGCGGCCTCGAATAAAATGAACCCGATGATCACGCGAATGACTGCATCGGGGGCAGACACACCCAGTGGAAGAAAGAAGGGCATGAGCAGATATACCACGAAAAGCACAGTTACCAGTGGGACACCGCGAATCAGTTCGATATAACCAATGCTAAAATACCGTACGACCGGCAGTTTGCTTCTGCGTCCGATGGCGAGCAAAATTCCTAGCGGCAGTGAGAAGACATTCGCAATGATAGTCAGCATCAGCGTGAGCAGGAGTCCACCCCAGAGATTGGTTGGAACGGGGATAAGGAAAGGAATAAAAGGCAGACCCGCAATCAAGAGGATGACAATAGGGAAATAGAGCAACCAGGCCGCAGTTGTAATAGATCGCGCCCGCGCTGGGAGAATCCGTCCAAGAGCAAAGAAACCAAGCAATAGGGCAACTGCAAGCAGCCAGTTTAACCAAACATTCGAATTGAGCAACAAGCCAATGAGGGCAAATCCCAACCCCGCGCCGAGCGCGATCCACGCAAATCCGCGCGCGGCTTCCTTCCAGATGCCCCACGAAAGCCCAAGCAGCGCACCCAGCAGGTAAATGCTGAGCCAGACGCGCCAGAGTTGGTCGCGAGGATATTGACCAACCATGAAGAGCGTGAGATTGGCAGAAATCACACCCCAGCGCGCCTCGGTAAACGCCCACTGGATGGCAGGTCGCAGCAGCGCGTATAACAACCCGAGGGCAAGAAAAGTGACCACGGCGTTGTACCATGTGCTGAAAAGATTCTTCTTTAGCCAGGCAAACGGACCCACGGTCAGGCGCGGAGGTTGCATTTCGATGGCAGCCATATCAGCGCTCCACTAGCCTCATTCGGTTGTTATACATATTCATTAACAGCGAAGTGAACAGGCTCATACTCAAATAGCTCAACATCATGATTGCAATCACCTCGAGAGTCGCGCCGGTCTGATTGATGACTGTCCCGGCGATACTGAACAAGTCTGGATAACCAATGGCGATGGCAAGCGAGGAGTTCTTGGCAAGGTTGAGATATTGACTCGTCATAGGCGGAATGATCACGCGCAAGGCCTGGGGGAAAATGATCAGGCGCAAAGATTGCGTGCTCGTCAGTCCGAGCGAACGCGCCGCCTCCACCTGTCCGCGCGAGACCGCCTGAATGCCAGCGCGTACAATTTCTGCAATGAACGCCCCGGTGTAAACGACCAGCCCAAACAACAGCGCAGCGAATTCCGGTGTAAACCGCAAGCCGCCTCTGAAGTTCAGCCCAACCAGTTCTGGAAAATTCGCGATAAACGGCGGCTCTGGCTGAACATTAAAACCGATCCATAAAATCAAAATTGGAACAAGGATATATGCAGGATACGACCATAGTGGCAGGGGCAATTCAGAACGGTTTTGAATCCATCGGAAAATAAACCAAATCACAGCCAATGACACGAGTGCGATCCAAATGAAAACCCTCCAAGACTCGAACGTAGGCATCGGTTCATACCAGGGCAAGTACAGTCCACGCTGCGTCAGGTAAACAGAACCAGGCAAAGCAATTGCCTCTTTAACGCGCGGAAGCTGCAAGATGATGCCAAAATACCAAAACATCAACTGAATGATCAGCGGCGTATTGCGAATGACCCCCACGTACGAAGCGGCAAGCCGGCTGATGAGCCAGTTGGAAGAAAGCCGTGCGATTCCTGCGATGACGCCAACGATCGTGGTAAGAATGATCCCCAGCGCGCTGACCGCGAGCGTATTGACCAGCCCGACAAGCAACGCGCGCCCGTAGCTGTCTGAAGCCTGATAGGAAATATATGATTCCCCAATATCGAAACTGGCAGGGTTCGTAATGAAGTCATAGCCGACCGTCAATCCTTGTCGGGCAAGATTGGTCGTGACATTGGCATATAAAAACCCCGCTGCGAGAGCGAGTAAAAGTACAAACACAATCTGTGCAAGTACTTGCAAAACCCGGACATTTCGAAAAAAAGCAGGCAGCTGCATATCTCGTAATTCGAGTGGTGGCATCTCAGAGCCACCACTCGAACCCATTGTTTTGGTCTTAACGGAAAGGCGGAGCGTACATCAAACCGCCATTGGTCCACAAGTCATTCTGTCCGCGCGCGAGACCGTATTGGGCCAGGTTGCGTTCGTACACCTCACCATAGTTGCCCACCAGCTTGATGGCGCGATAGATGAAGTCATTGCTCACGCCAAGTTTTGAACCGAGCTCGCCCTCTACGCCTAGCAGGCGTCTAATGACTGGATCCTCGCTGGTGAGGAAGTCATCGACGTTTGCAGACGTAATGCCGTGCTCCTCAGCCTCGATCATGCCATAGACGACCCAATGGATCACGTCTGCCCACTTTTCATCGCCCTGCACGACCGCAGGCGCTAAAGGCTCCTTCGACATGACAAGGTCCAAGATGACATGATCATCGAAATTGGACAAAACAGCCTGTCCTTGCGTTGCTAGTTGAGAACGGTCCGATGTGATCGCATCGCAGCGTCCCTCTTCGTATGCCTGGAACGCGGCATTCTGATCTTCAAAGACAACCGGTTCATAATTGACGCCAGCGGCACGGAACTGATCGGCCAGGTTCAATTCGGTCGTCGTTCCGCTTTGGACACAAACCCCCGCGCCTTCCAGGGCATCCAGCCCCGCCGACGCGTCTGCCACAATATCCTTACGCGCCATGATCGCCTGCCCATCATAGAACGTGACAGGTCCAAATGTCAGGCCCAGTTCGGCATCGCGGGTGAAGCTCCATGTGCTGTTACGGCTCAACACATCGAACTGACCAGCTTGCAGCGCGGTAAAGCGGTCTTGTGCGCTCACGCTCACGATTTCCACAGCATCGGCGTCGTTGAAGAGCGCCGCCGCCCAAGCGCGGCAGAAATCTACATCAAAGCCGCTCCAGTTGCCGTTCGTATCCAGGAAGCCAAAGCCCTGGAACGAGCCATGAGCGCCACAGATGAGATTACCGCGATCTAGAACGGCCTGCAGGCGTTCACCACCTGCGACGGGCGCAGGAGGCGGGGCGGCTGTTGGCTGGGCTTCCCCGCTCGGCGTTTCGCCACCACTGGCAGGTGCTTCAGCGGTAACAATGCGGGTAACCTCTACTGTGACTGGGGTCCCGGCGACAGGGGTACCACAGGCGGCAAGTACGATGCTGGCGACAATGATCAAACTAAAGATGGGAAACAACTTACGCATGATTATCTTCTCCTTTTGGCGGATATTTGGCTGCTTGAACAAATGACGCACTTAAATCGACCTGCTGCACCTCCAATCTTTTTGCTGTAAGCTTACAGAATCTGGCCCCCATGGATGTAAATAACTCTCTCAGTGGCATTATAGTGAAACCACCAGTGAGAGTCAATAAATGGAGTGGAATTCAAGACATATTCCGAAGAGAAGCAGAAGTGGGCAGGACTCTGCCCCACTTCGCATCCCTACGCATACGCGCCGGACCAGGTCTCGAAGTGGCGCTCGTCGTGTTCGTTATCCCTGTAAAACGTGATATAGGTGAGCGCCTTATAAGGGATGAATTTCTTTTCGCGCGGGTTCTTTCGTGCCAGGTCGAAGTAGGTGTGCCATGTACCCGAATTGAAGTAGATCTGGTTGCCGCCATCGTCGTCGTAATCGAGGGGAACGGTCTCATGGTGGTGAGTATGCCCATATACAATAAAGCGAGCCTTGTTTTCGAGAAATGCTGGCTCCAGCATGGCATGCTTGGCGAAGGAACGATCGGCGCCCGTCCGCTTACGGTCTTGCAGGCGGAAGACCAGGCTGTCGATGGTCTCCATGGAGATCACTCTCGATACTTTGATGACCAGCTGCATGGTGTCGACTAGGTCGAACTCGAAGGATTTATCGGCCTGGCGGACGAAATCCAGGTCCAGGAAATTCTCTGCAAGCTCATCCCAGATGCGTTTCAGATCCCCCTCACGTGCCTTGAGGATCTTGTTTTCCATAGTCAGCTTTTTCAGCTGCCCGGTCACCCAAAGCGGAGTGGCCAGGGCCGGGCGGATGTTGGTGATGTTCCGCAAATTTTTCACCACCTCCGGGCTGACCTGCGACCGGCGCTTCAGCTCCTCCGGATAGCGGTTGCACACTTCCATGGTAAAGGGATCGCCCAGGGCTGGATAATTGCGGCCCTTCTCGGGGTCGAAATTGAATGTATCATAACTGTCGCCATGCCGGGCGAAAACCTTGTAATCACGGAACAGTCTTTCGATTTGCGGAGCTTCATCCACTTTCCAGGGAGAGAGAGGATCGGCTTTGTATAGATCGTAGGGGAAAGGAGAGCACGGGTTGCACAAGCCCATGCCTTCGACGATCTCCTGGCGGATCTGGTCGAAGGCTTCCCCGTCGAGATGGTAATACCAGTCGTGATTTCCCACCATGTAATGAAAGCGCACCCGGAGCGGGATCTTTTCGAAACTGTTGAGCATCCTGCCCCCGCTGCCATCCGGAGCATCGAACTCTATGTACTCACCGGCCGAGAGCTTTCGGAACACGTCAAGACCTTCCCGGTTATGTTCCAAGATGGCGCGGGTGACCTCCATCAGTTTCGCGGCGAATTTCGGGTCGCTCGGATCGCTCCAGGGGCGGATGTAATTCTTTTCGCCCGGTTCGGTGATCCGGGGCAGATCATCATCCCCGACCCGGACGTATTCTTCCTCTCCCGGTGTGGGGAACAGCCAGCGGGTGGAATG
This sequence comes from Anaerolineales bacterium, assembly GCA_036276515.1. GTDB lineage: Bacteria > Chloroflexota > Anaerolineae > Anaerolineales > Villigracilaceae > Defluviilinea. The sequence continues at coordinate 10,513 of DASUOS010000370.1, read as the reverse complement.
GATCGGGTCGAGAATATCGCCCATCAGCAGCACATCCAGCTCCTCGATCGGCCGGTAGGTTCCATTCTGGTAGGAAGCGAAACGGGCATCCTGGCGCAGTCGTTTCGCAAACAAGTAGAAGGCGCTGGCCGGGATGGATTCGGCAGTTGTACCATCCCCCAGATGAAGGTCGCTGACGATGACAAGCATGGTCACTCCTCGTTAAAACAGTTGGCGGTCCGTTTGGACCGATTATAGTCCGTTTGTGTACTGCAGAGCTGTTTCTTGATGTTTTTCCATGGGGAAATCGCACTCTTGTACTGATTTGAGTGATATGATGCTGGCAGTCCCGCTCAAGGAGATGATATGGCTCGAACTATCTTTTCGTGGATCCTGATCATTCTGGGCAGTTTGTTCCTTATTTTAAGTGTCTTTGGGATTGTGGCAGCCTGGGTCTATAACGAGCCCCTGACACAGGAAGCCACCAGCCAATTAAGGGTGATCGACCGGGAACTGGCGCTTGCACAGGCCACCCTTAAAAGCTCCGAGACGGAGATGGAGCGTGCCCTGCGCATCCTGGATGCCTCCGAGGCAGCCCTCGAAAAATTGACGGAAAAGACCGACACGGCGGAGAGTCTCTTCGAACGGATCCAGAATACCCTGGATGGCCGGCTGCTGCCCGAGCTGAAGACCACCCGGTCCCGGATCGTAGAAGCGCGGGCCACGCTGGAAGACCTGCAATCGGTCCTGGCGGGGATAAGCGGTTTCATTCCGGGCGTCGATCTCAGTGTCCCCGATAATTTATTGTCCAATCTGATCGCATCCACCGTTTCCCTGGATACGGAAATTGCAAATGTGGAGGGACTGGCGACCCAGGCCTCCCTGTTTGTCAGCGATAGCTCCTACCTGCTCGGCGGCGACCTGACGGAGACGCGCCAGAGCTTGCAAAACTTCCTGGTCGCCGTCCGGGATTATCAAGAGAAGATCACAGGCTGGCGCGGGCAGGCTGATGAACTGATGGTGGGCACGCCGCGCTGGATCGACCAGGCATCCATCGGCCTGACCATCTTTTTCTTCTGGTTTGGCTTGTCGCAGTTTGGGCTGATCCTGCACGGACTTCATCTGCGCAGAGGGGGCAATCCGCTGCTGGTCCTGCGGCGGACAGAGGTTGTTGTACGAGGGGATGGGGTGGATTAAACCGGACGTTTCCGGCGCTGTTTATGCAGGTACATGGCCTTATCTGCCTGGGAGAGCAGCTCTTCCATGGTGACATTCGATTTTGAATCCGCCCAGATCGTCCCGAGGCTGAAGGATAACGCCTGCCGTGGATCGACCTGCAGATTGTAGGCATCCACGTTGCTTTGCAATCGAGTCTCGAGGCTGGAGAGGTCACTTTCGGTTGCATCGATCAGGAAAACGACGAATTCATCCCCGCCCAGGCGCCCGATCACATCCGATTCGCGGAATGTATCGATCAGGATCCGGGCAAAGTGGCTGATGGCGGCATCCCCTCCGGTATGGCCAAAGGTATCGTTGATGTACTTCAGGCTATCCAGGTCGAGATAGAGCAGGCACAGCGAGTAGCCCATGCGCCGGGCAAACTTAAGCAGTCCCGTGGCGAGGATCATAAAGCCCCGGCGGTTGTTCAAGCCGGTCAATCCGTCGGTCAGCGAGATATTGCGCAGGTGCTCGTTGGCTTTTTCAAGCTCGTTGACCTTCTGGTACAGCTTGTCGGCCAGGAGCTGCAGGTGCTCACGCTGCAGTTGGCCGGTCTGTGGCAGTCGCGGACGTGTTACCGGCTGTTTGATCGATTCGTTCACGGCCCGCAGGATCTCCTGCGGCTCGGCGGGCTTGCGCAGGATATTATCGATCCCGCTGGCCCGGGCCAGTTTATGAATTTCTGTGACGTCATAACTGGAGGTCTGGAAGACGACCGGCACTCCCATTAAGAGCGGTTCGGCGCGCAGACGACGGACGAGTGTAAACCCATCCATGTTTGGCATCAGGATATCGGTGATGATCAGGTCGGGAAGCTCGGCTCGTGCCAGCTCCAGGGCCTGATGGCCGTCCTGCGCTTCCAAAAGCCGATACCCATAATTACCCAGCAGGGTAATATAGGGACGGCGGTCTTCGGGATTGGGGTCTGTGATAATAATAGTAGCCATACACTCTTCTTTGATTTCCAGATCGAGCGAACTGCCAGACGAGGCCTTGAAACACCTCGATTGCGTATAGTATACACCGAATCGCCTGATTCTTTAAGGTTCAGCCATCTGGATAGTAGCACATTTTTGCTACTTTTGGTTTCCCTCACCGGCCCCACCCCTGGGCGCTGAAAACAGTGCGAATGAATAAAAAAGACCCCTGCTGTTGTAGGAGTCTCGTCAAGATGGACGTCTGCTGATCAAAGGGTTGGGAATCGGCTTCTTTATTCCGGGAATGTGAATTGATCCAGTAATTCCCAGCGCTCTGTATCCTTCTGCACGGTCCATTCGAAGCGGCGCACGGTAAAGGTGATGCCCTTGATCGCTCCAAAGGTGGGATCCTTAATCTGAGTGGACCTATTTTCCGGCATATTGATGAGTTTCATATGAGGCAGCCAGTTCTGTGCCTTATACGGATAGCTCTCATATCCCAGGTCGCGGGCGATCTGGCCGAGGTCATTGTACATGCTTTCCAGGGCGGCGTTTCTTTCTGCCAGCAGCCACAACCGGCCCTGCTGGTTGTTGACGTTCATGCGAGCGATATTGTTCAACCGAATGCTGAACGGGTGCAGGCTGGAGGCGTATTCCTCCAGCCGTTTTCGCAGGGCAGCAAAGTCCTCGACGTTTCGAATAGCCTGGACGGTCAGGTGAAGATCGATCATCGGGGTCCCATCGGCGATGCGGGCGGTATCCTCCGAGAGCTTGAACAGGCTGGAGTAGTCATCGCTCTCCGGCCTGACGATAATAAACGTTGATTTGCCGCTTGTGATTGATGTTTCCATGATTTCTGTTTCCTTGACTCTGTTTTTATACAGATCAACATGTGCATCACTGTCGTTTCGGCCGACACCATAGTTCCACATCAGGAGGCCCCGGTTCTGGTCGCTCTTCCAGATCTTGCAGATCCGATTTTCCAGCTCCAGAAGGGTATCCCGGGTGGAGACGATCTTGAATTCATCACCGGCGCGTTCCGATCGAAACAGCAAGAATCCTTCGGTTTTAGGAAAGTTCCTGAAGAGTACCTGGGAGAACCGCCTGAGATCCTGGTCGATGGCGGCGCTCCCGTAGCGGGCGTTCCCTTCATGCATATTGAGCATGTCGGTCAGTGCCACACCCTGGATGGTGACTTTTTCCAGGTACCATCTGGCACCCAGGCCATTGAACGTACCTGTTAAGGGCTCCCGGGTGACGATATTTTCTACAATAGTTTTTGTAATCAGGACCTGTTCCACGGCTTGTTGTTCCACAGTGGCAGGCAGCTTCAATGAGTGGATTGTATCCACCAGGCTTTCATAGGGCGAATTAAACTCACTCCAGCTCTGATAGGTGTTGTTTTCCTCGATCCGCCGGGGGATTTCCGAGTGACTTTCCAGGATCGTCTGCCGGACCACGATGGGACGGTAGGTTTTGCGCTGTTTCTGAAGCTCGTTCTCGGCTTCGGTCTCGTTCAGACCCGTTCCAAAGTCCCAGGTCAGGAGCGAGTCGCTTTCCTGTCTGGCATATAAGCGGGACAGGTACTGCCGGATCTCGCGGGGCGTTTTCGTGGTGGAAAAGATCCGGAACTCATCGCTGCCTGGAGAGCGGCGGACGAAATCGCCCTTGTCCATGGTAAAGATGGACATTAACTGGTAGGCCAGTTTGTGCAGCTCGGCATCCACCACCAGCGCCCCAAAAACCTTGTTTGCCTGGCGCAGGTCATAGATATCGATCTTGGCCATGCCTCTGACCTGGTCACTCGGGATCAGCCATTTCCCGGCCCGCGCATTCAAGGCATGGGTGATCGAGTCGTACAGGGCCAGGTTTTTGGCATTCTTCAGGATACCGGACAGGGTGCCTTTCAGCTTTTGAAACTGTGCATCTGTGATCGGCAGGGCCTGGAACAGGATCTCCAATTCTTTGAACGTCTGGAGAAAGATCTTTAGTTCATTATCCATTGGTACTGGCGGGTGCGCCTCCGGAAGACTGCGCGCCCAGGATCTTTTCCCGGAGATTCTGGCTGTTCTGGATCTCGTACTGCATGCCCTGCTGCTGGAAACTCTCAATTGACTCATCAATTAACTCCAGAGCGGCATCCAGGTCGCTGCCGGTTTCGAAGTGGACAGATGCCAGGCCGAGCTGGCCGCGGGCCAGCTCATCCACCCGGCCGAACTCCTCGGCGGATTTGATGCCTTCCGTGAAATACAGCCGGGCCTCTTCATGCTGTTTTTCCATCAAAGCGACAAAGCCCAGGCCGTTCAGAGCGTAGCTGACATGCCGAACCGGATCCTTGCGGACGGGGTCCTGCCAGGTATCCAATGCGTTTTGATACCATTTCCGGGCCTGGCGGATGTGCCCCTGCTCGTATTCCAGGTCGCCCAGCCCATATTGGGCAAAGCCTTTGCTGTAGATGCCATAATCGTCATTTGCATACTTCTCAACGATTTGCAGCACATCCATCAATAATGTTTCCGAGCGGTCGAAGTTGCCCAGGCGCATTTCCACGGTCCCAAGAGAACGCTTCGCCGCGGCGATCAACAGCTCATCCTCGGTCTTGGTGGTGGCCGAGAGCGCCTCCTCCGCCCAGTGCAGGGCTCGCAGGTAATCTCCCTGGTAGAAGTAGATCCATGAGATATTCCGTGCAAACGTGCTGACCGATTTCCAGTCTGACAGCAGGTTGGCGGCGCTGAGGGCGGCGTGGGCCAGGGTCAGGCGGTCATACCAGAAAGCGCGCTGCCACAGCACACTCCCAAACTGGATACCGATCTGGACCAGGATCTCGGCAATATTTTTAGTGTTTTTCACCAGCGACTTGGACTGTCCCGGCCTCTTGTGTATGGACTTGTAACACCACTGAGCCACGCTCAGGATGTTGTTGCGGTCCATCAGCAGCTCGTCGTATCCTCGCCACTCCTTGAAGCCGCTTTTCTGAGCCAGCAGCTTCACATAATACTGGGCCATTTTCAGCTCTGCCTGACGGATGAACCGGCGGTCGGCGGCGTACTGCGAGCGGATATAGCGGCGGGTCAGCGGCAGGATGCTGAAGTAGTCCCGGCCAGGTTCATGTTCGATGAGCGTCAGCTGCAGCAAATCGCTGATCGCGCTCTCGAATTGATCCTCGTCGTCGATCCCGGCGATCTCCTTGAGCGCCTCCCGGGAAACCGCTTCGGGGTGCAGGGCCATAATGAAGAGCAGTTTCTTTTCATTGTTGTGACGCAGCAGGTTCCAGCTGTGGTTGAAGCAGTATTGCAGGATGGGGATGTCCGCGTCCAGGCTGAGCTTATCCAGGACCTGGGTGACTGAGTAGCCCAGCACGGCGATCTGGCCCTGGACCCAGAGCAGGGCCAGCGGAAGGCCGCCGGTCAGGTCGACGAGATATTTGTTCTGGTTCTGGGTGAGCTGGATGTTTTTCTGCTGGGCGTCCCATTCGAGCAGGGCATTGCTTTCCTCAAAGGATAATCCCTGCAGGCGGATGATCTGTCCCTCGGTGACCCGCTCGCGGGAGGTGACGATCACCTTCAGGGTAATGGGGGAGCGGCGCAGGAAGTCGAGGATGTCATGCTGTTCCGTTTTCGAGAGCGTCTCGAAATTGTCCAGCACAAGCAGCGTGGTGTTCCTGGCCAGCAGGTTGTAGGCCCGCTTGATCTGGTCCTGGATGGACAGGTTGCCGATCGTCGGATTCCCCAGGCTGGTGCCGATCGTGATCAGGATATCCGACAATGATTTGGCTTCCGGGATGATCGGCTCGATGCCATGCAGGGTCAGGATCGATTCTTTGGACGAGATCCAGATGACCGATTCGAACAGCTCCTGCTCGACACAGCGGTGGCTGACCTCGATGGCGAGTGCGGATTTGCCCACGCCGCCGATCCCCTCGATGCCGATGATAAACGTCCGGCTGTTCGGCTGCAGGGACTGGAAGATAGCCTTCAATTCCTCCTCCCGCCCTACAAAATACGGTCGGCGCGGCAGGTTGGCCAGTAGATTCGTCTTTTCGCGTTCCTTGTGGGTGGAGGTAAGCCCTTCGATCTGCCGGGTGTAGCGGACGATCGCCTCCCGTTCCATGGTGAGGCTGTTGATCAGGTGCAGAGGCTGGTCGGGACCGTATTTTGCCAGCATCTCCTCCAGGGCATAGAGGTTCTTCTTATGTAGGTCGATCATCCTTTCGAGATGAGTTACTTCTTCCTTGTCCATGAGGCACCTTGGTTTCTATTGGAGGGGAGGAATGTCTTTTTTATACACTTTGGATAGAACCATTTCGAGCCGTTTAATGGTATCGATCATCGAATTCTCGGAGTCCGCCAGGTTGTTGACAATAATCGGCGGGACCAGCGCATCGCCCCATTTGGCATACTGTTCCCGGGCGAGATGATAATTGCGGGAGTACGTTTCCAGCAGCCGGACCAGGTGCTGGACTTCCTGTTCATGGTTCTTCCACACGATCTCATCCACCTTGGACGCAAGCAGGTCCTGCTTGATCTCGATCTCCTTTTCAGGCTCACGAACGGCCACGTCCTGAGGAATCTCCGTTGTTTCGGCGGGTGGAAGACGTTCCAGCCTCTTTCGTCGTTCACGGCGCTCCTCGAGGATCCGCCGTCCTTCGTCGAACACGAACTCGATGGCTTTCATGAGTATGGGTAACTGGGTGGGATCGATCATGGGTCCTCCTCGGAATTTAAGTATAGCACAGCAGGTACTACGGTACTATCGCCTATCAAATTCGTCAGTTTTGGCCCGGGAGCGGGTGTTGTCTACATCCGTGGCTCTGCCCGAGAGATTTCTGACTTGCTCTTTCAAAATCTGATGTGACGCTTCTTATCAGGATGTTGTTATTTGAAATGGCAATTTCTCTTTTTCAAATCACCAATTTGTCATCTTGACTTAGAACATTTGTTCTAATAAAATAGCCCTCCGGTTTTCCTCCCCGACCTCGATGTGAGACATGCTGATCCCTGTTGGGAGGCAGAGTCAGCGACTGGAAGATGAATGAAACGGTCAACACAGCAGGTGAACGTCTTTCTTATTTATGCCCATGGGGATAAGGAGGCTGTCCGCAAACTTCACCAGCGCCTGGTCCGGGATGGGATCCATGCCTGGCTGGACGCCCAAAACCTGGAGCCCGGGCAGGACTGGCAGCATGAGATCCGCAAAGCGATCCTCAACAGCGACCGGGTGCTCGTCTGTCTGACGCGCGGATTCGATGGGCAGCCGGGCTATCGCCACGAGGAGCTGAAGATCGCCCTCGACAAGGCAAAGCTGCTCGACGATGGAAAGGTGTTTATCATCCCGGTCCGGCTGGAGGATTGTGAGATGCCGGAATGCCTGCGCCATCTGCAGCGCGTGGACCTGTTCAGACCGGGCGGCTACAAGAGGCTGGTCCGAGCACTGGATGAGATTCAGGCTTGAATCAAAGGAGCCGGTCCTTAATGAACCGGCTCCTTTGATAATAAAGTTGACTGTTATTACAAGCGAGCAAAGCAATCGCAAAGTAAAGGTCCTTTAGGATATAACGAGGGATTGCTTGCCTAAGACACGCTGCGCGATCGTCGGGGTAATGATGGAAATATTTATATTGAAAAATCTCCCCAGTGCCAGACGCCGTGCTCGGGCCCGTGCAGGGCCGGCTCATGAGTATGGCCGCCGACGCGCTGCTCCAGGGAATTGACGTGGGCGATGATGGCCGCCAGGGTCTCGCCGATCGTATCCGGCAGGCTGCCATGTTCCAGATCGGGTTTGTCGTCCAGCTCGTGTAAGGTGTCGTCACGAAGGACAACCTGGCCCGGCACACCGACCACCACCGAATGCGAAGGCGTGGATTTGACCACAACGGCGTTTGCGCCGATGCGGCTGTGACTACCGATGTTGATCGCTCCCAGCACCTTGGCGCCAGCACCGATGACCACATGATCCCCAATCGTGGGATGGCGCTTGGTCTTCTGAAGGCTGGTACCGCCGAGCGTGACGCCGTGATAGAGAGTGACATGGTCGCCGACCTCGGCGGTCTCGCCGATGACTACGCCCATGCCGTGGTCGATGAAGAAACTGCGGCCGATGACTGCGCCGGGGTGGATCTCGATCCCGGTCAGGACGCGCGTCACGTGGGAGAAACAGCGGGCGATCAACTTAAATCCGCTTCTCCACAACCTGTGTGACAGGCGGTGCGCCCAGATGGCATACAGTCCCGGGTAGCACAGCAGGACTTCCAGCACCGTGCGGGCTGCCGGATCACGGTCCAGCACCGATTGGACATCGTCATGAATGGTCTTGAACATACTCATGCTCTTTCTTCCAGCGTTTCCTAGTCCGCCAGGTCGGCGAATAGCGGCGTGGAAAGGTAGCGCTCGCCAAAAGAGGGGATGATGACCACGATCAGCTTCCCGGCACTTTCCGGGCGCCTGGCTACCTGCAGCGCGGCCCAGGTCGCCGCGCCGGAGGAAATCCCGACCAGCAGCCCTTCCTCGCGCGCGACCCGGCGGGCCATTTCGAACGCGTCCTCATTCTTAACCCGGATGATCTCGTCATAGATCTGGGTGTTCAACACATCCGGTACAAAGCCTGCCCCGATCCCCTGGATGGGATGCGGTCCCTTGGCGCCTCCCGAGAGGACCGGCGAGGCATCCGGCTCGACGGCGATGGCCCGGAACGACGGCTTGCGCGGCTTGATGACTTCGCCCACGCCGGTGATCGTCCCGCCGGTGCCGATGCCCGAGACCAGAATGTCCACCCTGCCTTCGGTATCGTTCCAGATTTCCTCGGCCGTGGTGCGGCGGTGGATCTCGGGGTTGGCCGGGTTCTTGAACTGCTGCGGCAGGAAATATTTCTGCGGGTCCGAGGCAACGATCTCCTCCGCCTTGCGGATCGCGCCGGCCATCCCGTCCGGACCCGGCGTGAGGACCAGCTCGGCGCCGTAGGCACGCAGCAGCATTCGGCGCTCCTTGCTCATGGTTTCCGGCATGGTTAATATCAACTTATAACCGCGCGCCGCGGCGACCATGGCCAGGGCGATGCCCGTGTTGCCGCTGGTCGGTTCGACGAGCACGCTGTCCTTATCGATCAGTCCTGCCTTCTCGGCCGCCTCGATCATCGAAAAGCCGATCCGGTCCTTGACCGAGTGGGCCGGGTTGAAAAATTCGAGCTTGGCGACCACCTCCGCCTGTGCTCCCACTGTGACCCGATTCAAGCGGACCAGCGGTGTATTGCCGATCAATTCTGTGACATCCTTTGCGATTTTCATTCCTTTACTCCTGTGGAAAATAAAAACGACTGCCTGCCATGCCGGGATGTTCCTCAGCGTTGCAAACGAGGGTCGTCCGAACCGTCTTTCGACGATAACGGGGTCAAGCCCACCGCGTGCGGCAGTCAGCCGTAGTTCTCTGGGTTCAGAGGCGGTGGCGCTAGCCCCGCCGCCTACACATGCAGATCAATGTTCTCATAGCTTCCTTTGGATTGCCTGAATGCGGGGTATCTTACCAGAGAAGTCAGGAATAGGATGTCATGGAATGGAGGTGATGGAAGTAACGTGTATTCTGGAACGGCGGACCGCCCACACCCCGTATCCTGATTTCCATACGTTATAATCCCTCGCGCAATCAAAATCTAAAATCTGAAATTATAAATCCAATATGCCAAACTCCTCCTTTCAATCCATCATCCTCAAGCTGCAGAACTTCTGGGCAGCCAAGGGATGCCTGATCACCCAGCCCTATTACACCCAGGTCGGCGCAGGGACGATGAACCCCAACACCTTCCTGCGCGTGCTGGGGCCTGAGCCGTGGAATGTCGCCTACGTGGAGCCCTCGGTCCGCCCGGATGATGGGCGCTACGGTGAGAATCCCAACCGCTTCCAGCTGCATACCCAGTTCCAGGTCATCCTCAAGCCCGACCCGGGCAACCCGCAGGAGCTGTATCTCGAGTCTCTCCAGGCGCTCGGCATCGACCCGCGCCAGCACGACATCCGCTTTGTGGAGGACAACTGGGAGCAGCCGGCCATCTCGGCCTGGGGCCTGGGCTGGGAGGTCTGGCTGGACGGGCAGGAGATCACCCAGTTCACCTACTTCCAGCAGATGGGCGGCGTGACGCTCGACCCGGTCTCGGTGGAGCTGACCTACGGGCTGGAGCGCATCCTGATCGCCCTCAACAACGCTAAAGCCATCTGGAATGAAGAATACGGTGCAGGCGTGACCTATGGCGAGATCCGCCGGCGGGAGGAGTTCGAACACTCCAAATACTATTATGAAGTCGCGAATGTGGAGCGTGCCCGCCAGATGTACGACCTGTACACCGCCGAAGCGGATGCCGCTCTCGCCCAGGGGCTGATCGTCCCCGCCCATGATTATGTGCTCAAGTCTTCGCAC
>DASUOS010000369.1:0-10294 GCA_036276515.1 Anaerolineales bacterium | reverse complement strand
AGGTTGAATAAACAACATGCCTGCATCCCGTTGGCAAACAAGCCTTCAAGATATCCTGCAGTGGAACGATGACGATGAAAATGAACTTCTGTCCATGATCGTGCCTTCGATGTTTTCGAAGGCGCCCAAGAAGGATAACGACTCACACGAAGCCAATCCCAGCCAGACATCCAGTGCAACCAAATATCCGGAGATCCTGCCGATCCTGCCGCTGCGCGGTGTGGTCGTCTACCCCCAGACCGCTGTCCCGTTGACCGTTGGTCAGCCGCGCTCGATCAAGCTGGTGGACGATGTCGTCGGTGGCGACAAGCTGGTTGGTCTGGTGGCGAGCACCAATCCCGACATGGAGTCGCCCGGACCGAACGATCTGTACAAGGTTGGGACAATCGCCATTGTCCACCGTCTGCTGCGCGCCCCCGATGGGACGATCCGCCTGCTGGTGCAGGGCATGGACCGCTTCCGCCTGGGCGAATTCATCTCGGAGGAACCGTACCTCAAAGCCCATGTCGAGCTGGCTCCTGAGGTTATCGAGGAAGGGCTTGAAATCGACGCCCTGGCCCGCAACGCGCGCGACCAGTTCCAGCAGATCACGCAAATGATCCCTTCCTTCCCCGAGGAGCTGGCGGGCTCGATCACGTCTGTGGAAGACCCGCTGCAAACAGCCTACACCATCGCCAATTTCCAGCGCATGGATATCAAGGACTCGCAGGAGATCCTCGAGATCGACTCGGTGGCCGAGAAACTGAAGAAACTGATCGGCCTGCTGGTACGCGAAGCGGAAGTCCTGCAGCTGGGCCAGAAAATCCAGAACGAGGCGCGCGGCGAGATCGAAAAGGTCCAGCGCGAGTATTTCCTGCGCGAGCAGATGAAGGCGATCCAGAAGGAACTGGGCGAAAAGGATGAGCAGGCTGCCGAGGCAGAGGAATTTCGCAAGAAGATCGAAGAAGCGAAAATGCCAGAGGAAGCCGAAAAGCAGGCCAAGCGTGAGCTTGAGCGTCTTTCACGCCTGCCCACTGCCGCAGCCGAATATGGTGTGATTCGCTCGTACCTGGATTGGCTGGTCTCGCTTCCCTGGTCCAAATCGACGCCAGACAGCCTGGAGATCGGCCATGCCCGTGAGATCCTCGATAAGGATCATTATGGACTGCAGGATGTCAAGGAACGTATCCTGGAGTTCCTGGCGATCCGCAAGCTGCGCCTCGACCGCAAGGACGAGGTCAGGCAGCCCTCCGAAGACCGCATCCGCCGGGAGCGTGAAGGCGTAATCCTGTGCTTTGTGGGGCCTCCGGGGGTGGGCAAGACTTCGCTCGGGCAATCCATCGCCCGGGCCATGGGACGTAAATTCGTACGGGCCTCCCTGGGCGGTGTGCGCGATGAAGCCGAGATCCGCGGCCATCGCCGGACTTACATCGGCTCCATGCCGGGACGGATCCTGCAGGCACTGCGCCGGATCGAATCCAAAAATCCGGTCTTCATGCTGGACGAGATCGACAAGCTGACCTTCGACTTCCATGGTGATCCGGCCTCGGCCCTGCTCGAAGTGCTGGACCCGGAACAGAACAGTGAGTTCCGCGACAACTATCTGGAGGTCGCTTTTGACCTGTCGCAGGTCTTCTTTATTACCACAGCCAATACACTGGAGACCATTCCCGGTCCGCTTCGTGATCGCATGGAGATCATATATCTTTCGGGCTATACCGAGAATGAAAAGATCGCCATTGCCAAAGGCTATTTGATCCCGCGCCAGATCCGCGAGAATAGCTTGCGCGAAGACGAGGTCAAGTTTACCGATGAAGCGCTGCGGAAGCTGATCCGCGAGTACACGCGCGAGGCCGGTGTGCGCAATCTCGAGCGCAAGATCGGCGCCATCTGCCGCAAAGTCGGTACACGGATCGCCGAAGGAAAACTGGAAAGCGCTGAGATCACTCCTGAGCTGGTGGAGGACTATCTTGAGCACCCGATCTACCAGAGCAGCGAAGAGCTTAACCAGCGCATCTCGATCCCTGGCGTCGTGCCAGGCCTGGCATGGACTCCCTATGGCGGCGATGTCCTGTTCGTGGAAGCGACCAGTATGCCCGGTGGGAAGGGATTTCAGATCACGGGTTCGGTCGGGAACGTGATGAATGAATCGGCCCGGGCTGCCATGTCCTATGTACGTTCCAAGGCCAAAAATCTTGGCCTGGACGCGGAGTTTTTCAACCGCTCCGATTTCCACCTTCACATTCCGGCCGGCGCGCAGCCTAAGGATGGTCCTTCGGCAGGTGTAACCATGGCAACTGCGCTGGTCTCCCTGGTATCGGGGCGCAAGGTCAAGCCCAAGGTCGGCATGACCGGTGAGATTACACTGCGCGGACAGGTGCTTCCGATTGGCGGCGTCAAGGAAAAGATCCTGGCAGCCCATCGCAACGGTCTGCGGACCGTGATCCTGCCGAAGCGTAATGGACAAGATCTGGATGATGTCCCTGACGAGATCAAAAAGTCCATGAAGTTCGTATTCGTCGAAACGGTGGACGATGTGATCAAATCTGCCCTGGAAGCCAAGAAATCGGCAACCACGAAAAAAGTCTCGAAAACAACAGGCGATTCGAAGACAAAGAAAAAAACTGCGTCAAAGAAAACAAGGGCAAATGGCAAAGATACTTCTCGCAGAAGATGACACAACCATGGTCTCGTTATTGAAGACCCTCCTCAAAATGGAGGGATATGAAGTGCTGGCGCTGGATGCCAATACGGACATCGCTGCGGCGGTGGAACGTGAAAAGCCTCAGGCACTCTTCATGGATGTCCATTTAGGAGAGCAAAGCGGCATGAAGGTACTGGAGGCGATCCGCAGGAACCGTGATACGGCTAATGTCCGTGTCATTATGACCTCCGGTTTGAATGTCAAGGAGGAGTGCATGCGCTACGGGGCGGATGTCTTCCTGTTGAAGCCATTCATGCCCGATGACTTGATCTCCGCTCTCAAAGATTTCTAGAGCTGTGGCCGCATCCGTTCAGATCCGCCAGTTTCAATACCCCCAAGATTACCAGCCGGTCTATGACCTGTGGTCGTCCATCGAAAAAGGCGTGCATGTCGGACGTTCGGACACCCCTGTAGAGATCGAGAAGAAAATCGGGCGTGACCCGGATCTTTTTCTGGTGGCTGTGTGTGATGAGCAGATCATCGGCTCGGTCATTGGCGGGTACGATGGGCGCCGCGGTCTGATCTATCATCTTGCAGTGAGCGCCTCTTTTCGCGGCCAGGGCATTGGTTCGCGCTTGATGGACGCGGTCGAATCCAGGCTGCGTGCCAAGGGCTGCCTGAAAAGTTACCTGCTGGTTGCCGAGGATAACCGGGAAGCAGAAGCCTATTATCAACACCGCGGCTGGAAGCCCATGAACACCGTCCATTTGTTTGGAAAAGATCTGGCATGACGATCCGATTCGGGATATTGACGGTCTCGGATCGCTCGGCGCGCGGCGAACGGGAAGATGCATCCGGCCCGGTTCTTGCGCGTCTGGTCGAGGAGTATGCCTGGACGGTAAGCCGTCGCTCGATTCTCCCCGACAGCGAATCCGCCATCCGTGAGCTGCTCATCGCCTGGGCCGATGGCGGCGAGTTGGATGTGGTCCTGACCACCGGCGGGACAGGTTTCTCGCCGCGCGATGTCACCCCTGAAGCGACGCGCCTGGTCATCGAGCGGGAGGCGCCGGGTCTGGCCGAAGCGATGCGTGCCGCCAGCCTGCGCGTTACCCCCCACGCCATGCTCTCCCGGGTGGTGGCCGGAATCCGCAAAAAGACGATCATCATTAATCTGCCTGGAAGTCCGAAAGGAGCCGCAGAAAACCTGTTGGTCGTCATTCCTGTCCTGCCGCATGCCATTCAGCTCCTGCGTGAAGACCCCGCTTCCGAATCGACCCACTGACCACTATTCTCTACTCTCTGCTCTGTAGTATAATCCCGCCGCTTCAACCTACTCTCACACCGAACAAGGAAAGTGCAAGCATGATCGACGTAAATGCATTACGCAAGGGTGTCACCTTCGAAATGGATGGTGGCCTCTATAAAGTGCTGGATTACAGCCATAACAAAACCGGGCGCGGCAATGCCAACATCCGCATTAAGGCTCGCAACCTTCTCACCGGCGCGAATATCGAGCGCACCTTCAACTCCGGGCAATCGGTCCAGGATGTCAGCCTGGACTTTCATAATGTGTCCTATTTGTATACGGATGGTGAGTTCTATCATTTCATGGATAATGAGACGTTCGAACAGCCGGCCCTGAAAGGGGATGTACTTGGCGAGAAGGCTCCCTTCCTCAAGGAAGGAATGGAAGTCAAGCTGACGTTCTACCGGGACGCTCCGATCGACGTGGAAATCCCCGGCTCCGTCGATCTGAAAGTGGTCGAGGCGGAGACAGCCATTCGCGGAGATACCGCCACAGGCGTTACTAAAAAAGTGAAAACAGAAACCGGACTGGAAGTACACTGTCCGCAGTTCGTGAAGGTTGGGGATACCATCCGGGTGAACACCGAGACGGGTGAGTATGTCACCCGTGTGTAACATTCGCTGATTCCTGGTTGACAACATTTCGAGCGAGCGCCAATGGTAATTAAACCGGTCGCTCGCTCATCGTTTATAGCAGGCAGCCGGGTTTCTTTCCCAACCGTATAAAGGTTAATAGTTTGCTTATGAATGTGATAAGCGCTCGCACAAAGGTCTATAATTCCACGTATGAAAACACCTGCAGGCACCGAATGCCCATACTTTTTTGGCGATTACTACCGCGGCCGGAACGTTGAGGAATGCCGCCTGCTCAAAGCCGCAGGCGAACGCTGGACGCGCGATCTTTGCAGTACCTGTCCGGTACCGGGGATCAGCCGCGCCAATGCCTGCGAATTTCTCAAGCTGAATCCTTCCGTCGGCCGGCCGATTCACGCGCTCTTTCAACGGCGCGTCCAGATCTCAGCCTATTGTGAAAAAACCAAGCGAGACGTGGCAGAACCGCACATCGGATGTGGGGAATGCCATGCCCTGCCCTTTAAATTTGAAATCAACTCCTGACCTTTGCATCCAGGGCGGGGCTCGACCGGGACACTCATGTCATTAACGCTGCTGCTAGACCTCGACGATACACTGCTCGACACCAACCTGGCAACCTTTATTCCTGCCTACTTCCAGGCGCTGAGCGGGAAACTAGCGGGAAAGGTGGCTCCCGAAAAGATGGTCCGCGCCCTGATCCGGGGAATGAACGCGATGATGGAAAGCGAGGATCCGACCCGCACACTGCAGGATGTCTTCGAAGCCAGCTTCTACGGAGACCTGGATCTCCGCAGGGAAGATCTGGCCGAAGCCATTGATGAATTCTATGACCGTTCCTTTCCTCTGCTTGCCTCGCTGACCCGGCAGAGGGACGAAGCCGCATCCCTGATCGAGTGGGCCAGACTCTGCGGGGTCCGTGTGGCGATCGCCACCGACCCCCTGTTTCCACAAAAGGCGACGATGCACCGGCTCCACTGGGCGGGCATCGATCCGGAGCATGTCGAGCTCATCTCCACGTTCGAGCACTTCCATTTCTCGAAAACACATCCCGCGTACTTTGCCGAAGTTCTTGGACGTCTTGGCTGGCCGGAAGGACCGGTTCTGATGGTTGGGAATGATATGGAGCGGGATCTTCTCCCTGCACATCAGCTTGGGCTGGCGACCTATTGGATCGATGCGGACCCCGCCTCCAGTCCCGGATTTGAGACGGGCCGAGGCAAATTAGAAGACCTGCGCCCCTGGCTGGAGTCTGTCAACCTGTCCTCGCTCGAGCCGGCGTTCACATCTTCGGAGGCGATCCTCGCAATCATGGCCTCCACGCCCGCGGTGTTGCACAGCATGACCTCCTCGCTGACCGATGATCAATGGCGACATGAACCGACGCGTGAGGATTGGGCCATGAACGAGATCGTCTGCCACCTGCGCGATACGGAACGAGAGATCCACCTGATCCAGATCCGATTGCTGCTCGAGCGGGAGGGAGCCTTTATTCCGCGTCCCGACACGGGCATCTGGGCGAATGAGCGCGAATACTGGAACGTCCATGGACCTTCCGTTCTGGCTGAATTTACAACGGCTCGAGTTGAGCTGATCAAAATCCTGAAAGAACTTGGCAAAGCGATGTGGTCGCGCAAGGCTCGTCACGCCATTTTTGGCCCGACCGATTTTCGGGAAGTGGTGGGTTTTATTGCGGACCACGACAGGCTGCACATCCAGCAGGCCTGGAAGACCCTGCGCAGCCTGTAAAGGCCGCGTGTCTAATTCGGGGAAGGCGTGTTATAACGCCTAGACCTTACGGGGCAGGCAGCTGCCCCTTCTTCATTCAAGGAGACTACGTTATGCGAAGAGTCGTTGTGACAGGACTGGGATGCATCAGCCCTGTCGGAAACAATGTGGACGATACCTGGGCATCCCTGCTGGCCGGAAAATCAGGCGCAGGGAAGATCACCCATTTCGATGCCAGCCGGCACAAAACCCGGTTTGCCGCCGAAGTAAAGGGATTCGACGGCGCCGCCCTTTTTGGACCACGCGATGCGCGCAAGATGGACCGTTTCACCCAGTTCGCCATTGCTGCAACGCAGGAAGCGTTGAACCAGTCGGGACTCAAGATCGATGAAGACAACCGCGACCGGGTCGGTGTGGTGATCGGCACGGGGATCGGCGGCATCGGCACGCTGCTCGAGCAGGCAGAGGTCATGCGCGAGCGCGGCCCGGACCGTGTCAGCCCGTTCCTCGTCCCGATGATGATCTCGGACAGCGCAGCAGGCATGCTAGCCATTCGCTGCGGCGCGCGTGGCCCCAACATGGCGCTGGCCACCGCCTGTGCTTCCGGTAACAATGCCATCGGCGAAGCGCTGGAGATGATCCGCCGCGGCGCCGCAGAGGTGATGATCGCAGGCGCTTCGGAGGCGGCGCTTGTGCCTGTTGCCATGGCAGGGATGAACGTGATGACCGCCCTGTCCACACGCAACGATGATCCCCAGGCTGCCTCCCGCCCGTTCGACAAGGACCGTGATGGATTTCTCATGGGGGAAGGGGCAGGCATTCTCATCCTTGAATCTCTTGAGCATGCGCTGGGACGCGGGGCTTCGATCCTGGCGGAGGTCAAAGGGTACGGCACCACGGATGATGCCCACCACATCTCGGCGCCCGCGGAGAATGGTGCGGGCGCGGCGATTTCCATGAAACTGGCGCTGGAAGATGCCGGGCTGACCATCAACGATATCCACTATATCAATGCCCACGGCACATCGACGCCGCTGAATGACAAGAGCGAAACCGCGGCGATCAAGACTGTCTTTGGTGAGCAGGCCTACCAGATTCCCGTGTCCTCTACCAAGTCCATGACAGGACATCTACTGGGCGCCTCCGGTGCGGTCGAAGCCGTTTTCTGCATCAAGGCCCTTCGCGACGAAATTCTGCCTCCAACGATCAATTACCGTACTCCCGACCCGGAGTGCGATCTGGATTATGTGCCCAACCAGGCACGCAAAGCCTCGCCAAAGAATGTCATGTCCAATTCCTTTGGCTTTGGCGGCCACAATGCGACCCTCGTGATCAGTCGGTTCGAGGAATAGAGGTCTATTCAGCGCGCCCGCAATCTGACGCACTGGATATCACAGGAGCAAGCCATGCAGTATGCACATATTACCGGTTGGGGCATGTCCGCACCTGAAACGGTATTAACCAACGAAGAACTCTCGAAGACGGTGGACACCAACGATCAATGGATCCGTGAGCGGACAGGCATCCACCAGCGCCATATCGCGAAAGAGGACCAGTTCCCATCCACGCTGGCGGTGGATGCCTCGGTCAAAGCCCTGACCGTTGCCAACCTGCGGCCCACAGACCTGGACCTCATTATTTGTTCCACCTCCTCGCCGGAGTATATTTTTCCGGCCACGGCCTGCCTGGTCCAGGATCAGCTGGGCGCGACCAAGGCTGGCGCGTTCGATCTGCTGGCGGCGTGCTCCGGATTTATCTATGCCCTGAATATGGGCGCTCAGGCGATCCGCAGTGGGTCCATTAAAAGTGCGCTGATCATCGGAACGGAAACCCTTTCGCGTTTTGTGAACTGGAAGGACCGCAACACCTGCATCCTGTTTGGGGATGGTGCCGGCGCGTTTGTCCTGCAGGCCAGCGACCAGCCCGGGGGGATTCTTTCTGCGGTGATGCACTCTGACGGGTCGGGCAGTGATCTGCTAACGATTGCCGGCGGCGGAAGCCGCTATCCTTCCACTGAAATGACGGTCCATGATGGGAAGCATTACATCCACATGGATGGCAAGGAAGTCTTCCGTTTTGCAACGCGCGTGATGGCCTCCGCGACCCAGGAAGCACTCGACGCAGCAAACCTGAAAGTGGACGATGTGCGCTGGATCATCCCGCATCAGGCGAATATCCGCATCATCGAAGCGGCGGCGCGCGGATTAAAGCTCCCGATGGACCGTTTTATCGTCAATTTGCAGAACTATGGAAATACATCCACGGCTTCGATCCCAATTGCCATGGTGGAGGCCGTCGAAAAAGGGCAGATCAAGACTGGCGATAAATTGGTGATGGTGGGATTCGGCGCGGGACTGACGTGGGGCGCTGTGGCTGCCGAATGGACCGGACCGATCCCGAGCAAGCGACACGTCCATCCCGAACAGTACCGCAGATTTGCACGATTACGGTCTGTGGTGCGCCGTGTCATCCGCTTCATCGAAGGCCTGCTCTACCGCCGGGAGTTGTAGCGGGCGAAGGCCAGAATTTTGTGGTAGGATAAGCATGATATTCAGTAAAGGAGTAACACATGGTTGGATTACCACGAGGCGCGGAATGGATCGTCATTCTGGTCATAGTACTTTTGCTATTCGGACCCGGCCGAATCGGTAGGATCGCCGGAGAGCTTGGTAAAGGCATCAAAGCCTTTCGGGATGGGCTCACCAGTAAGGCGGACGAAACCGATACGTCCACCGATGCAAACGGAAATATCGAACCCAAATAATATAAAAGGCTCCTGCGCGGAGCCTTTTATATTCGAAATCAGCGGGGGCTAATAGACAAATTCCCGAATGTCCTTATCTTTGAGCATATCGGCCACAAACTGGTCATGGTGTTTTATAGAACCCATGGTGTGCCAGGTGCCGATGATCGTATCCCCGATTTTTGACTGGTGGTGCTCGAAGACATAGAGTTGACGGTTCTGGAATGCCTTTTCGATCATATCCACTTTCTCGATGTTATCGGCTGAAAAGACGATCTTATAGGAACGCGACTCGCGAATCCGGTCGATCCAGATCTCCAGGCGGGGGAAGATCAGCAGGACGCACAGCACGGTCAACGTCGAGATCGAGACGAAGAGCAGCTCTCCTCCCCCAATGCCCATTCCCAGTGCGGCTGCCAGCCAGATTGTCGCTGCCGTTGTCAGGCCGCCCACCCGTCCGTGCTCGCGTACGATGGCGCCTGCGCCCAGAAAGCCGATGCCCGTCACGATATTGGCTGCAATGCGGGTGCGGGTGAATCCCGGGTCCATGCTCATGGAGAATATCGTGAACAGCGCCGAGCCCACGGTGATCAGGATGATCGTGCGGAAGCCGGCTGCCTTATCCCGAAATTCGCGCTCCGCGCCGACGATGCCGCCAACCAGAACTGCCATGCCCAGTTTGATCAGGTTTTCGATGAGAATGTTGTCCATGTGCTGATTTTATAATAAATCCTTCAATTCGGGGATTGTCGTTACAGGATTTTTGCACACAAAACCTTCACAAACGTATACCGTTGCTTTT
This sequence comes from Anaerolineales bacterium, assembly GCA_036276515.1. Classification (GTDB taxonomy): domain Bacteria; phylum Chloroflexota; class Anaerolineae; order Anaerolineales; family Villigracilaceae; genus Defluviilinea. The sequence continues at coordinate 502 of DASUOS010000369.1, read as the reverse complement.
CCGTCTTTAACGGGACGGTCATTTAATAATGCGGGTGCATTGACAGGCGGGGGATAAGCGGATGCAGCTATCACAAGATTCGGACGGTACTCGCTTTGAATAACTCGCATAACATCCTCAACAGATTCTACATCTGGCTCATATACAACCGCAATCTGTTTTACATTCGACAGGGCAAAATCGGCTGCGGAGAGCCAGCGCCCAAAGGCTGTGGGATACCGGGTTGAAAAATCCACGACCAGGCGAAGCGCCTTTTCCGCCATGTCGCGGTAGCTGCCCATATCGGTGAATGCAGCCAGTTTCAACAGGGCGTCGCAGGCCATCGCATTCCCGGAAGGAGTCGCGTTGTCCTGAATGTCCATTGGACGGACCAGCAGGTTTTCATGATCGTCGCGTGTGTCGAAAAAGCCTCCATCAGGATCGCTGAAGTGCCCAACCATCTCCTCGGCCAGCTTCAATGCAGTATCAAACCACTCGGGGTTGAAATCCGCCTGGTACAGAT
>DASUOS010000368.1:0-24775 GCA_036276515.1 Anaerolineales bacterium | reverse complement strand
GGTGCGGATGCCGCGCTCGCACAGCATGACCTGCTTGTTCCCCCCGGCGAGGATATATTCGGCCGACATCAACAGCTCCTCGATGGTTGCCGAAAGGCCGCGCTTGAGCAGGACGCTTTTTCGGGTTTCGCCGATTGCCCGCAGGAGATTGAAGTTCTGCATGTTGCGCGCACCCACCTGCAGAACGTCTATATATTTCACCATTAATTCAAGCTGGGTCTGCGACATGATCTCGACCACGATCGGCATGCCGGTCAGCTCGCGTGCTTCGGCCAGATACTCGAGCCCCTCCTCCCCGAGTCCCTGGAAGGAGTAAGGGGACGTCCGCGGCTTGAAGACGCCGCCGCGCAGGGCATTTGCACCGGCCTCTCGCACAGCCTGGGCCGTTTCGAGGATCTGCGAGCGTGACTCCACCGAGCAGGGACCGGCAATCACCACAATATCGTTCCCGCCCACGTGGAAGCCGTCAATCGGGAACATGGAGTTCTCGGGATGGAACTGCCGGGAGGCGAGCTTGAACGGCTGGGTGATGCGCTTGACCATATCGACGCCATCCAGCACTTCGAAGCGCTCGGTGGGAAGATCATGGGTTTCGCCGATCGCGCCGATGAGCGTGGTCTCAACACCCTGTGATAGGTGCGCGGCCAGGCCGGCTTCCTTGATCTTTCCGATCACGTTCTCGATCTGCTGGGGTGTGGAATTGGGTTTCATAATGATTAACATGCGGGCTCCTAATCAAAAGTTATCGGCTGACCTATCTACTTGTTTCCCTGACTACCTGTTTGCTTCCCTATCTTCTCACTGCGCTGCGACCAGGTCGGGCCGGAGTTTCACTGCATCACGCAGATACACGTGGACGATTTCCTTCTGGGGCACATTCGTATTCCAATGGACAAGGACACGGATCACCCGGGGCAAACTGCCGGGCACGGGGATCTCGCGCCCACAGAGCATCGGGACCATATCCCAGCCCATCTGGCGGGCCGCCTGCGCCGGGAAGGTGGAAACAAGATCGTCTGTCACAGTGAAGATGGCGCTGCCCACATCTTCGGACTGCATCCCGGCATTCTCTGCCAGGATCGCCTCCAGCAGCTCGCGTGTGGCCTGCAGGATGAGGTCAGGCTGGTCGGTAGTGACGGTGGTGGCTCCACGAATTCCACGGATCGGCATAGGTTGCTCCTTTGTACGGTCCCTGTGCCCCTCTCCCAACCTAGAGGAGAGTAGGAAGGGAGAGGGGTGAGGAGAGGAAAAGAAAAGAGCGGGACCGTGTGGTCTCGCTCTTTTGCGTGAACAGATTGAGTCTGTCTGCTTAAGCGCCACCAACGGCAACCGGGCTCCGGAAACCGTAATAAAAGTAGAACGCAAACCAGCGGGTGGACTTAAGCATGTTGGGCGCTATTCTATGACAGGGAGGACAATGCGTCAAGGGGCAGTTTTGACTGGACGGAATTGCTCCCGGCTGTTAACTGGCGAAGTACATCCAGTGTGGAGGATGCCATGCACTCGGAGGAAAACTTCTCGAAGATGGCCTGCCGTCCCTGCCCGCCGAGCTGCCTGCGCAGATTGGCATCCCGCAGCAGGGCCGCAAGCTTATCGGCCAGGTCGGCGCTGTCGTTGGGACGATGCAGCAGTCCGCCGCGGGTGGCCTGGATCCATTCAGGATAGGCGCCATGCTCCGGCTGGACGACCGGTACGCCGCTGGCCAGGGCTTCGAGAATGGATATTCCTTTTGGCTCGCGATAAACGGCCGGCACGGAGAACACATCGATGTCCCTGAAGAACTTCAGCTTATCGGCGCGCTCCAGAGTCCCCAGCAGGCTGATGCGTTCCTCAAGATGATTCTCTTTGATTTTTCGGCGGATGCCATCGATATAGGTCTTGTAGGCCCGGCTGACATAGCCACCGGCAACCAGCCGCAGGTCCGGAAATTCAGCGGAGCGATGAAGCCGGATGAACGCGTCGACCAGCAGGTGCAGTCCCTTCTCGGGGACAAAGCGGGCGAGATAGCCAACAGTTAGAGGACGCGAGGGATCGCGCTCTACAGGCAGGTCGCGATAATCGTTCAGAGCGATCCCCGGCCAGACGACATCGATCTTCGAGCGGTCCAGCCCGGCCCATTGGGAGAACATATCGCTGTAGTAGGTGCTGATCGCCAGGAAGCGGTCGACGTCACCGGCACGTTCACGTATAATTTCGAGGGCTTGCTCCTGGTAGGGCCTGGGCAGACCTTCGAGGAAAATATCCTCCCCATGCAGGCCGCAGGTGACCGGTACCTGGAGCGAACGCTTGAGCTCCCGGACCACACCGATCAGCAGGGCATTCGTGATATGAATGACATCCGGCTGGTAGTTGGATTTGATCCACTGCACCAATTCCTGCAGCAATTCGCGCTGGTTCCCGTCCTCGCCTTTCAGCATCGAAATCGTGAGCTGGGCGTTCGCCACGGGGTCCACCGCGCTGCCAATGTCAAAGTGAGGCATCAGCCGCAGGATCGCTTGAGAACCGGCCAGGCGGAATAAAAGGTTTCGCCCGAAGAATGGACGCGGATATTTCTGCATCAAATACGCTTTAATTCCCCCATAAAAGATCTGTCTCTCCCCGGCGCTCTCCTCGTCCAGGCGCATCGGCGTATAGAGCGGGAAGAGGCTGACGTCCTCGCCCGCCGCCTTCATCGCCGCGGCAAGCGCGTTATCGTGCATGCAGCTGCCGCAGTACATGTTTGCGGCGCCGGAGGCAATGTAAATGATCTTCACGGCTTCATCCCCAGGACGATCTCGACGGGCAGCCCCCACATGGAAGACACACTGACATCCTGAACGACGAATCCTGTCTGCTCGAGCGCCTGCCGGGCAAAGATCGGGCGGCAGTCGGCATACTCCGGCATATGCTCGTGGAACCACTCGTACATGCGGACCGCCAGGCCGGGCGGGTCGGTCTTGGTCATCGAGACGACGGCCAGCCTGCCGCCAGGCTTCAGGATGCGCCGGCATTCCAGAAGGACGCGCGGGATCTCCGGGTTATCGAACAGCTCGAGGGTAAAGCTCATGAATACGCCATCCAGACTCGCAGACTGGATAAAGCTCAAATTGGCGGCATCGCCCAGGTGCAGGTCGACGCGCTCGTTCAATCCCTCCTTCTGCAGGCGGTCGCGGGCAATGGCGAGCATTCCATCCGAGATATCCAAACCGGTCACGCGCCCGTCCGGACCGACGGCTTTCGCCAGGGCTACCAGGCAATGGCCGGTCCCAAATCCGATTTCCAAAATGGATTCACCCGGCTGGGCGGCTAACTTCTCCAGCCCCCAATCCCGGTATTTCTTCTCCGTGCTTCCGGCGATGACGTCATACCAGCGGCTCAGGCGGTTATAACTTGCCCGGGCAGCTTCCTTGGTACGGTTCACACGGCTGATGGATGCATCCATGCTCGCAGGATTCCTTTCCTTCCCATTATATGCTGGATTTTTGTCGGACCGGCGGATTCGCCTGTGGGTGGACAAATAAAATCGATAGGTGCAGCCTTAATAGCGGCTGGCTGGTCCATCCAAACGAGGGACCAGCCAGCAGGATGCTTTTGACAGGCTATAGACCGGGGACGTACGCTACGGCAGGTTCTGTCCCCTTCGAGGAAGCTTACCTTCGATATCGGAGCGCATCTCGTCGGCATTCCGCTCCATATTTTGGGCGGCGCGCTCGATGCGAGGCCGCGCCGATTGGGCCGTCTGATACCAGTTCTGCACGATCTGACCCGCCGTATCACGACCGCCCAAACCGAATGCAAGACCCAGCGCCAGAGCCAGTGCTCCGATCAGACCCATGAACAGGGTGTTGACCAGCGTCTGGGCCACCCCGATCTGGTTGACCGCAACTACGATACCAAAGCCCCAGACTGCCACGCGGGCAATGGTCGCCAGCAGGTCCGGATTTCCGAGACCCGCCTGGGCCGTGGAGCCGCGGATCAGGTTACCCAGGGCATTGGCCGCCAGGCCCGCAATTACCAGGATCACCACGGCAACGACCAGGTTGGGGATCCAGAGCAGGAACTGCTGGAGCACGGCAGAAACAGCCGGCAGGCCCAGAGCATCGAAAGCGACCACCAGCACGATCAGCCGCACAAACCATTTGACGATATTCGCCAGCACACCGGCCGTATCTGTCCGCAAGCCCATGTTTTGGACAAACCCGCTCAGCCCGGAACGCTGCGCCAGGTCATTAAAGTGTACCGCCCGCAGGAGTGCTGCGGTTGCAGACGCCAGCACACCCGATATCAGCCAGCCGATAACGAGAATAACAATGAAGCCGATAATTCTCGGGATCGCCGCCAGGAACAAGCTGAGGGCGGCAGCCAAAGAAGTCATGACAGCCGTTCCCCAATCAGTAATTACAGCACCATCCATTTTTTCCTATCCTTTCAATCCTGCCCTGATCAGGCAGGGTAATAGCCGTTTCGAGGTGGCGACATGCCCAATTCTCGAAACCTGGTTAATTATGAATATCAACCTATTTAACGGATTACACTACAGGTTGTGATACCTTTCAGGGTCGAAAATCGGGTTAATCCAGCGGGAATCGCCGGGAAAATCACCCATTTCCGCTGGATTTTTGCTCCTGTCGGGGTTGGTCTAGTATAATTATTGCCCCCGTGAACTACACGGGAGCCACTCAAGGAACCCCCATGCCCTCTTTTTCACACAAAATCGAAGAATGGATGAAGGAAGCCGAAACCCGGCCCGAGTCGGCAGTGACGATCGTGAAGCTGGTGGCCAAACGGTTAAGCGATCTGACAGCACGCAATGAGGAGCTTATGATAGAGAACATTGCCCTGCAGAACGGCACTCGCGTGGAGGAGTATCAGAAACGCATCGCCCACCTGGAGTACCAGCTTGACCTGCTCAAAAGGCGGTTTGGCAGCCAGGTGGAGGAGCTCGCCGAGCTTCCGATCCGGGCAGCCGCCGCCTCAAAGACAAGTCTGCTGGTGTACAACACCTATGGGCGAGTCTTTCGCAGAGAGCTTGATGGCGAGCTGGAGGTATCCGACCATATCGTGGACGATACCCTGCAGACCAGTGAACAGCCGCGCCTGCTGGCAGTTCCGTCGAATGAGGAAGTGCTGCTGCTCTTCAACTCCGGCCGGGTGAGCACCTGCGCGGTGGGCAGCATCTCCAGCATGGAAGCCGGTGCGGAATGGACGTGGGAAAACGCTGCCCTGCCCGATGAGCCCCGGGCAAGTGAGTTCCTGGTCTGCATGATGCCCATCTCACAGTTGCCGCTCGCTGAATTCTTCCTGCAGATCAGCCGGCGCGGCTGCGTGAAGAAAACGATGACGTCGATGGCACAGTCGATTCTGGGGAATCACTATCTGGGCAAAGGCACGCTTCAAAAGTCAGACCAGCCGTTCGATGCAAGGCTCTGCCTGAAAAAGGATCTTTTCGGTTTTATTACCTTCGAAGGGAAACTGCTCGGGCTGGACGTGAACGAGCTCTCCTACAGTGTCGAGGAGCGGATCAAGCTGACTGCCAGCGATTACGTGATCGCCTCCTTCGTGCCGCAGCAGGAGCAGGCTATATTGTTCCTCACGCAGACGGGCAAGGTCCTCCATCGTGAGGTGGACAGCCTCGAGCGCTCCAGATCTCCGCTGGCGAAGGGACAGGCACTGATCTCAGCATCGAAGCTCGAACAGGGAGTCCGCTTTATTGGTGCGGCGTCGGTCCGGGCGATGGACTGGATCGTTGTGCTGGACTCAACGGGGAGGCTGCGCGTTCATGAGGCAGGATCGATCATCGGCAGCGGCTCGATCGAAGCCGGAGGGCTAATCCTGTCAATGGGCGTGATCCCGGCTGAGGCGTGGAACGGATCGTCCGCGCAGGAGGCGTCTTCATGAGCATCAAAGTGGGCATCGACTTTGGGACGTCCAATTCCGGGGTGGCGGTCTACGATGGCCGGCGCGTCCGGCTGCTGCCGGTGGATCCTAAAAATGTAATCCCGGAAGTCATCAAGACCGTGCTGTATATCACCCGCGAGTACCGCCCGTCGATCGGCCAGGAGGCAGTGGAGCACTATTACCGCGACAACGTCAACCGCCAGCGGCGCTTCGTCAAGCAGTGGGCAGGTGAGATCGATGTCTATGGCTCGGACATGCATTATGTACGCGACATTTTTGTGTATGTGGACGAGCTTCAGCCCGGGCGTCTTCTGCAGTATCTCAAGACGGCGCTCCGCAAGGAACGATATGACGGAACGCAGATCTTCGAGCGCTATTACACGGTGGGCGATCTGGCCAAAACGTATTTGACCCTGCTGAAACGGCGCGCCGAACAGGTTCTGGGCGAGCCGATCGAAGCGGTGACCCTTGGCCGGCCAGTGAAGTTTTCCGAGTCGCCAGACCAGGATCGCAAGGCGCAGGAGACACTACGGCAGGCTGCCCACGACTCGGGGTTCAGGGAAGTGGACTTCGAGCTGGAGCCGATCGCTGCGGCGCTGGATTACGAACAGTCCATCAACGAACCGCAGAATGTGGTCATCTTTGACTTTGGCGGCGGAACACTTGACATCGCCGTGATGCGCCTGGGCGATCCGAAGAAGCGCACCGTCTACGCCAGCGGCGGTGTGGATATTGCCGGCAGCGACTTCGACAGAGCCATTATCGAGAAGCGGATGCTGTCCCATTTTGGCTATGGCAGCGTCAAGTATCACCCCGAGATCATGGAAATGATCCAGGCCATCCCGGACTGGATGGCGCTCCCCTACCTGGGAACTCCCATCAACAAGAATATCCTGGAGAAGGCTATCCAGGCCGGCATAGCACCCATACAGATGAAAGCGCTGCTGGGCCTGATCTATAACGACCTGGCCTTCACCTTTTACAACCGGGTCGAGGCAGGCAAGATCGCCCTGTCCAGTGATGGCGCCACGATCATCAGCCTGGAAGACAAGGATATCGCTTTGTGGGAGCTGTATACCCGCCACCAGCTCGAAACGGATATTTATCAATACCTCGTCGATGTCGAAAAAGTGCTGATGGATACGATCGCCCGATCGGGGCTGGAGCCGGATGAGATCGACGCGGTCGTGAAGACAGGCGGGTCGTCGAATATTCCTCTGTTCACCGAGATGCTGGTGCGGATCTTTGGCAGGGAGAAGGTAAAGCAATCGAGCTCATTTACCAGCGTGGTTGCCGGGCTAGCGATTAAGGCATTCAATCATTCAGCGGTGGTTAAATAGGGTAGGGTAATCCTGCCCTTAAAATTGCAAAATGCTTGAAAAACCCAATATCCCCGATGAACTGATCATTTCCTGCGTGCAGGAGGGATATGATCTTCGCGTCAGCGAACTCACCTTCATCCCCATCGGTGCGGATTCGAGAACAGCTGTCTATCGCGCCGTCTCTGATGAAAGCATTGCACACTTTCTAAAGCTAAGAAAAAACTTCGATGAAGTCATTGTGCGCGTGCCTGCGTTCCTCAAGGAAAGCGGAGTGGGTGCGATCCTTGTCCCCCTGGGGGCAACATCCCAACAACTCTGGGCAGATTTTGGTGAGTACAAGATCATCCTGTACCCCTTTATCGAGGGGAAGAATGGCTTTGAAATGGAATTGTCGGATCTACACCGGCAGAGTCTTGGTGCTGCCCTTAAAGAGATACATACAGCCAAAATCCCTTCCCATCTCAGGAGCCTCGTGCGAAAGGAAACATTCAATGCAGGGTGGCGGGAAGATATGAGACAGTATCAGGCTCAGGCCGCGAAGGATATCTTTACCGATCCTACGGCGGCAAAACTGGCAGCTTTTATCCGATCCAAACAAAACGAGATCACCCGGGTTGTCGAACAGAGCGAACAGCTCGCCGATACACTGCGCTCCAGGGACTGGGACTTTGTCCTCTGTCACTCGGACATTCACGGCGGCAACATTCTGATCGGCGATACGGGAGAGCTCTATATTGTCGATTGGGATGACCCCATCCTGGCGCCAAAAGAACGTGACCTGATGTTCATTGGCGGCGGGATCGATGAGCTGTGGAAAAGCGAAGAACAGATTGAGATGTTCTATCAAGGTTATGGAAACGCACAGATCGATCTGGCCGCCCTGGCCTATTATCGTTATGAACGGGTGATCGAAGATCTCGTTGTGATCTGTGATCTTTTGTTACCCACGGATGAAGGCGGTGAAGACCGGGAACGGTCCTATGGCTGGTTCACAAGCAACTTTGAGCCAGGCCAGACCGTTGAAATTGCCGACAGGACGGCCCAGTCGATACGTTAAGCGTAAAGGACATGCCGGTGCATGTCCTTTACGCTTAAGTCTGATACATTCCTATTGTAAAAAGAGCAGTCCCACTCCCAATAAGAGCAGGCTCACTGAGAGTATTACCAGAATAGTCGTTACATTCCCCTTCTGTTTCGGGAAACGATGCTCGAGCAACTTAACGATATGCATGGTGACCTCCGTTCCTTTGCATATGAGTATACAACAATCAGACAGCCTGCTGTCTGAGCGCATGCTCAAAACTTCGCGCAAATTCCATCGCAGTTTCGGCCGGCGTCTCACTGCTGCCGATGGCCTTCACACAAGCCGAACCGACGATCACTCCATCCGCCAATGCGCCGACCTGCCGGGCCTGTTCGGGCGTGCTGATCCCAAACCCCACACACACCGGCACGGATGCATGTTCTCGCACGCGGGCGATCAAATCGCTCAGCCCCTCTGATATTGATTTTCGCTCGCCTGTCACCCCGGTGACCGAAACCAGATAGATAAATCCCTTTGCCTCGCGCGCAATCCGTTCCATACGCTCCTCCGGTGTGGTGGGGGCAAGCATAGGAATCAGATATAAGGGTGGGCGGCCATCCACCCCTACAATGGATCTAAATTCCTCCGCCTCCTCCATGGGCAAATCTGGCACGATAAACCCGTCCGCACCGGCATCGGCGGCCTCACAGACAAATTTTTCCAATCCATAGGCCAGCATGGGGTTGTAATACCCCATCAGCACCAGGGGGATGTCCACACCGCGGCTGCGAATTTCCTTCAAGGCTGCCAGTGATTTCTTAACTGTGATTCCCTTTTCCAGAGCGATCTGGGTTGCGTGCTGAATGACAGGCCCATCTGCCAACGGGTCGGAAAAGGATAAGCCCACTTCAATCAGGTCGGCGCCGTTCCTGGCAAGTGCTTCGATGACATCGATGGATGTGTCCAGGTCTGGGTAGCCAAGAGGGAAATAGGGCATAAATATAGGCTTGTTTTGAAAGGCGGATTCTATTCGGTTCATGAGCTCCTCGGATTTCGATATTTGATAATCGAATTTCGACTATCGAATACCGCCCATTTCTTTAATGACTGTATTCAAATCCTTATCCCCTCTGCCCGATACATTCACGAGGATCACCTGGTCCCTCCGCATCTGCGGAGCGCGCTTGATGACCTCTGCCACGGCATGAGAGGACTCCAGGGCGGGGATAATTCCCTCCGTATGGCAGAGCATCTGGAACGCATCCAATGCTTCCCTATCGGTCGCAGAGGTGTAGAAGGCGCGTTCGGTATCCCGCAGCAGCGAATGTTCCGGACCGACCGCGGCGTAGTCCAGCCCTGCCGAGACGGAGTGTGTCTCGGCGATCTGGCCGTCTTCATCCTGCAGGACGTACGTTCTCGTCCCATGGATGACCCCTACTCGCCCCTTCGATGGGTCGCCAAAGCGAGCCGCGTGTTTGCCCGTCTCGATGCCGTTCCCGCCCGCCTCGACGCCGATCAGCTCCACCTGCTCATCGTTCACAAATCCGCTGAAAACGCCGATCGCGTTCGACCCGCCGCCGACACAGGCGATGACCGTATCCGGCAATTGACCGACTTCCATCAACATCTGTTCCCGTGCTTCCGTCCCGATCACCGACTGAAACTCACGCACGATGGTCGGATAGGGATGCGGACCCAGCGCCGAGCCGAGCAGGTAGTGAGTATCGCCTACATTCGTCACCCAGTCCCGGATCGCCTCGTTGATGGCATCCTTCAGCGTCTGCGTGCCTGATGTCACCGGCCGCACCTCTGCGCCGAGCAATTTCATGCGGAACACATTCGGCTCCTGCCGGGCAATATCCACTACGCCCATATATACGACACATTCCAGCCCCAGCAGGGCGGCAACCGTCGCCGAGGCTACCCCATGCTGACCTGCCCCGGTCTCTGCCACGATGCGCCGCTTCCCCATCCGCCTGACGAGCAGTGCCTGGCCAAGCGCGTTGTTGATCTTGTGCGCGCCGGTGTGAGCCAGGTCTTCACGCTTCAAATAGATCTGCGCCCCGCCCAGTTTTTCGGATAATCGCTTTGCATGGGTCAATGGTGTCGGACGGCCCACGAAGGAGGCCAGCAATTTATTGAATTCCTGCTGAAAAGCGGCATCCTTTTTTGCCGTGACGAATGCCTCTTCCAGCTCGATCAGAGCCGGCATCAATGTTTCGGGGACGAACTGGCCGCCATACGGGCCGAATTTGTGGGGTAAAAAAGTTGCTGCCATACTTCCTCCGGGTTTTTACAATAGACCATAGACCATGGACGATGGACCGTGATTGTCTATCGTCCACCGTCCATCGTCTTTCTGACCTCACGCACAAATGCCTTCATCCTATTCGCATCTTTTTCCCCAGGGGCGTATTCCACGCCCGAGGCCACATCCACGCCCCAGGGCCGGACCTTTTGTACCGCCTCGGCGACATTCTCCGGGGTCAGACCGCCTGCCAGCAGGAAGGGATAATTCATCGCCAGTTCCGCCGCGCCTTCCCAGTCGGCTGTGACGCCTGTCCCGCCATACTCTCCTTTTACAGATGCATCCAGCAGGAAGGCTGGAGCATCGCTCCTTGTAAACCCATCCAGGCTGGTGGGAATCCCGCGGAAGGCTTTGAAGCCTCTGCCGCCGAGTCTGGAAAGCATCTCCGGCGTTTCATCCCCATGCAGCTGCGCAAGGCTTAACCCGCAGGTATCGAGTGTGGCACAGATATCCGCTGCCGAGGCATTGACGAACACACCCACACAGATGACCCTTCCATGCTGTCGAATCACGGACATAATGTCCCGGCAGCGGCCTACGTCGATATAGCGTGGGCTTTTCGGGTAGAAGTTGAAGCCGATTAAATCAGCACCCGCTTCCATGGCGGCAAGGGCATCCGTCTCTGTTCTGATTCCGCAGATCTTGATTTTGGTCATAGGTTTAAGGTTGCAGGTCGAACGTCAAAGGTCAGGGGAAGCTAGATCCTTGGACGTTTGACTCTTTTTACCGGAAAGTTCACGCACTTTCGCAGGGATATTCTCCGACGTGACCAGCGCCTCCCCAACCAGGATCGCATCCACATTCACATGGGCCAGCCGCTCTGCATCCAGCGCGGTGAAGATTCCCGACTCGGCTACGACGGCAATATCGGGGAGAATCATCGGGCGGAGCCTCTCTGTCGTTTCCAGGGAAAGGTTGAAGGTTGCAAGGTTCCGATTATTGATGCCGATCAGCTTGATATCCTTTAACTTCAAGGCTCGTTCGGTTTCCGCTTCATCGTGGACTTCCACCAACGGCGTCAACCCAAGTTCCAGGGCCAGGGCGTGCAGGCTGGCAAAGAGCACATCATCGGTCAGTGCGGCGGCAATCAGCAGGATGGCGTCGGCGCCATGGGCTCTCGATTGATAGACCTGGCATTCGTCGATGATGAAATCCTTGCGAAGCAGAGGCAGATCCACCTTCCGTGTATAACGTAATTCAGACAATGTTTCGAGCTTTCCCAGAAAGAATTTTTCATCCGTAAGCACGGAGATGGCAGAGGCGCCGTTCTCTATGTACATGTCCGCCACCTGGAGAAGGTCCAGGTGCGGGGCCAGGAGGCCTTTGGACGGAGAGGCGCGCTTGAGCTCGGCGATCAGGCTGGGACTGTGCGGGACCCGGCGCTTGATCGCAGGCACGAAATCCCGGGGGATAGGCGAAGACTCCGCGGCGCGGCGCAGGTCTCGGGCGTCGAGCGCCGCGATCTCTATCCTTTTCTGCTCAAGGATTCGTGCCAAAACGCTCATTGGAGGACCTGGAATGCCTGCGAGAACTCGACCAGTGCATCGAGCCTGGCCAGGGCTCTTCCGCTATCCAACGAGGCAGCTGCCTCTTCCAGCGCGGACTTGAAATCACCTGTCTCCGCAGCCAGGGCCGCCGCAGCATTGAGCAGGACCGCATCCCGGCGGGCGCCGTTGAGCTTGTTGGATAGAAGCTCACGCATCATCACTGCCGATTCATCAGGCGTGCCGCCGCGCAGGTCCTGGACCGTAGAAGGCGCCAGACCCAGGTCGGCCGGTTGCAGGTCATAGGTTTCGACTGCGCCATCCCTGAGGTGGCTGACGCGGTTCGGACCGGTCGTGTTCAGCTCGTCGAGCCCGTTCGCGCCATGGATCACCAGGGCAGCTTTGGAGCCCAGCTCATTGAGGACATGTGCAAGCGGCTCGGTCAGCCGGGGGTCAAAGACACCGGTCAGCTGGATGTTCGCGCCGGCCGGGTTGGTGAGCGGACCGAGGATGTTGAAAATGGTCCGTTGGCCGATCTCCTTGCGCGGGCCGATGGCATGTTTCATGGCCGGATGGAACTTGGGTGCGAACATAAAGCCGATGCCGATTTGCTCGATGGCCTGGGCCACCTGTTCTGCCGTGAGCTCGAGGTTGACACCCAACGCGGACAGAACATCCGCAGAGCCGCACTGTGACGAGGCGGCCCGGTTGCCGTGCTTGGCGACTTTACGGCCGGTCCCTGCCAGCACAAACGCCGCGGCGGTCGAGATGTTGAACGTGTGGGCGCCGTCGCCGCCCGTGCCGACGATGTCATAGACCGGTCCATTGTGATTGAGCTTCACCTTGACCGCGTTGGTGCGCATCGCCCTGACTGAGCCGGTGATCTCGGGAATGGTCTCCCCTTTCATACGCAGCGCCACCAGGTACGCCCCGATCTGGGCCGGCGTGGCCTGGCCGGTCATGATGATGTTCATCGCCTGTTCGGCTTCCTCAGCACTGAGATCGGTGCGGTTGATGGCTTTGGCAATAAAGGGCTTTAGCATGGCTTGTTCTCCTTTCGGGGGAGCCGGGCTGAGGTCCAGGAAATTTTTGAGGATCTGTTTACCGTGCTCGGTCAGGATGGACTCGGGATGGAACTGCACGCCGTAGGTGGGATGCTGGCGGTGTCTTAATCCCATGATCTCTTCTTCAGCCGTGATGGCCGTGACTTCGAGCTCGTCGGGGATGGGATCATAGACCACCAGCGAGTGATAGCGCATGGCTTCGAAGGGCGATGGAATATCCTTGAAGATACCCTGTCCGTTGTGGGTCACTTTGGAAGTCTTGCCATGCATCAGGCGCTGGGCCCGGTCCACTTTGCCGCCGAAGACCGCGCCGAGGGACTGGTGCCCGAGGCAGACACCCAGCACAGGGATCCTGCCGGTGAAATGCTTGATCGCCTCCGAAGAGATGCCATCGTCCTTGATCGGCTCGCCCGGCCCCGGAGAGATGACCAGGTGTGACGGGTTGAGGGCGACCAGCTGGTTCATGGTGACCTGGTCATTGCGGAAGACACGGATATCCGCACCCAGCTCGCCGAAATACTGGACGAGGTTGTAGGTAAAGGAGTCGTAATTATCGATTAGTACAAGCATATCGAGTTCCTTAGCTGTTGAAGGTCAAAGGTTACAGGTCGAATGTTGAAAAACGACATTAAACCTTCAACCTGCAACATGATTAATCATCATATTCGCCAAAGATATCCACCTCATCCGCGAACAGATCGAGTGAATAGGCCAGGCCGGTCTTCTCGCGGACCAGCTCCATCGTCGCTTTGGCCTCAGCCTGCATGCGGCGGATTCCGTTGGCCAGGACATCGCCGGGAATCGTGGGATGGGCCAGGTAAAAGGCACGTTTTTCACGGAACGGCTCCAGGAAGTTGTTGATGGCGATCACAAGTTTTTTCTTGACTTCCACATCGCCGACTTTGCCTACACGATAGCGTTCCTTGAGATCGTCCACTTCAGCTTTGGAAGGGTTGAACGCGTCATGATAAGTGAAGACGGGATTGCCCTCCACGGTTCCCGGATCGGTGGCGCGCAGGCGTTTGGGATCGGTGTACATGTTCATGACTTTTTGCCGGACCGTTTCGGCGTCGTCGGAGAGATAGATGGCGTTGTTGAGCGACTTGCTCATCTTGGCCTGCCCGTCTGTACCGACCAGCGTGGGCACATCTCCGATGATCGCTTCCGGCTCAGGGAAAACCTCACCGTACAGGTTGTTGAAACGGCGGGCGATCTCACGGGCCAGCTCCACATGGGACTGGTTGTCCTTGCCCACCGGTACGACCTCAGCACGCGGCAGCAGGATGTCCACGGCCTGCAGGACGGGATAGCCGAGCAGGCCGAACGGCATCGTGTCGATGTTGGCATCGCGGGCCATCTCCTTGAGTGAGGGGATGCGCTCCAGCCTGGGCACCGTCACCAGCATTTCGAACAACAGATTTAACTGGTATGTTTCCGGGATGGTCGATTGCACAAAGATGGTGCTGATCTCCGGGTCGATTCCGACGGACAGGTAATCCAGTACGATCTCGCGCACATAAAGCGGGATATCCTTGATGTGCTGCGGCTCGGGCTTGGTGGTCAGCGTGTGCAGGTCGGCGATGATGAAGAAGGATTCATACTGGTGCTGCAAGCGCACCCTATTGGCCAGCGAGCCGACGTAGTGACCGAGGTGCAGCCGTCCCGTGGGGCGGTCGCCGGTGAGCAGGCGGGGTTTGGTGGTGGGAGTTGTCATGGGTTAGTTCCTTTCTGTTGGACCGTGGACGGTGGGCGGTAGACCCTGTTTTACGGTCTGTAGTCTATGGTCTACCGTCAAGAATTTTCCTCAGCGATTTCAATCGCGCGCAGCATGGCTGTCGCTTTATTCACGGTTTCCTGGTATTCGGTGGTTGGGTTCGAGTCAGCAACGATTCCTGCACCGGCCTGGACGGTAAACGTGTTCCCCCGCCCGACCATCGTCCGGATGGCGAGACAGGTGTCCATGTTGCCGTCGAAGCCGAAGTAGCCGACCATGCCGGCATAGGCCCCGCGCGCATCCGGCTCGAGGTCCGAGATGATCTCGAGGGCGCGGACCTTGGGCGCGCCGCTGACGGTCCCGGCGGGGAAAGCGGCCCGCACCAGGTCAAAGGCGGTCAGCTCCGGGCGCAGTTTGCCTTCCACGTGCGAGACGATGTGCATGACATGCGAATATTTTTCGACGGTGAAGAAATCAGAGACTCTGACCGTGCCATATTCGCAGACGCGGCCCAGGTCGTTGCGGCCGAGGTCCACGAGCATGACGTGCTCGGCGCGCTCCTTCGGGTCGGCGAGCAGCTCTTCGGCGAGCGCGGCGTCCCCGGCGGAGTCGGCGCCGCGAGGCCGCGTCCCGGCGATCGGACGCAGAGAGGCGGTCCGTCCCTCCAGGCGTACGAACATCTCCGGCGACGACCCGACCAGGAACAACGGCTCGTCGTCCACGATGCCGAAATCAAAAAAGAACATATAGGGTGAAGGGTTGAGGCGCCGCACAGCGCGATAGACGTCGAACGGCTCGACATTCGTTTCGCGCCTAAAGCGCTGGGAAAGCACCACCTGGAAGATATCCCCCGCGGCGATGTGCTCGCGGGCATCCCGCACCATGTCTTCAAAACGTCCCTGGGTCATATTCGAGCGCGTTTTGGAGGAGTGGATTTCAGGCGACTGCACGGACGGAAGCGGCCGGTGAATGCAGGCCTCGATCTCATCCAGCTTGCGGGTAGCGGCATCGCTATCGCCATCCAGCACATTGGCGATCAGGGACAGGCTGCGGCGGGCGTGGTCGAAGGCGATGACGGTATCAGCCAACAAGTAAATCCCATCGGGAATCGTGCTTCGATTACGCTCAGCGCCAGGAGCCATTCTCGGTTTCAAGGTTGGCTCAAAGAACCGCACGGACTCATAGCCCAGATAGCCCACCAGTCCGCCAATGAAACGCGGTGCTCCCGGTTGGGGCTCGAACTTAAAGCGGCTCATCTCTTCCTGCAGGAAGTGGGTCGGATCACCGCTGTACTGAAGCGTACGCGTCGCGCCCTTCTCGATCACCTCAACTTGTCCATCCCGCAGGATGTACTGCGCCCGCGGCCGGACACCGATAAACGAATAGCGGGCGATCCGCTCACCGCCTTCCACGGACTCCAGTAAAAAGGACGGTCCCTGCCCACGCAGTTTCATATACACGCTGATGGGCGTCTCGAGGTCCGCAGAAATTTCGCGTATGATCGTCTGGCTGGTGGCTGGTTCTACAATCATCGTGCCTCCAAAATGTTGAAGCTCTACACTTGATGTTCATACGTTTGAACGTGGAAACGTTAAAACGGAATCCCCTCCGTCCATTGGGACGAGAGGGGACTCCCGTGGTGCCACCCAGGTTAACGCCAGTTGGAAACAAAAATCCCTGTCGTGATGCAACAGGGATATGAGCCAGCGTCACTCTTTTTAGTTAGCTAGTTGGATAGTTTCGTAGTTGACTAATTCTCTACTCTCCAATCATCTACTCTCTATCTCACTAAGTAACTCTGCGTGGTAACGGGTGCAGTTCCCGTCTCTGGTACTCGTTACTAGTCTTTACGGATCCATTCTCTAGTAACTTTCTCTTCACAACTCGGAGGTCCATTCGGCTTCTGCGCTTTTGCCTGGCTCACACCCTGCGGTCATTCCCGACCGCGTGCCCGGCTCTCTGAAAATCGCTTTGAAGCGTACTCGTCCTCGTCAGCGTTTTTGGTATATTGTTGGGCGGGATTGTATGACGGAGGCAGGGAGATGTCAAGAGGGAGAACTTTGCTTAAAGCGAGGATACGATCCCAGCACCCGCAGCATCAATGCGTATTCCCCCAAATGGTCGAGCGCTTTGCGGACCGTCTCCTCATGCGCCGCGCCGCTGAAATCGATGTAGAACAGGTACTCCCAGGGCTTGCCCTGTAACGGACGGGATTCGATCTTGGTCAGGTCGATATCGCGCAGGGCAAAGACGCTCAAGGCTTTGAACAGAGCACCAGGCTGGTTCTTCAAAGTAAAGACGATGGATGTCTTTGATTCTCCCTCAGGCTGCACGGCTTCTTTTGAGATGGCAAGAAAGCGGGTGTAATTCTCCGGATTATCCTCGATGCCTTCTTCCAGGATCTGCATCCCATAGATCTCTGCAGCACGGCGGGAGGCGATCGCGGCCGTATCCTTT
The DNA here is from genome assembly GCA_036276515.1 of Anaerolineales bacterium. GTDB lineage: Bacteria > Chloroflexota > Anaerolineae > Anaerolineales > Villigracilaceae > Defluviilinea. Next base: position 7,525 of record DASUOS010000368.1, on the reverse strand, counting down.
GCCCCCGATTCCTTCAGTATCTTCACACTTCCCGCAGTATCGTAGACCGGTTCGGCTTTGATTCCCAGATTGCGCAGGTAGGCGGCGCACTGTCCCAGGGCCTGGGGATGGCTGATCGCTTTTTTGATGTCTTCTTTCTTGACGCCAGGCAGGGCGATCAGACAGTGCTGCACGCGCAGGGGATATTCGCCGACGATATGCAGGTCATGGCGCAGGAGCAGGTCATAGTTCTGGTGGATACTTCCAGCCAGAGAATTCTCGATGGGGATCAGGCCAAATCCACATGCGCCGGAAACAACAGAATCAAAGACCCCATCAAATGATTCACATGGCTGTGTTTCCACAGCGCCAAAATAATTGAACACCGCCTGTTCACTATACGCACCCGGCTCGCCTTGAAATGCTACTCGCATACTAACTTCTCCACAATACTTCATCCTGGCTACCAACTGCCAACTACCAACTGACAACTACCAACTGCCAACTGGATACTGCCTACTGACTCTCTGCCCACCCCACGATCCTCCTAAACCCCTCTTCCACCTCCTCATCCGACGCGGCGATCGTCATGCGCACGAACCCCTCGCCCTGTGCGCCGAACGCCGAGCCGGGGACCAGGCCTACGCCGGCCTCCTCCAGGATCCGCTCGCAGATCTCGACCGAGGTCATCTGCAGAGCCCGGAAATCAAGGAAGAAGTAGAAGGCACCCTGCGGAGGTATGACCTTCACTTTTTCACTTTCCAGCTCATGGGCGATGCGCAGCACCCGGTCACGCCGGCGGGCGTAGGCGGCGCGCATGTCTGCCGCCGCTTGTTGAACACCTGGATCGGCCAGGGCAAAGGCCGCCGCTTTCTGGATAAATGGCGAGACACATGTAATAGAGTTCTGCCCAGCCTTTAGGGCATTATCGATCACGGACTTGGGCGCAGCCAGGAAGCCGACCCGCCAGCCGGTCATGGCATAGGTCTTGGAGAGGCTATTGACCAGCAGGGTTCTTTCTTTTGCGCCTTCGAACGCGGCTGCACTGGTTGGTCTCTCACCATAATACAAGTTTCCATAGACCTCATCGCTCACGATCCACAGGTCATGTGCTTTTGCAAAATCATGCAGTCGTTGCAGGTATTCGTGTGTCGGATATGCCCCGGTCGGATTGGATGGGTAGTTCAACACGATGACGCGTGTTTTTGGAGTTAGGGCTTTTTCCCAAGATTCGAAATGGGGAATAAAGCCATTTCCCGACGGCGCAGGCACGCGGATCACATTCCCGCGCAGCATCAGGGCCATGTTGGCGTGTGTCGCCCAGGAAGGGTCGGGCACCAGCACCTCGTCGCCGGGATTCAAAATGGACTGCATCGCGGTGTAGTAGGCGTGGATGCCGCCATGGGTCACAAGGATCTCGGAGGCGGGATCGTAGCTCACACCCTCGTCGCGCTGCAGCTTCTGCGAAATCGCAGCCAGCAGGTCTGGGTTGCCGCGCGAGGATGTGTAATGGGTCAGGCCGTTGCTCATGGCCTTCATCGCTACGTCCATGATGGCGGCGGGGGTGGCGAAATCCGGGTCACCTACCTGGAGGCCCACGATTTTTCTCCCGCTGGCCTTGAGCGCCAGGATATGGTCCCCCATCGCCACGGTGGCGGACTGGCGGATCGAGTCGAATTGGATGTTGAGACCGGTCATGGCTGCTCCTCGAATGAAGAGCGCAGTGTATCAGCATCGCTCAAGTATCGTCAACCTGCCTGTCTCCTGCTACAATCGAGGCATGGACCTTGTTACCCAACTCACTCGTGTCTTTCAGGAAACCTATGGGAGCCCGCCCGCCCATATCGTGCGCGCGCCGGGGCGTGTGAACCTGCTCGGGGAACATGTGGACTACAACGATGGATTTGTCCTCCCCGCCGCGATCGACCGCGCCACCTATCTCGCATTTTCCCCATCGGGCTCGCCGCTCTCCTCGATCCTGGCCATGGATATGAACGACCAGGCCTTTTTCACTCTTCAATCGGTCCGTTCCCGAACGCAGGAGGCAAGTGCTCCGCTCCTGGAGTGGATGCTGTATCCGGCTGGCGTGCTGTGGGCAATTGGAGAAGAGGGACTGGATACCAGCGGGATCCAGGCTGTTTTCGCTTCCAACGTGCCGCGCGGCTCAGGCTTGAGCTCGTCTGCTTCGGTGGAGATGGCCTTCATGCTCGCCTGGCAGGCCCTCGGCGGCTGGACCCTCCCCCCCATGCAGCGCGCCCTGCTTGGGCAAAAAGCGGAGAACCAGTACGTGGGCGTCAATTGCGGCATCATGGACCAGTTCGCTTCCGCCTGCGGTGTGGAGAACAGCCTGCTCCTGCTCGACTGCCGCTCCCTGGAATGGAAGACCATCCCACTCCCGGAGAATGTCTCCATCGTCATCGCCGATACCACCGTGCGTCGAAAACTGACCAGCGGCGAGTACAACAAGCGCCGCTCTGCCTGCGAGGAAGCTGTGCGCCTGCTGAAAGTGGACCTTCCCAATATCAAGGCGCTGCGCGATGTCAGCGTGGAGGAATTCAACCGCTACGCGGGAAAATTGCCGGACGAGGTGGCGAAGCGGGCCCGGCACGTGGTGGAGGAGATCGAAAGGTCCAGGCAGGCCGAGCCGCTGCTGGAGGCAGGGGATATTGCCAAGTTTGGAGTATTGATGAACGAATGCCACATCAGCCTGCGCGACCTGTATGAAGTCTCCTGCCCCGAGCTGGATGTGATGGTGCGAGTCGCCCAATCCCTGGATGGCTGTTATGGGGCGCGGCTGACCGGTGCAGGCTTTGGCGGGTGCACCGTCAACCTGGTGGCAAGAGAAGAGGCAAGTGAGTTCGCGGCGTCACTGGCAAAAGGCTATGAAGCAGAGACCAGTCTAAAACCGGAGATCTACATCACCCGCGCCTCGAACGGCGCGGAGCTGGTGGAGTAAAAGAGAACGTCCCGGGTGTTCGGGACGTTCTCTTTTACAGGGCAGCCTTTGCGGCTGCGATCACTTCATCGTAATCCGGCTCGAGACCGTTGTGCTGCATGTACGCGGCATACGTGACGGTCCCGGCCCGGTCCACGACGAAGACCGCCCGGCGAAGCGTTCGGCGCTCTCTGACGAGCAGACCGTACTTCTCACCCATATCCGTATTGAGAACGTCCGATACCACCTTGACCCTGTCGATGCCGGCCCCGCCGCACCAGCGTTTCTGGGTCGGCGGAGGGTCGGTGCTGATGGTGTAGATGACGATGTCATCGCTGAGCTTGGCGGCTTCCTCATTGAACCGGCGGGTCTCGCGGTCACAGACGTTGGTGTCCAGGGCCGGAACCGAGGAGAGAATAATTACCTTGCCCTGCGACTCTGCGATGGGATTGACCGAGCTCCAGTCCTGGGCTGTGACGGTGAACTCAGGCGCCGGATCGCCGACCCTGACGTCATCCCCGATCACGGTGGCAAATTTATCCCCAACCTTGAAAAAATCAGTACGAACGGTTGGCATTACCTGCTCCTCCTTGAAATTGGTTCGCCCATTTAACCACAGGAATATGATTCCTGTACAAGAAAAAACCTGCCCTGTTCACTCATCCTCCGAGAGCGGCTGAAATCCTCTCCCCAGCACTTCATAGGCATTGGAGGTAGCCACGAATGCCGTCGGGTCGACCCTGGCCACAATGGTTTTCAGGTTATTGATCTCGGTGACTGTCAGCGCGCACATCAGGATGGCTCGCTCTTCCCCTGTGTACATACCCTTGCCGTCCATCGCCGTGACCCCCCGCCGAAGAGCATCGAAGATCCCCTGGGAGATCTCTACCGATTTATCCTGTTTTGTGATGATGAATGCCAGCAGCTGCGGGCGGCGGTGCTGCGGGTACAGCCAGGCGCGGATGCCTCTCTTGTCGCCGCCGGCCCGGGCGATCTCACGGCGCACATCATGCTCCAGATCCTCCCCGAAACGCGGCAGGATCTCACCGGTGGCGCGCGTCATCCGGATCGTATACACCGCCAGGAAAAACAGCCCGCCGTAGAATACAAACCCGAGCATGATCATCACCTGCCCCGACAGGGGTCCCACGGCTGCACGTTCGACAAATGCATTCAGATCGGCCGGCGGACCCGGGAACAGCCAGATCTTGGCGATCCAGGCCGCATACAGGATCATCATGATCCACAGGTAGTTCCGGCGCAGGCGCCTGCCAAACGCCTCCAGCATCGAGATCGGGAATTTGGGAGAGAGCAGGTTCTCGGCCAGGCTCTCCGCCCATTCGGGGGAAGGGTGAAAGGGAGGCACGAGCATGGCGGCATAAAAATCGGTCTCCATCAGGCGGACGCGGTAACTCCACAATTCATAATAACGGTATCGCCGGGCCTCGATGAACAGGAACCAGGCCACCAGCAGGGTATTCAAAATAATAATGCTATGGTGAATGTCGGGCTGGCTGAACGCCACAGACAGGGTTGCGCCGGTGGCCACCACAGCCCAGTTGGTCGTTGTGTCCAGCCGCTGGCGCCAGACATTGGCCCGCTGGACCTCCGCCCTGAAAAAATGGACCATGGCCGTGACGAACTCGCTGGCCCGGATGCTGTAGCCGCGATAGGTCCAGACCGGCTCTTCGACCGGGGATTGTTTTTCCGTCTTCGGTTTTCGCTTGGTGGAACCAGGTTTTTTGTCCATGACCGTTCTCCAGGTCCATTCATTATACCCACACGGGGACTATTAGGATTACATCCATCCGAAAAATTAAGAGACTTGTTAGTAGCGGCTCGCAAAACCCGGATGCTACAATAATTCGATATATCCATACAGATTAAGGAAATGAAACGTAGCATTCAAGTCGCATTTTTTGTGCTGCTCGCCTTGCTGGTAATGCCCTTCTCGAGCAGTTCGGCCTTGCCTGTGGAAACTCCCACAGCTGATGTCGACCTTAACTTTGCCCCCGGCAGTGTCGTCCGGTTCGAGCATCTCTCCATCGAAGATGGCCTATCGCAAAATGCCGGGCTCGACCTCTTCCAGGACAGCCGCGGCTATCTGTGGATCGGCACACAGGATGGGCTCAACCGTTATGATGGCTATTCCTTTAAGATCTATAAACATGATCCCGACGATCCCACTTCCATCAGCCATAACAGCATCCTGACGATCGGCGAGGATGCCAGCGGCGCGCTGTGGATCGGGACCTGGGGCGGCGGCTTGAATCGCTATGACCCTGTCAGCGAGACGTTTACACGCTACCTGCATGATGAAAACGATCCGGGCAGCCTCGGCGACAATACCGTTACATCCTTAGAAGAGGACTCAAATGGAACCCTGTGGGTGGGCACGCTGGGCGGCCTCGACCGCTTCGATCCAGGAACAGCCACATTTGAACACCACCAGAATAACCCTGACGATCCACATAGCCTGAGCAGTAATACCGTTTCGCTGATCTTCGAAGACTCAAACCGTCAGCTGTGGATCGGCACGGGCGCGAACGGCATCGAAGGGTCCGGTTTGAACCGCTTCGACCCCTCCACCGGTACATTTGTCCGCTACCCGCACAACCCATCCGACCCTGCAAGCCTGTCCAGCAATAACATTGCATCCATCTACGAAGCCGAGGATGGGTCGTTCTGGATCGCCACCGGCGGGTTCAGCCTGCATGGCGGCGGGCTCGACCACTTCGACCCGCGCACCGGCAAAGCAGAGCATTTCATGCACGATCCGGATGATCCACACAGCCTGGGCGGCAATGACCTGATGAGCCTGTGGGGGGATGCAAGCGGCATGTTGTGGATCGGCACCTGGGCCAGCGGCTTGAACCGCATGGACCTCTCTGCTCCCGGCACGTTTACGCGCTACCGGCACGATCCCTACTTCACCGACAGCCTGAGCGGAGATGAAGTCTGGTCGCTGTTCAAGGACCGCTCGGGGATCCTGTGGGTGGGCACCTCCCACAGCGGCATCAATTTGCTGCCCGCCAACAGCGGGCAATTCAGCCTGTACCGCAACAACCCCAGCGATCCCACCAGCCCGGGCATCAGCGCCACCGGCGCCTTCGCCGAGGACAAACAAGGGAATATCTGGGTCGCCACCTGGGGCGCGGGCCTGGACCGCTTCAATCCGAACAGCGGTCTATTCACCCACTACCGTCATGACCCGGATGATCCGAACAGCCTCTCCGATGACCTGTTCATGGACGTGTATGTCGATGAGTACAACAGGATCTGGGCCGGGACGCTCGGCAAGGGCTTGAACCGTCTCAACCCGGCAACCAACCGGGTCACACACTTTATCCACGATCCTGACGATCCGTCCAGTCTGGCAGACGACAATATTTCGTCGATCATCTCCGATAACAACGGTGGGCTGTGGATCGGGACATTTAGCGGCCTGTCGCATTACGACGCATATACCAACAAATTCATCAATTACAGCAACGATCCCGAAGACCCCACCAGCCTCAGCCACAACATGGTTGTCAGCCTGTATATCGATTCGAAGAACAATCTCTGGATCGGGACCTGGGGCGGAGGCCTGAACCAGCTGGATCTGAAACAGGCCGCTCATTCTGACCCGCAGCAGGCTAGCTTTATCCGCTACCGCAACAACCCCGAGGATCCTTCCAGCCTGAGCGAGGATTCGGTCTGGGCGATTCACGAATCCGCGGATGGGAGTCTGTGGCTCGGCACACAGCTGGGTCTGAACCGCCTCGACCCCGAAACCAGACAAATCACGCACTATACCGAAAAACAGGGCCTGTCCAACAATGTAGTGCTTGGCATTCTCGAAGACAATAACGGCGACTTATGGCTGACCACCAATAACGGGTTGAACCAGTTCAATCCGCGGACCGGAGCAGTCGCAGTCTACGATTCAACGGATGGTCTGCAGAGCAACGAATTCAACTCGAACGCCTACTACCGCGCCCGCAACGGAACGATGTACATTGGCGGCATTAACGGTTTCAACCTGTTCGACCCCGAAGAAATCCAGCCCAATCCCGTTGCGCCGCCGGTTGTTGTGACCCGCTTCGAGGTCTTCAACGAGCCTCTGGCCGTCGATCTATCCGGCGGCGAGCCGATCCGGCTGTCCTACAAACAGGACTTTATCTCCTTTGAGTTTGCGGCTTTCGATTTCCAGGCCCCGCAGAAGAACCAGTATGCCTACATGCTGGAAGGTTTCAACGAAGAATGGATCCAGGCGGGCAGCCGCCGGTATGCCACCTACACAAACCTGCCAGGCGGCAACTACATCTTCCGCGTGAAAGCCTCCAACAGTGATGGGGTCTGGAACGATACCGGGATTGCGATTCCAGTGGTCATCACCCCGCCCGTCTGGCGGACCTTCTGGTTCAACGGTGCAGTGATCCTGATGCTGGGGGCACTGGTCGCCAGCGGATTCCGGTGGAGGCTGAATTCGGTCCGCTCCCAGAACGTCCGTCTTGAGACGGATGTGGCCGAGCGTACGACCGAGCTGCGCGAGACCAACCTCTTGCTGGAGAAGGAAGTCGAGCAGCGCAAGCGGGCCGAAGCAGCGCTTGCCCGGCGCGCAGCCGA
>DASUOS010000367.1:0-5834 GCA_036276515.1 Anaerolineales bacterium | reverse complement strand
GCGCGACCAGGTCAAGCAGGCCCGCCAGGTCGATGGGCGTGGAGGGCCCGCTCGATTTCTTGAGCAGGGCTTCGGCGATCTTGAAGGCAATGCCCACGCCGGCCAGGTATTTATCGGGATAGCTATCGCCATGCTGTTTGGGGTTGACAACCGCAAATGAAGGGGGCAGGTTTTCGCCGTCCGGGTGGTGGTGGTCGCTGATGATAAGGTCCAGCCCGATGGCTTGGGCATGAAGCGCTTCGTTCGGGGAGCGGATGCCGCAGTCCACGGTAATGACAAGCCTGACGCCGTCTGCTTTGAGCGTATCCAGCGCGTCGGTATTGAGGCCGTAGCCCTCGTCGAACCGGTTCGGGATGTAGTGCCGGGCGTTCGCGCCAAATCCCTTGAGCGCGTCCACAAGCAGCGCGGTGGCGGTCACACCGTCCACGTCATAATCGCCGTAGACCGCGATCGGCTCATTGTGCCGGATCGCATGCTGGATGCGGTCCACGGTAGCCTCCATGCCGGTCATCTGGAATGGATCGGTATTGAAGCTCGGCATGGCCCTCATGAAGGCACGCGCCTCCTCGTAATCGGCCAGTCCACGGTTGAACAGGATTTGTTTGAGGATGGGAGGAAACCTGACGAGCGCTTCTTCGGCTTGCGGTGTAATGGGTGAGTTGATCACCCAGCGTTTCTTGTGCATGGGTTGGTTTGTCCGTTGTATTTGTAAAATCACAATTTTGAAAGTCAGCACACAGTATAAACGGTTATCGGATATGCGGGCAAGTGTATAATATTTATGGAGGCGTTATGTACATTCTCAGGCCTGATGAACGGACCACGCCTGTCATGCTGTACACGAAGGAGTTGGTCGTGCGCGGCGAGGTGGTCACCAAGCAAAGCGTTCACCGCGTCAACATCTGGCTGCGTACGGACGGGGTGCCGAAATACATGCACCTGCTTAAGTCCCAGGTTCTGGTGTTCGGGGGAGGACCGGTCAAGGCCCTTTCGTATCCGGAATTGTACTATCCGACAGGGGATCTCATTGCCTTTCATACCCTGCCGCCAACCGACGAGCCGCTGGACTACGACACGGGTGAACCCAACCGGATGATGGAAGCAGTTGACATTTTGGTGGGCACGTTTGTGATGAAGGGCAACATCCGCATCTCTACCCAGACCGAGGTGGGAGTCAGCCTGGAGATGGCTCGGGTAGCATGGATGTCACTGTATGACGCCGTGATCACCAATTCCTACCTCCCGCAGCTGCCGCCACTACATGTGCCCATGGTGTTGATCAACCCCAGCCACGTAGCTTTTGGAGTCAGCGGACAGGGATAGATCTGGATGGAACTCAATCTCACTACTCCTGCGTTATTATTCCCGGCCATTTCACTCTTACTCCTGGCCTATACCAACCGCTTTTTGACGCTTGCCACGATCATCCGCAATCTCTATGACCGCTATCACACGGTTCCGAACGAGAATCTGCTGGCCCAGATCGGCAACCTGCGCTATCGCATCTACCTCATCCGCAATATGCAGATCTTTGGCGTGCTTAGTCTGTTGTTCTGTGTGATCAGCATGTTCGCCCTGTTCGCCGGCTGGACCGTCGGAGGACAGTGGACCTTCGGCCTGGCCCTGATCCTGATGATGATGTCGATGGCAGTCTCGCTGCGCGAGCTGCAGATCTCGGTCGGCGCCCTGGACCTGCTGCTGGCAGACATGGAGCAGCACGAAAAGGTGGAATAAGCGATTTATCAAGAGTGACAATGCAGGGGAGAAACCGTTATCCATCTTGTAATCCACACTTAAAACCGGGAGATGCAATCCATGTCCTCTCAATCGTCTGAGAATGGGAAAGGCCTGCGGGTTTTTGTGGGCACGTACACCGAGCCCGAGCAAAGCGCGAGTGAAGGTGTCTACGTTTATCATATGGATCCTTCTTCGGGAAAGCTCACGTATGATACCGTGATACAGGATCTGATCAATCCCTCCTATCTGGCGGTCCACCCGCAGACGGGAAATTTATACGTGGTCCATGAAAAAGGGACATTTCAGGGCAATCACGGTGGAGGGGTGATCGCCCTGTCTGTCCATGCTGATCCTGGTCGGATCTCCCTGTTGAACAAGCAGTCCTCTGGCGGAGAAGACCCCTGTTACATCAGCATTGAACGGACGGGACACTATGCTCTTGTGGCTAACTACATCAGCGGGTGTGTTGCCATGCTTCCGATCTACCCGGATGGAATGCTGGGTGCGCCCTCCTCTATCTGCCAGCATGCGGGCTCGAGCATCCATCCCGAGCGCCAGGACAGCCCATATGCGCATTGCATACTTCCGGACCCATCCAACCAGTTTGCGGTAGCTCTGGACCTGGGGATCGACAAACTCCGAATCTACCGAATGGACCTGGACGCCGGTCAGCTCCAAGAGCATGGAGATGTACCAGTAGCGCCGGGTTCCGGTCCCCGGCATCTGGCGTTCCACCCCAACGGCAGGTATGCCTATGTTGTCTGCGAGCTGAACTCCACCCTGATCGGATTCGGCTATATAGCGGAAAGTGGTACGTTCGAGGAGATCCAGTCGGTGCGGACCCTCCCCCAGGGATATGAAGGCCAAAATCTACCGGCCGATATACATATCACCCCCAACGGTAAATTCCTGTATGTTTCCAATAGAAAGCACGAGAGCATCGCCATCTTTTCCATCGATGCCGATACCGGTCAATTAACCGTCCATGACCACATCCCCAGCGGCGGGCGCGAGCCGCGCGGCTTTGCCATCGACCCCGGCGGGAAATACATGCTGGTCGCCAACCAGAACTCGAACAACATTGTCACGTTCCTGATCGACCCGGCGAAGGGCCAACTCTCCAGAACCGGCGATGAGGTGGAAGTGCCTATGCCAGTTTGCATCAAGTTTGCCTGAAAAGCGTTCTAATTTTATTCATACAATCGTTTAACAGTTGTTAAATGTTCGCTCCCTACAATAAATTGTCGGGAAGTCTACTTTTGGATTCGCCGTAGGCAAGCCCACGACCCCATTTATTGTTATTTTCTTGGAGGCAGTATGGATCTCAACAAATATACCCAGAAATCGCAGGAAGCGATTCTACATGCACAACAGATCACACAGGACTACAACCACCAGGCCATTGAACCTGCCCACCTGCTTTTGGCGCTGCTGCGTCAGGATGAGGGTGTTGTTCCAGCCATAGTCAGCAAAGTAGCGGGAAGCGTCCAGTCGTTGCGCAATGAGCTGACCCAGGAACTGGAGCGCCGGCCCAAAATCCATGGCGCGAACGCTGACGTTGGACTGGCTCAGCCCACCTCAGACGTGTTCCGAAATGCGGAGCGCTATGCCAAAGGCATGCAGGACGATTACATCTCGACCGAGCATATTCTGCTCGGCCTGACGGATTCCATAGAAGGGAAGCGTCTGGCCTCCTTTGGCCTGACCAAGGATGCCATCCTCGCGGCACTCAAATCGGTACGCGGCTCCCAGCGCGTCACGACCCAGGATCCCGAGTCTACCTATCAGGCACTCGAGAAATACGGGCGCGACCTGACCGGCATGGCGCGCCAGGGCAAGCTTGACCCGGTCATCGGGCGGGATGAGGAGATCCGCCGCGTGGTGCAGATCCTGAGCCGGCGTACCAAGAACAATCCCGCCTTGATCGGCGAGCCGGGCGTTGGCAAAACGGCGATCGTCGAAGGTCTGGCGCAGCGCATTGTCAATGGAGACGTGCCCGAGGGCCTAAAGAAGAAGCGTCTGGTCCAGCTGGATATGGGGGCGCTGATCGCCGGCGCCAAATACCGGGGCGAGTTCGAGGAGCGCCTGAAAGCGGTCCTCAAAGAGATCACCGAATCGGAAGGGGAAATCCTGTTGTTCGTGGACGAGATGCACACCGTCGTCGGCGCGGGCAAGGCTGAGGGTGCGATGGATGCCGGTAATATGCTCAAGCCGATGCTGGCCCGCGGCGAGCTGCACCTGATCGGCGCGACCACTCTGGATGAGTACCGCCAGAACATCGAGAAAGACCCCGCCCTTGAGCGGCGCTTCCAGCCGGTACTGGTGGAGGAGCCGACCGTCGAGGATACGATCTCCATCCTGCGCGGTTTGAAGGGACGCTATGAGGTCCATCACGGGGTGCGAATCACCGATGCGGCCGTGATCGCTGCCGCGACCCTCTCGCACCGCTACATCTCCGACCGGCAGCTGCCCGATAAAGCCATCGACCTGATCGACGAAGCCGCGGCCCGACTGCGCACAGAGATCGACTCCAAGCCGCAGGCGCTCGATATCGTCGACCGCCAGGTCATGCAGCTGGAGATCGAGCGCGAAGCCCTGAAGAAGGAAAAGGATAAAGCATCCAAAGATCGCCTGGCAAAGATAGAGCAGGATCTGGCCGACTTGCGCGAGCAGTCCAAGGCATTGTCTGCTCGCTGGCAGACGGAGAAGCAGGCCATTTCCGAGCTGCGTGAGCTGAAGGAAAAGCTGGAACACACCTACCTGGATATCGAGCGTGCCGAGCGGGAGGCCAATCTTGAAAAAGCCGCCCGCCTGCGCTACGGCGACCTGCGAGAGATCGATCAGAAGATCCAGGCGTCCGAAGCGAAGTTAAAATCCCTGCAAAGCGAGGGAGCACTGCTCAAAGAGGAAGTCGATACCGAAGAGATCGCCGCCATTGTGGCGCGCTGGACCGGCATCCCGGTCACGCGGCTGCTCGAAGGTGAGACCGAGAAGTTGATCCATATGGAAGAGCGCCTGCACCAGCGCGTGGTCGGGCAGGATGAAGCCCTGCGGGTGGTCTCGAACGCGGTCCGCCGCTCGCGAGCCGGATTGCAGGATCCCAACCGCCCGATCGGTTCATTCATCTTCCTGGGGCCGACCGGCGTGGGTAAGACCGAGCTGGCCCGCGCCCTGGCCGAGTTCCTGTTCGACGACGAGCACGCCATGATCCGCATCGACATGAGTGAGTACCAGGAAAAGCATACGGTCTCACGCCTGATCGGTGCGCCGCCTGGTTATGTAGGGTATGAGGAGGGCGGCCAGTTGACCGAGGCTGTGCGCCGGCGGCAATACAGCGTGGTGCTGTTCGACGAAATCGAGAAGGCACACAACGAAGTGTTCAACGTCCTGCTGCAGCTGCTCGACGACGGTCGCCTCACCGATGGCCAGGGCCGCACGGTGGATTTCCGCAACACGGTTGTGATCATGACCTCCAACCTGGGCAACCAGCTGTGGGAGGGTGAACAGCAGGTGACGCGCGATGCGATCAACCGTGTCCTTCAGAATCACTTCCGGCCGGAGTTCCTCAACCGTATCGATGAGATCGTGGTCTTCCACCCACTCACACGCGACCAGCTTGCCGAAGTTGTGGACTTCCAGCTACGTCGCGTCAGTAAGCTTCTCCAGGATAAGGGCTATTTTCTGGAGGTCAGCCCGGCGGCCAAACATTTCCTGGCCGAACAGGGCTACGACCCGGCCTTTGGCGCCCGGCCGCTCAAGCGTTCTATCCAACGTGAGCTGCAGGATCCGCTGGCGTTGAAGATCCTGGCGGGTGAATTCCGCGAGGGCGATGTGATCGAAGTGGATGCAGGCCCAGATGGCCTGATCTTCACCACCGCCGTACAAGGCGAAGTAGTGGAAGCATGAGAGTAAAACCGCAGGTGATGCGCCTGCGGTTTTATGTTTAATTGGTTCAATAGGAATTGCCGTGATGCCGCCCAGATATGGGTGTCAAAAAAGGTAAAATTATGGGTAAAAACGGATAAACACATGGCAAAAGCACAAATCACGGTACCGCTCGACATTCCGGATGTTCGGGTCTTGCAAACTTCTGTGAA
>DASUOS010000366.1:0-4525 GCA_036276515.1 Anaerolineales bacterium | reverse complement strand
GGCGCAGACATCCTCTGGCACTATCGCAGACTGGTGTTCTGGGGGATTTTCGTGCCGGGTGCTTATCTGTCGTTGATGGACATTGTCGCCCTGACGGATACCACGTGGTCGATCTCACCGACACAGACAACGGGCCTTCTGTTCTTTGGGATTCTGCCTCTCGAAGAGGTCGTCTTCTTTTTCATTACAAATGTGCTGATCGTCTTCGGTTTGACGCTTCTGTTGGCCAATGTCAGCCAGGAGCGGCTTGCGGGGATCAGGAACTTCGTCGAGGCCTGGCGAGACCGGCGCACCGTCAACCCGCAGGCGCGTTGACCAGGTCGTGGATCCATCGCCGCGATTGGAAGCGCCGGAAGACAATGACCGCCTTGACAGCCTCCTCCAGCAGGACCAGCGCATAAACTCCATAGACAGGCAGATCCAGGACAAAGCCTCCGATCAGTGCCGCCGGCACCCCGATACACCAGACCGAAAAGAGCTCGGTGAACATGGCATAGCGCGTATCCCCGCCGGCGCGCATCGCGCCGATGAAGAGGATGAAGTTGAGCATCTTGAGCCATGCTGAGAGTGCAAAGACGAGCATCAACCCGCGCAGATTGTTTGCAGCCGATGAGGAAAGCTCATACAGACCGATGACGGTCTCGCGCTGTGAAAAGACCACCGCCCCGCCGATCAGCGCGGCTGTGACACCGATGATCATAAAGCGCTGTCCATACTCGAAGGCCGTTTCGCTATCTCCTTCGCCGATCTTATTTCCGATCATGACCGCGCAGGCATTTCCCAGGCCGATAAACAACACGAACACAAGCTCCTCGATCGTCGCGTTGATATTGACCGCGGCGATCGCATCCGTACCGATGCGGGCATAGACCGCGTTATAGGAGCTGAACCCTACCGACCAGAGCACCTCATTGATCGCGGCCGGCAGGGAGGTTCTGAGCACATTCACCGCAAAGGGACGGTTGAAGCGAAAATAGGACAGCGGGTTCGCGGCAAGCGGTGTTTTCAATGCGTATACCAGGATTACCAGCAGGATACATTCGAACGTCCAGCCGATCGCGGTCCCGATCGCTGCGCCGCGCACGCCCAATTCGGGGAATGGACCGATCCCAAAGATCAAAAGATAGGCAATAACGGTTTTCAACCCGAGCGCCAGCACTGCCACAAGGACCGTGATCTTCACCATCCGGATGCTGCGCAGCACCGAAATATACGAGACGGTGATGGCCATCATGACGTAGCTCAAACCGACGATGCGCAGGTAGTCACTCCCGATACGGATGACCTCCGCATCCTCCGTATAGATGCTCATCAGCGCCTCCGGCAGCAGGATCGCCAGCAGGGTGAACACTGCAGACACCGTTATGGCGATGGCGAGACAAAGTCCCAGCACCCGCCGGATATTTTCCACATCCCCCTTACCCCAGTATTGGGCGGTGAAGATCGCCATACCGCTCGTCACCCCGAACAGGAACAGGATCAGCAGGAAGAAGATCTGGTTTGCCAGGCCCAGCGCGGCGACGGAGGTCTCCCCCAGCTGGCCCACCATCAGCACGTCGATCATGTTCAGGCTGGCGGTGATCAGCTGCTGGAAGGCAACCGGAATAGCCAGTGCCAGCATGGCACGGAAAAACTCGCGGTCACGCAAGAAGGAAAGGTTCATCATGTCACTGGGGGGAAACGGTTTTAAAAAATCCGTGGGTATTCAAAACAAATTCTGGAAACCCACGGGAGATATGCCGCCAATGGAAACCGGATTACTGTGTTCTGTTCTCGGAATACTGCTTACTGGATACCGGTTGTTGTTCCTGCTCTTCCGGCGCTTCCCGCACAATGTACAGCGGTCTGCCTTTCGCTTCATCGTACAGACGGCCGATATACTCGCCGAGAATGCCCAGGCAGATCAACTGCACGCCCCCCAGAAAGAGCACGGAGATCAGGGTCGTGGTCTGGCCTTCGAAGAAGTGTGATCCCGCCAGACGCAGGGCTGCCACGACCGGAATGGCAATGATGGCCACACCTGCCGAGGCAAACCCGAAAAAGGTCGCCACCTGCAGCGGGAAATACGAGAAACTCGTGATGGCGTTCAAGGCCAGGCGGAACATCTTACGGAAGGGATATTTCGTCTCGCCGGCTTTGCGGGCGGCGCGCTTGTATTCCACGCCGATCTGGCGGAACCCGACCCAGGCAGACATGCCACGCAGGAAGCGATGGCGCTCGCGCATACGGTTCATCACATTGACCACACTGCGGTCCATCAGGCGGAAGTCACCGGTATCCAGGGGGATCTTCACATCCGTGATGCGGTAGATCAGGCGGTAGAAGAGCGAGGCGGTCCACAGTTTGAACCAGGACTCCCCTTCCCGTTCGGTACGCACAGCATAGACAACCTCATAACCTTCGCGCCACTTCTCGGCCATCTCCAGGATCAGCTCAGGCGGATCCTGCAGGTCGGCGTCGATTATGACAACTGCCTCGCCGCGCGAATAATCGAGGCCGGCAGTGACCGCCACCTGGTGGCCGAAATTGCGGGCAAAGATCACCGGGCGGACGCGCTTATCCTCCCGGGCCAGGCTGCGGATGATCTCGGCGGAGCCATCGCCAGAACCATCGTCCACCAGCAGGAGTTCCCAGGGTTCACCGGTCGAGTCCAGGACATCCCTGACGCGCCGATAGAGCTCCGGCAGATTTTCCTTTTCATTGTAGATGGGGGCAATAATCGAATACGTGATGGTCATTTCTGCGTTTTCTTTCGTGCAGGAACTTCGTTCTCAAAGGCGGACCCGGGATCCACCTCTGGTGCGGATGGCGGCGGGGTCAGGACAGTCACATCCTCCACGCGGCCGGCTGCCGGGGAGATCCTATCGGGAGCGGGTCCGGTCTCTAGAACGGGAGCCGGTTCCCCCAGCGGCAACGAAGCGGGCGGGGGTGCAACCGGTTCATTCTCGAGATGGTCGGTTGCCCGGCGTCCCCATTTCCGAGGCGGAATCTTTTCCTCCGGCATGACAAACTGCTGGCTGCCGTCATCCTCAAAAGGAGGCAGTCCCAGAATTTTGCGCTGGATGTACCCTGTCACAACAACCGCCGTAGCAAAGAGCGGCACGACCAGCAACGCGCCCAGGATCCCTTCGAGTATGGTGGCGATGATAATGATAATAAAAACCAGCGCCTCGTTCATGTGCAGACTGCGACCCATGATATACGGCCGCAGGAAGAAATTTTTCAAGTTAATCAGGACAAGATAGACAGCCACCAGGATCCCCGCCACCCAAAAATTGGACAGTGGAATCCAGGTCGATCCTTCGAGCAGGGCCACGCCGGCCGCAATGACAACCGCCAGGAACGGACCCACATCCGGGATGAGAGTGAACAGCCCGGCGATCACACCCAGCACGAGTGCGCCGGGGATTCCCATGAACGTCCAGGCGACCGTGAACACCACGCCGACGATGATCATCAGCACGATCTGACCGCGCAAATAGGCCATCCACACCCGGCGGATGCGGCTATACAGCTCGCGCAGCTCGGGGCGGTAGGGCGGCGGCGCAAAGGAGATCATGGTGTCGCGCATCGTTGGCCACTGAGAAAGGAAGAAATGAACGCTCACCAGGATCACGAGGAACCACAGCACACCCACGGAGGTCGTTTCCAGCAATTCCAGGGCCTCTTCGGGCAGGGGGGTCAGGAAGGCATTCTGTACCTGGAAGATACTTTCCCCCCACTCCTCCAGGTGAAAGGCCAGTCCGCCAATACGTACCGGGTTCGACAGCATCTGGCGCAGCTGGTTGGATAGGCCGAGCAGATCATCGATTATGATCCGGACCTCATCATAGAAGATCGGTGCCAGGGTGGCAGGCACGCCGACCAGCAGGACCAGGGCGGAGAAATAGACAAAGTTGACCGCGGCTGTCCGTGATATCTTCGTGCGCGTCGACAGGTACATCACCGCCGGATTGATCAGATAGGCAACGAACGCGGCAATGGCAAGATTGCGCACTGCTTCATGTGCGTAAAACAGGAAGGCGATGATCGTGACAAAAAACACCGTTCCGGCAACGTATCGGAACGTTAAGCTCCACTTGGATTCATCGTTCATAACAAGCGTTTTACAGCCTCCAGGGTGGGTTCTATGGTCGGAGCAGAAGGGACAGCCTGCATCGCAGCACGGACGTCTTTAAGGCCGCTGCCTGTGTTTAACACCAGGACCGGGTCTTCGGTTCCTACCAGGCCCAAGCTGGCCGCCTTGACCAGCCCGGCATGGGCGGCCGCCCCGGCCGGTTCGGCAAATATGCCGAGCTTCCCCAGCTCGGCGATGGAGCGCAGGATCTCCTCATCTGATACATTAACGTACGTCCCGCCCGTTTCCTTCGCGGCGCGGACGGCCTGAACTCCATCCCTCGGCAGATCCACGGAAATCGAGTCGGCGATCGTTGTAGCAGAGACGGGTGTTATTGTTTCGGTGTTCCCGTGGAAGGCGTTCGAAATGGCCGCCGAGCCCTCCGCCTGGACGCCGATGATGCGCGGC
>DASUOS010000365.1:0-3411 GCA_036276515.1 Anaerolineales bacterium | reverse complement strand
TAGATGCGAAGTGAGTTTGGTCTCAGGCATGACATCTCCTGTCTTTCGTATAGTTTAGCGAAAAAAGGGGGGGATGTCAACTGGTAAAGGGTATTTTGCCGGCAGCGGAACTACTGGCAGGTTTGTATCATGTACATGGGAATTCTGGCGCTTACTCGTTTGCTTTGCGAAACCGGTCGATGCGCGCCTCTACATCAGCGACAATCCTTCGAACTTCCCCCATATCTGTTTCGTTTAGGTGCTTGCTTAATTCTAAAAAGAGTGGTTCAAGGTCAGGCTTGAAAGAGTATATAAGGCTGGCGATATCGTTTTCATAGTTCCCTACGCGCTCGAAACTCCCCTGCCGGTAAAGCGACGGAAGTGAGAACAATTTTAAAAGGATCAGGCCTTCCACCGTAGCACAACGTATCGAACGGTCATTGAACTAACTCTCTGGAAGTTGTATAACTTTTTTCCACTTTAGCGAACAAAGGATGTTGTGTCAGTAAAATATCGATCTGCAGCTCGCCAAACTTTCCTCGCGAAAAGTACATATCCTGACTCTCTATTCGTATTTCAGGCAGCCTGGAGAGCGACGGTAAAGTCATAATGAGGTCAATATCCTGTGTGTTGCGCCCTTCTACGTACGTGAGCATGGCTATCCCACCAACGAGGACATACTCCACATTACGAGTCTCAAGCAATTTAAATAGCTGCTCAACCTGAGCTAGAAGGAAATCTGCGTTCATGAGAACCTCAGGGGGATTTTTGAAGTTGAAGGCAACAGCATTTCTTAAAATGCTGCCAATCTGTTGGGTTGTGTGAATTGTCATTCTTGTTGGGTTAAGTATACTCCACTCACTGCCCCATATTTTCAGGCTTGAAGCACGGCTGGTAATCGTAGCCCAGGATCATAAGATAATGCGCCTTGCTGGCGGGGTCCGGCGAAGAGATGAGGCTGCCAGGCTGCAAGCCCATCACGCTCAGGATGGGATCGCTGGCCGAGCGGTCCTGGGCGGCGGTCTTGTCGATCAGTACGGAGTAGGCATAGTCCTGACGGTCGGAGGGGATGATGTTGGTTTCATACCCGGCGTAGTTGAGACGCGTCGCCGCCAGCGCTTCGTAGCCCTCGACGGATGTCCCGTTCATGACGTCGATGATCACCGACTGCTTTTCAACGGATTTTGTCGCCGGAGAGAGCGCTTCAGACAGCATGCCCTGCAGGGCGTTTTCGTTCGGAAGCAGCACATAGGCGCCGCCTTCGGTGATCCACGAGCTGACGTAGGGCGGGCGGATGTAGTAGCTGCGGATATCGGCAACGGACATGCGCGGCGCATAGACCGAAAGCTGCAGGATATCCACGAGCCCCAGGTCGGTCTGGACCGTGTCTTTCAGGTTGTTATACAGTTCCGGGATGCGGGTCAGCGTCCCGGCCTGCAGGGCCTGGGAGAACAGGGCACGCAGGACCTCCTGCTGGCGGCGGCCGCGGTCGAAGTCACTGGATTTCTGGCGCGAGCGCGCGTACCAGAGCGCCAGGTCGCCGTCCATGTGGATCAGGCCGGGACCGGCGGTATGCAGGTACCAGTTGTCTTCGTTCTGGGGATCATAGCTTGGATCGATCAGCCTCCAGTCCGTGTAGGCGCACGAGACGGGGATATCCACGCCGCCGAGCGTATCGATGATCTGGCGGAAGCCGTCGAACTCGACCATGGCCGTATGGTCGATGCGGATGCCCAGGTTGTAGAGGATCGTTTCCTTAAGCAGGCCTGCGCCTCCGCCGGGATAGCCGACCGACTCACCGTGCTGGTAAGCGGTGTTGATGCGCTGATTGTCCCAGCCGGGGACGTAGACCCACAGGTCACGCGGGATCGAAATGAGCGACGCCTGTCCTTCATTGGGACGCAGGATGGCGATCACCATCGTGTCTGTACGGAAGGAGCCGCCGGGTCTGCGGTCGGAGCCGATCAACAGGAAATTGACGGTTTCCTGTCCGTTATTGAGGACCTGGCTTCCGGATGCCTCAATAGTGGATAGCGGCGCGATCGTATTGACCAGCATATTCGGATCGATGGTAGGCAGCTCGGTCTGGGTGGCGGGGGCAGGAGTGGGCGTTTCGCTGGCAGGGTTCGCTGTCGGCTCGGGCTGATAGGTGCCCGTCGGCGTCCAGGGCATTGGCTGGAAGGGCGTCGCTGTTGGGGAGGCGTTCGGAGCAGCCGTTACCAGGATAAAGAGCGGAGGCTGCGCCTGGGCGGATGTCCCGCATCCCGCAAGTATGATGCTCGCCAGAAGCAATACAAGGAGAAGGTTTCTCATGGGATCAAGGATACTGCGGCACCGGGGTGACAGGGGTATTGGATGCGGTTGCCGTCGTGAAGGTTGGAATGATCGTCACACCGGGGACGGGGGTCCGAGTGGGAATATTCGGCACCCAGAGCCGCTGGCCGGCGTAGATCGTGGTGGACGATCCCATGCAGTTGGCCCGCTGGAGCTGGGGATACGTGATTCCATAGGAGAGAGCGATGCGGTACAGGTTGTCGCCCGGCTGGACCACGTGCCTTTTGACGTAGCCTGCCGGCGGGCCGCAGGGGATGACCGTCACCGTTGGGACGGGGGGGACATACAGAGCGAAGCCGGCGGGAACATCGAAGGAGGACAGGCAGTTTGCCGAACCGAGATTTTCGGCCGTCGTCTTATAGCGCTGGGCGAGTGAATAAATCGTGTCGCTGGCGGTGGTCAGGATGCGCTGCCAGGCGGAAGGTGGATTGCAGGAGGCCTGCACGAACAGGGTGTTGGTGGCAAACGCCGTATCGGTGGCAAATACAAATGGCGTGGTTGTGATCAGGGGCGTTGGAGATTCGAGTATCAAAGGTGACGCCGTAAAGGTGGCCGTCGGAAATTCCAGCGAGAGGGTTGGCGGGATCGGGGTGGGGGTCGCCTGGGAGGGCAGGGTCTCCGCCAGGGCGAGGGAAATGCCTCCAATCACCAGAAGTACCGATATCAGAGCGACGATCACACCGCCGCCCAACTGTCGCAGGGATTGCATTATTTCTCCATCATCTTGCGGGCAATGGGCAAAAGCACACTAAAGGTTGAGCCAACGCCCATCTGGCTCTCCACCCAGATGCGCCCCTTCTGCGCCTCTGTGAGGGTCTTGGCGATCGAAAGGCCAACGCCGGTATCGCCCACGCCCTGGATCAGGACGTTGTCGGCGCGGTACAGGCGGGTGAACACGCGGTTGAGATCCTCGGCCGGGATGCCGCCGCCCGTGTCGCTGACCTGGATGAGGACATATTCCTTGCCGTCCTCGTTCTGGGTCTGGACCTTCAGATGCACGGTCCCTTCCATCGGGGAGGCGGACCCTGCATTCTGCAGCAAATGGATGAGGATCTGCTGGAGCGCTTCCCGGTCGGCATAGATCGAAGCTACATTCTT
>DASUOS010000364.1:0-16153 GCA_036276515.1 Anaerolineales bacterium | reverse complement strand
CCATGGACCACATCCAGCTCGATCCCATCCACGTGATGGAATTCCCCGTGGAAGGTGACCCGCTCCATATTCAACAGCCGGCGCAGCACCTCCACCGTTTCGCGCATGGCCAGCAGCGGCTTGCGGCGCTCGATGCCCACGTTCTTCGCCAGCGGATCCCACCAGGCGCCGATCCCGCAGATGATGCGGTTGGGAGCCAGATCGTCCAGGGTCAGGAACGTCGCGGCGAGCAGGCCGATGTTGCGGGTCCAGTTGTTGATCACGCCCGAGCCGACTTTGAGGCGCTCTGTCACCGCGGCATAGGCAGCCATGGGCACAATTGCATCCCGTACCAGCCGGGATTCTGCCTGCCATACCGCTTCGAACCCTTTTTCCTCTGCATATCTTGCATAATCAAGTCCATCACGCAGGTCGTGGGAATCCTGCAAATAGAGTGCAACGCGCTCGGTCATGACATTCTCCTTGTTTGGATTGGATTTATGGACAGTTCGTCCCGCAGGGTTGATACCAGTTACTCCTAGTATAACCAGTGCGGGACGAATTTGTAAGACAAATTAGAGGCTTAAGTTTTGTTCCAAATTGCGAATGATCTCCAGGTCTTCCGGTACGTCCAGATCCAGGCCGAGTGAGGGCAGGTCTACGATTTCCAGCCTCGCCCCCGACTCTCTGACACGATCACAATGGCGCTGGAAGGAGTCCTCTCCAAAATCGTATTCGATCAGGCCGGAGGGGGACATCAACAATGCATTGGTGCCCTTTCCATGCCGGTCGGGAGCGATGACCACTACCGGCGGATCCTCCGCATGCTGGATCAAGGTCAGAACATCCTCGCGGGTGATCAACGGCAGGTCGGCGGGGAGCACAAGGACGCCGCGCGTGGCGTATACCTGGGCAATGACCGTGGCCCGCTTCAGGGCCGTATTCAGCTCCGGTTGCCCATCCTCACGGACGGTGCGGGCCCCGTGATTGCGGGCGATGGTCAGCGCCTGTGGATCACGGCTGATGACCAGTACCTCCTCCAGCTCCCTGATACCGGAGAGGGTCTTCAATGTGTGTTCGAGAAGTGTGCGATTGAGCTCCGTACGTTCGTCTTCCGATAAGGTCCCGGCCAGGCGGGATTTGCCTCGCCGTAACGGCTTGACAGGAATGATCGCCCAAAGTGTCATAGCTTGTTCCCAATAAACCCTATTATTTCTTGAGCCAGGCGGCTCCTTTCATCATGACTTGTCATGAGCGTATTCGTTACATGTACGTGCATGTTTAAACCCTTTATTTCTCCTTGCAGTTGCTTATCAATTGCATCCAATACGAAGTCTGTCACCAGGCCGCGGTAATGATTTGCCACGGCCAGAGCAGACGGTTCGATGCCCAGCTCGCGATACATCTTTGCCGCGGGTCCTTTGACAGTTTGTCCGCCGATAATGGGGGAAACAGCCACGACCTGCGAGCCTGCTTCCATCAGCGATGGGAGAGAGGGAAGAATTTTCAGGATCGGATCGATGCTCACCCACGGATTCGATGGACAGAAAATCACCGCATCGGCGGACTGGAGCGCCGCTACCACCCCCGGAGCGGGCTCGGCTGAACCAAGGCCTTCAAATCGGAAACCTTTGACCCGCGGCTCACAGCGGCGGTGAACGAAATATTCCTGGAAGGCCAGGTCGCCCTGCTCGGTCTCGACGATCGTACGCACCGGCGAATCGGACATTGGCAGGACTGTTTGCTTAATCCCCCATGCCCTGCAGAAATCGCTTGTGATGGCACTCAGACATTGACCTTCCCGCAGACGCCGCGTCCGTTCGAGATGGGTTCCAAGATCGTGGTCGCCAAGATTGAACCAGCCTGGGCCTCCCAGCTTCGACGCGTTACCGATTGCATTCCACGTTTCGCCGAGGCGGCCCCAGCCGGTCTCGGGGTTTGCCAGTCCCGCCAGGGTATAGCAAACCGTATCCAGGTCAGGACAGATATACAAGCCGTAATGCTCGAAATCATCGCCGGTATTGACAATAATGATCAGCTCGTCGGGGGCCAGAATTTGGGAAAGTCCATGTGCCAGTTTGGCGCCGCCGACCCCGCCGGCAAAGGCGACGATCTGGCGATGGACGGTGGACGTTGGAGGGTTCGTTTGCATGTCAGGGTTCTTTTGGACTCTATAACGAAATGGCTGTGGCAATACGCACGACTTTGACCTTAAATTGTATCCATTAGACTATCGAGGATACCTGCCAGCCCCTTCTGAGTCATCGTCTGATGACAACGTTTTCCAAATCTTTCATCTCTTTCGTTCGAGGGGTCGTATCTGCATAACCAATGAAGAACATTCCCTGCGGTTCCCAGGAATGGGGAAGATCCAGTGTTTTCTGTATCGTCTCCTGGGCGAACAACGGCCAGCAGGCCCAGACTCCTCCCAGGCCTTCGGCATGCGCGGCGAGTAATAACTGCAGACCGGCTGCAGCCACGGATTGGGCTGCCATGATCCACTCCGCCCGGCTGCGCTTTTCATCGGGATAGGCATCCATATCGTTCATATCCAGGCAAATCAAGATGGCAGCCGGCGCAGAGGTGATACGGTCTGTCGAGCGCCTGACCTGGGATTGTATTTTTTCGGTGGGGACACCATCCCTGGCCAGATCGCGCTCAAAGTCGGCGCCCATCGCTTCGGCAAGACTGATTTTGACAGCTTGACTGGTGATGACAGCAAAACGCCACGGCTGACGGTTGTGCGCAGAGGGCGCAAACGTCGCGGTGGCGAGAATATTTTCAATAACGGATTCCGGGACCGGGTCCGGTTTGAAGCGGCGTACCGAACGCCGCGTCCGCAGAAAAGTGTGGAGTTCAGTCCCCGTGGAGGTCAAAGTGGAGGGGCTTGATCCGGTAAATGATCCGTTTCTGCCCTGGGCGGTAGGTCCAGGGCTTGTTATAGTATTTGAGGGAGAGCTGGTTAATGTGCTCATCTGCACCTTCTCGTGAATATCCAACAACTTCACCACGCATGCCCAGGTAGCGGTCCTGATGATCCGGGTCCTGGATGGTCATAGCCACCCGGGGACGCGCCTTCATATTTTTATCCTTGGTGCGTCCCTCATTGGTATTGACGAGGATGTGTTCGCCATCCGTACTGAACCAGACTGGGGTGACCTGGGGCGATCCGTCCGCCATGAGCGTTGCGAGATAGAGCAGGGCTTTCTTCTCTCCGTAAAGCAAATCGGAAAACTCAGTCGGAAAGGTCATTTTCCACCATCGGGTTGGGGATGAACAATGTGGGCATATCGTTGTTGAATCCCTGTATCGTTTCGATATCTTCTTTTGTACAGCCGATCAAGAGTTTTATTTCGGCATCGCGCTTGAGTTTATCAAACGTGCATAAGATTCCTGTTAGTGCCTTCTCTTCGCTTGAGCCGATCCATACATCGATGCCATCACCGTCTCCGGCGGTTGTCTTTTCAAGATAACCATAGTCAAGCGGGTAGATCAGGTCGGCATATCGGGGATGCACGGTCCCTCTTGGCCGGTCGAGCACGACAGGAGTGGATGCGATCAATTCGTTCATGGCCCGCCAGTACGCCGAGTCGGTTCCCATTTTTTCTACCGGAAGAGGTCCTGGTCTTTCGGACGGATCAATTCTTTGAGCGAGCCTTCGCGCAGCGGATAGGGGAACCCGCGCACATGGACAACCGGTGTGCCTTCGGCGGCCTGTCCCATCACCAGGGAAGCGGCCGCTGCCAATTCATCCGCCGCGCCGACCTGGGTGATACGCAGGGTAAAGTTGAACAGGTCCGGCCGGCCGCGCAGATCCTCCAGCCCGGGCACGCCGGCCATGCCGATCGCCACACCGACCGTCCCATTACGCCAGGCACGCCCATGTGAGTCGATGATCAGAACGCCGACCCGTTTTCCGATCCTGGACAGGATTTTGTCACGTAATTTTTCTGCGGAGTGATCCGGGTTCGCAGGCAGGAGCAGGACCCACTCCTCGAGCGCATCCCCCAAACCTGCAACGTTGGAATGGTCGATGCCGGCATTCGCGCAGACGAAACCAAGCTTATGCTCCACGATTATCGTTCCTGGCCGGATACGCAGGACTTCATTACTTTCACAAAGGATAAGCTCCACCAGGCGCGGATCCTTCCCGGTCTGGTCTGCCAGTTCGACCGCCCGCTGCGATGGGCTGACCGACACCAGATTTACAGCCCGGCCTTCTGCCTTGGAGACCACTTTCTGGGCAAAGACCAGAATATCGCCATCATCGATGGTCAGGTTGTTCAGTTGAATAGAATGGAGAACCAGTTCCGCCAGGTCATCACCCTGGCGGATGAGGGGGATATGATGCAGCGCTGTGAGGGTCAGAGACATTCGATATCGGCTTTATACAGTCAAAAACCGGTCAAGTATTGCTGGTTTTCTATTTTCTAGGACTGTTTCTTATTCTCGGCGCCAGTGATCCGGATCCCTGCGTGGGTGGAGCCGTACTGTTTATTGATGTTGATCAGCACACTGGTCAACCCTTCGACGACGACAGAGTTCTCGATTGGTCCGGCATCCCAGCCGGTCAACCCCGCAGCCTCGACAAGTTTCAACGCTTCGTGGCGGGCGTTCTTGCTCGAGCCGGTGACCAGGACATCACAGTCCACATCGCCATCTTCAAGCAGGTGCTCGTGGGAGATGTTCTGAAAGGCTGCCACCACTTCCACATCCTCCCCCAAAATCTCCTTTGCCTCCTGGGCGGCCGAGCCGGCCGGGGGCATCTGCACCTTGCTGACCTTCGGGGGAACAAGGGGGACGGTCACATCGATGAATAATTTGCCTTTAAGCGCATCCTTTACATTTTCGAGCGTTGTCCGGTGTGCAGAATAGGGCACGGTCAGGACCACGATATCGGCCTGCCTGGCGGCTTCCTCATTGCTCATCCCCACCACCGATCCCTGTCCCTCCATGATCTCGATGATCTCGGCTGCAGCCAGGATGGCCTTCTCCGGCGTCCGCGAGCCGATCAGGACCTGATAACCAGCCTTCGCCCAGCGGTAGGCCAGACCCTTGCCCTCCTTGCCAGTGCCGCCCAATACCGCGATGGACAGCATTAAGGTTTCCTTATCCATGCATTCTCCTTTTTCCAGATACAAAACCCTGCGATGGTTTTTTGCCTGCCCTTCGCAGGGTTTATTTTCATTTTGTCAGTGTTTTCGCAACTTCGTTCTGGTACCGTTCCCAGACCCGCGGAGCGATCTCCCGGGCCTTGGCTCCGATCGCCTGTTCGTCGAGGGTGAGCAATTCACGGTCCTTCATCAGCACTTTACCGCCAACGATCGTCGTCGTGACCATGCTGGGCTGGAACCCGAACACGATATGCCAGGGAAGGTTCCCGGCAGTGAGCGGCGTGTTGGGATGGTAATCCACGAAAATCAGATCTGCTGCCGCGCCGGGCTGCAGCTGCCCGATAGGCGCCTCCGGGAAGAAGACAGTAGCCAGGGCGGCGTTGTTGTAGGCCGCCATTTGCTGGACGTCATAGCCGTTCATCCGGCGCGGGTCGCGGTGATGGACTTTGTGCAGGAGATAGGCTGCCTTCCATTCCTCCCACATGGCGTTGGAAAAGCCATCGTTGCCCAGGCAGACCTTGACGCCCGCCCGCATCATCGACTCGATCGGTGCCACGCCGACGCCGTTGTTCATGTTCGAGCGCGGCTGGTGTGAGAGCCAGGTACCGGTCTCGGCCAGGAGCTTTATTTCGCCCGCATCGAAGTGGATGCCGTGGGCGGTAATGGTCTTCGGCCCGAGAATGCCGAACTTGTGTAGCCGGTCGATGACGCGCAGGCCGGTCTTGCCGAGACTGTCATACTCGTCCGATTCGTGCTCGGCGGTGTGGACGTGAAAACCCACTCCCTCGGGCACCGCGTCGCGGCACAACTCCAGTGATGAGTCAGAAAGCGTCAGGCTGGCGTGCAGGCCGAAGGTGCCGGCCAGAAGCGGGCTTTTCGTACGCTCGAGAAAGCGGACATTCTCCCGGATCCCCGCTTTCATTTTCTCTTCCCCATCACGGTCGGTCACTTCATAACAAAGCACGGCGCGTAATCCAGAAGATTCGACCGCCCCGGCGATGATGTCCAGTGAGCCGTCGATCGCATTGGGGGAGGCGTGATGATCGATCAATGTGGTGGTCCCGTGTTTGATCGCGTCCACCAGACAGGGCAGGACGGAATACTCGATGCTCTCGGCATCCAGCGAGCGGTCCAGCGGCCACCACAGCTTTTGCAGGATCTCCGGGAAGTCTTTAGGAGCGGGTCCGGGAATGGCCATGCCGCGGGCATACGCGCCATAAAAGTGTGTGTGGGCACAGAGGCTGCCGGGCATCACATACTGTCCACGTGCGTCCAGTTGTTCCTCATCAGGGTACTTATCCTGAAGCTCGCGGGTTGAACCTGTTTCTTCGATGCGTCCGTTTTCGATGAGAAGAGCCTGGTCGTTCAGGACGCGGTTTTCCGCCTCCCAGGTGATGAGGGTTGCATTTTTGATGAGCATGATCAGCCTAAGCCAAACTGGTTGGGATGGGGGATGGGAACGCCATTGGCGGCGATCTCCTCGAGTGCATAAAAGGATGCCTCGCGCACTTCGGGATCTTCGCCGTACATACCATTGTACAGGGCGCCAATAATGCCTTCATTGGCGACACGTTTGAGATAGGGCAGGGCGGCAAGCCGTTCCTCGGTGTCACCGACCTTGTAGGCACTGAGCAGTACATCGGTGGCCGGCCCGCCGCGCGGTACGCCCATGCCCTGCTTACCGGCGAACTGGATGAGCCACGGCGACTCGGAGGGCGTCTTGAGGCGATGCGGCACTCGTGGGTCGATGCGCGATTTCTGTTCCAGATACTGATTCGCCAGATTGCGGACCGCCCATTGATCGTCCTCCACCTGCATGCGTTGAAGGGTCTCGACCGCCCACGGCTCAGGGATGCGGGCCAGACCGTGAACGACGGCGCGGCGCAGCATGATATCTGCCAGGGTGGCGCCTTCCTTGAGCATGGCATGCCCTTCCGTGGGATCGTTCGCCATGGCTTCGGCGGCGGCCCGGCGCAGTTCATCATCGCCCTGCAGGAGGGCACGGGCAACAGCCTCGAGCGATTTCTCAGTACCGATCGCCACCAGGGCGAGACAGGTCGCCCGGCGTACCGCACCGACAGGTGCCTGCAAAATCTCTTCAAGGGCACCCACAGCTTTTGCGTCCCGTAAGGCGCCGCTGCCCAGCGCGGCAAGTGGCAGCACCTCAAAGGAGCGGGAGCCGAGCAACTGGCGGAAGAGGGTCGCCGCGCCCGGGTCGCCGCTGGCAACGAATGCCGCCATGGCCTGGCTTCGCAGGGCTGTCGGCTGGCCTTCCGCCTGAAGGATGGTCAGAAGTGCAGCAAATACCTTTCCACGCCAGGCGGCTTCCCTGGGGGCATCACGCAGCCAGCGTGAAACGGTAAAGGCCTGGGCATGCAGCGGGATATCCGATTGCTTCAGCAGAATATCGGCCACGGTAGATGCATCGCCGCGTGCGGCAAGATAGCGCAGGGAGAGCGTTTTTCCGTCCCATTCGGGCTGGGCCAATAAAGTGGCATCGGCATCGTTGTCTCCGATCGCCTGTCCTGAGAGGTAACCGTTCAGGACCGGATGCAGGAAACGCATGCGGTTGTTCGGGTGCTGGACCAAAAGTCCGCTGTCGACCATTTTGCTGAGCAGGCCGTACGTGGGGACCGCCTCGCTTGCCCGGGATTTCCTGATGCGTATCTTTTGCGAGTCGGTCAACGAAATGGGCTCGCCATCCGGAGATAACGTGACAGCCTCTGCACTTTCAATGGGTTTATCGTCGACAATGTCATATTGCTTGACCCAGGCGCGCGCTTTGCGCGGGTCGAAGATGGGCTGACAGGTCAGGACCACCTGCATCGCCAGCAATTCCAGCGCGGCCACAGGTGTTCCACCGGGGGCGAGACGCCGGACGTGCGTGGCGATCGCGTCGAGGACGCGCGGTCCCAGGCTGTCTCCTGCATAAGCGCCCCATACTTTAAGGGTTAATTCCAGGGGAGAGAGCCCCTGGTTGTCGGTCATCAGCCAGGCGTTGATGAGGGTCGGGTCGACCCGCTTGGATTCCGCTTCGGCAGACTCCTCCGCCACAACCGTCCGCGACCAGAGCTCGCCCCACTGCTGGATAAACCGTGTCGTCGCGGGAATATCCCAGCCGATCAGGGCCAGGGGATCGAATCCGATGGTAAGCAATCCGTTCAATTGATTGGCGCAGCCCGTGGTCACAATCCGTATATTGGGATAGGCCTCGATCAAGGCCTTGAACCAAACCACCACGTCACGCTGCGACTGCGGATCGAGCTCATCATAGCCATCGATCAGTACCAGGGCTCTTCCTGTTTTAAACGTTTGCTGGATAAAACCGGGCAGGCGCCGCAGATCGAACATCGGCGCGTCTTCACTGGCGATGTTCACGATCACATTGATCGGGTCGCGGGAGGAGTCGAATGGAAGCTGCAGGTCGGCGACATGATACAAAAAGGGGACCGCTTCCAGGTCCGAGTTCGGATCCAGCCGGACCCGCAGGTTGGCGGCTTGCGAGGCGAGGTGGGCGAGAGCGACAGTCTTGCCTGTGCCTGCCGCTCCAACGATCACCAGGTTCGATCCACCTTCCACGGCCTGCGAGAGGCTCAACGCAGGCGCGCGGTAGATCGCTGCCAGCTCCGGCCAGGCAGGCATATAGGGAAGCGTCTGAGAAATAATATCTTCCGGGATCCCGATCACGCCCGGTTCCACCCGCGCCGGCGGAGCTAGAAGGCGGGGTTCCTGCAGGAGCTCGTCCAGTGAAAACAACGAAGCGGCTAGGTGCATCCCCTGTGCCCGGCGCAAGGTCAGGCGGCGATGGTTGTCTTCCAGGCCAGAAGTGCGCCTGATCTGGGCGGTCTGCTTCTGTTCCCGGGCGTTCGCCCGCCACTGTCCCCACAGCGGGCGGATCCGGCTCAACAGCCAGGTGAACAGGATGCCGACGATAAAGCCAACGCCAAAGGAGAGGGGATCAAGCAGAAAGCGCATTCAATGCAACCAAGAGGGTGAAGTTAATTTGCATAAAGGATCCGGCCGCAGGAGGGACAAAAAGACAGTTGGCTTGTCGAGCGTGCATTCTGCTGCTGGGATGGGGTCAGTGTGGTACCGCATGCCGAGCAGGAACTATCGCTGATGGTTGTGACGGCGAGTCCGCGCCGCTGTTTGCGGAGCTGGTCGTACACACCCAGGGCTTGAGACGCCACGTTCTGCATCACTGCATTGCGCTCGGAGGAGTAACGCTCGAGATCCCGGTTCAGGGTCGTGCTCTCCTCGGTCAGATCACGGAACTGATCGCCGCGGCTGGCCGTAACCTGATCCAGGCCTGCTTTTGCCTGCTCCAGCTCCTTCTCGGCCTGTTCGGCGGCCTCCATGGCCTCAAGCTGGCGTTCCTCGAGGGTTTCCAGGTGCCGTTTCAGTGAAGCGACATCCTTCTGCAGATCCTGCAATTCCTTGGGGTTATGGACTTGCCCGCCATACAGGCTGGCTTCGGCGAGCTGGATCTTAGCGCGCTGCTTTTCGACTTCCTGTTCGGTCTGTTTCAGAAGGCGCTCTGTTTCCCTGAATCGATCTTCGGCCGAGGTGAGGAGATCGGAGGCGGCACGCAGCTCTGCATCATTTTCGAGGGTTTGCTGGATCGCCTTCAAACGCGCACGGGCCTGATCCATCTGGCTATCCACCTGTTGTAGACGATAAAGACCCAGGGCTGCGCTCATGATGCGGTTATTATAGTCGAACTCCCTTACTGGGTGGGGATGTTATAAAAATTGTAAACTGCCTGGGACATCTGGGCGAACAGGGCCGAGACCGGATCCCAGACGGTCTGGACAGGATGATAAGCATAGATCGCCAGAACATAATTACCGCCTGGCGTGTAGATGATCCCTGCGTCACTAATGTTCTGAATGAAGCCTGACGAAGGCTCGGTAATCCAGCCATGTTTGTGAGCCACCTGGGTCCCTTCCGGGACCCCGGCTTCGATGAGCACGCCGATCTTGTCCGCGGTCAAAAAGCTGATCATCTGCTGGCAGATCTGGGAGGTGATCTTGTCGGGGAAGGCCGCGACCAGGGCGCCGCCGCCGGTCTCGGCACACTGGTAGATATCGGCCAACAACATACCAATTTCCGACGGTGTGGTTTGGTTGAAATCGTCCGGATCGGTGAACACATCGGTCCGCTGGTTGGCGGGTGTCGTGATCCGCTGTAACAGCGGGCAGGGAAATTCCGCGCTGCAGAAGAAGCCCGCCAGGAAGGTGTTTTCCAGGCCGAGCCTGCGCATGTCTTCCGTCACCACGAGCGGACCGCGCAGTGCATCCAGGCTTTCCATTAAGCGGTCGGCAGGCGGATTTTCCGACTTGCTCATCATATCCAGGATCTGGTTGGAGGCCTGCTCGTTCAAAGCGCTCTCCCCGTACTTGATGAAATAGGACACCATGATCGGGATCTTGACGGTGCTGGAGGCGGTGAAGGCCACATCCGGGTTGACGGAGATCTCCTGGCCTTTGTCCATCGCAAAGTGGACTTCCTGTCCGTTCTGCAGGTCGAACAGATAAACACCCATGACACCATCGTAATCGGCGAGGGTGATATTCTGCTGGAGCAGGATTTTCAGGTTATCCATGGTGGGGCGGGAGGCCGTGCTGCGCTGGTAGGAGAGCACGACTACGCGGTTGCTGGGAGAACGCAGGGTATCTTCGATCAAGCGGACCGAGCGCTCGATATCCAGTACCCGGCCGGAAGCACCGGGGGTAAAGAACGTGCTGCCCGGGACAGGCTGGGCCGGCGTGGGGGGCTCGTCGTAGCGGGCGGAGATCTCATTCTGGAGGTAGGCGATCAGCCGCTCTTCGGCGATCGTCGCACTGAGCGGTACATCGACCGGGTCGGGGTTGCGGTTCCACAGGTAATTCCAGAATCCGCCCCAGAACGAGCCGCCGGTACGGGCAAGGTCGGCAGCGGCCATCATGCTCTCTATATGCAGCTCAAAGCCGACCACCGTCGGGTCCACATGGATGGTTGCCTCTCCGTACTGCACTTCGATGGGGGTCGAATAAACCTGCAAGACACGCTGGGAGGCGATCTGCGGATCCACACCGCCGACGCGGACACCGGCTATGGTCATGCCAACCGGGTAGTTATTCCTTTGACGACTGTAGCCGATCAGGGAAACGATGAGCAGCACAATCGAGATCGAAAGGATTGTGATGGATATGCCGCGTAGAATGGGAATGGAACTACGGTTCCGCAAACTGCCTCCGATATCGTTTTCTGTCGCTTCAGGTGGGTTTTCTACCGATTCTGTTTGAAATCAAATGCCAGGTGTAGCAAGTGAGGGTGTTTTCGGGAATATGACAAATATCGCAAAAAAGTATAACACACTCATCTTAGGGTTTGTGCTAGAATACTTTTGAAAGAAGCATAGCGACCCTGAAGGTTTTTCTGGCGAAACTGTAGGTTATTTGCGGTACCCATCGAATCCGTAGAGCAGCCTGGCACGCGAGAGGGACTTTTAGGGTCTTATATTGCACCTTCGCAATCCACTTGCAGGATGGGACGATGTTACGCTCATTTCTAATCTATCTTTCCAAAGCAGCCTGGGCGCAAAAACTGGTGACAAGCTGGAGTTTTGCCTGGAAGGCTGCCTCCCGGTTTGTCGCTGGGGAACAAGCCGGGGACGCCATCCGCGTCGTGCGGGCGCTGAACGAAAAGGGGATCAATGCAACACTGGACCACCTGGGGGAACATACGTCGACGACAGAAGAAGCCGCCAATGCAACGGAAGACATCCTGGCGATCCTGGATGAAATCGATAAGGCAAACGTACGATCCAATATTTCGATCAAACTGACGCAGATCGGCATGGGTCTGGATGAACGGATCTGCAGCCAGAATTTGATCCGTATCCTCGAGCGGGTTCAGAAGCACAACAATTTTGTCCGCATCGATATCGAGGATACACCCTATACCGATATCACCATCTCCATGTATGAGTCCATGCTGGAGCGCGGCTTCAGCACACGGGTCATGGGGCTGGCAGTCCAATCATATCTGTACCGGTCCGAGGCAGACGTTCGCAAACTGCTCGAAAAAGGAACACGCTTCCGCCTAGTGAAGGGCGCCTATAAGGAACCGCCCGAGAAGGCGTATCCTAAAAAGGCTGATACCGACGCCAACTATGATCTCCTGACCAAGATCCTGATCGACTGCAACCTGAAGATGGAGAACAACCGCCTGAGCGCCGACGGTCGTATTCCGCCGATCCCGGCGATCGCAACACACGATGATAAGCGCATTGCCTTCGCAAAGCAATATGCCGAAAAGGTGAAGCTGCCCAGGGATGCCATCGAGTTCCAGATGCTGTATGGAATCCGGCGTGACCTGCAGGAACAGCTGGTGAAGGAAGGCTATCCTGTGCGTGTGTATGTACCGTTTGGGACGCACTGGTATCCGTACTTCATGCGCCGTCTGGCAGAGCGTCCGGCCAACATCTGGTTCTTTATTTCAAATTTCTTCCGCAAGTAAATTCAGTCATGATGTAGAAAAGTAGACACGTAGACAGGTTCAGGTTTTGTTTACGTGTCTACCTGTTTACCCTCAAACCCGTTACAATTCCCCCATGTCACCCCTGGCCCTTGTCACCGGCGCGGCACATCGACTGGGAAAAGCGTTCGCCATGACTCTGGCGCGGCAGGGGTTCGACATTCTCCTCCATTACCACCAATCCCGGGACGAGGCGCTTCAGACGAAGGCCGAGCTTGAATCCGCTGGACGCCGCGTGACCCTGGTCCAGGCCGACCTTACCGACCCGGAGCAGATTTCTTCGATAATTGCTCAAATCGATTTTCTGAACGTTCTTGTCAATTCGGCGGCATTCATGCCGGCCGGGAATATAGACCAGCTCTCTATTGAGAACTGGGACACTTCCCTTGACTTGAATCTCAGGGCTCCGTTTCTCCTCGCCCGGCAAGCCTCGCAAAAGATGGGGCCAGGTGGACTCATTGTCAACATCACAGATGTAGGTGCACAAAAGGCCTGGAGCCGCTATCCGTCCTATACCGTCAGCAAGGCAGCGCTGGAATCGCTGACCCGGATCCTGGCCCGCGGGCTTGCGCCGAAGATACGTGTGAATGCCATTGCCCCGGGTCTTGTCCTGCAATCGGAAATCGTCCCGGCGGACGAATGGGCGCGGCTGATCAAGCGGGTACCCCTCAAGCGCGCAGCCCGGCCTGAAGAGATCGCCTCCGCCCTCGAGTTTCTATTAACGAACGAATATATTACCGGTCAGACCATTGTCGTGGATGGCGGGTATTCTCTGGTCTAAATAAGCCCCGAATAGACGCCCGTCTGTCCGGGGCCGTTTTGACCAAGAGTATAAACACCCTGGCTAAAGAAGACCTTCAGGGTATGCACAAGGAGCTTCCATGTCCGAAGTCATTGAACTT
The DNA here is from genome assembly GCA_036276515.1 of Anaerolineales bacterium. GTDB lineage: Bacteria > Chloroflexota > Anaerolineae > Anaerolineales > Villigracilaceae > Defluviilinea. The sequence continues at coordinate 2,637 of DASUOS010000364.1, read as the reverse complement.
GCAGAAAAACTCAAGGCCGAAGGCGATAGAATGCTCTCCATATTTAGCGGGTTGAGCGATGACCAGTGGAACCAGGAGGTCTACACCGAAGGGACCCTCTGGACGATCCGCGATGTCCTCGCCCATTTCGTGACCTCTGAGCGCGGCCTGATCAAACTCTTTGAGCAGATCCGGCAGGGCGGCGCCGGCGCCGCAAGCGATTTCTCCATCGATCGCTATAACGCCGCCATGCAGGAGCGCACGAAGGAAATGACGCAGCAGCAACTGCTGGAGCAATACCGGCAGGTCCGTGTGAACTCCGTTGACTGGGTGTCTGGCTTGAACGAGGCTGAGCTGGAGATCACCGGCCGCCATCCGTTTTTGGGACAGACCGTCCTTCGCGAAATGATAAAGATGTTATACATCCATAACCTGACCCATATTCGCGACATGAAGCGTACTTTGAAATAGGCGCTGGATTGCGGCGGCTCAACGATTTCAAGACACTGGGTCGCTGTAGTGAAAGGTACTCATGAATCTGCCTCCGTTCAAGCTCGAACGCTACTTTGCAAAATACGAGTTCAATACCGAATTTCTGCTCTGCTCGTCAGACTGTGAAGCCATGTCTATTGCGGACCTGCTCGCCTTCGAGCCAGGCGCGGCAGAAAAGTTCCAGAGGGTCTGGCTGGGATATACCGAGTCGCAGGGAAGCCCCGCATTGCGGGCAGAGATCTGTACGTTGTACGAGACGGTCGAGCCCAAGAATATCCTTGTTCATACGGGTGCGGGAGAAGCTATTTTTCTTTTCATGTTCGCTGCCTTTCAGGAGTGGGATCACGTCATCGTTCACTCGCCGGGGTACCAGTCGCTGGCGGATGTCGCGCGTGCCGCCGGCTGTGACGTCAGTCCCTGGCGGGCGCGTGAGGAAAACAACTGGGCTCTCGACCTGAACGAGCTCCGTCACCTCATGCGGTCGAATACCCGGGCCATTATCATTAACACACCGCATAATCCCACCGGGTACTTGATGTCGAAGGAAGACTACGACGCCCTGCACAGGATCGCCCAGGAAAACGATCTGCTGCTCTTTTCTGATGAGGTGTATCGTGAGTCCGAGTATGATCCTTCCAGGCGTCTGGCGGCGGCCTGTGATTATGGGGAGCATGCCATTTCCCTCGGTGTGACCTCCAAAACGTACGGCCTGGCCGGCCTGCGAATCGGCTGGATCGCCACGAAGAACAAAGCCATCTACGATAAGATGGCTTCACTCAAGGACTACACGACCATCTGCAACTCGGCTCCCAGTGAGTTCCTGGCAGAGGTGGCCATGCGCAACCGGACGCGGCTTGCCGGGCGAAACCTTGGTATCATCGAGGAAAACCTGTCCATTATGGACGATTTTTTTGCCCGTCACGCGAACCTTTTCTCTTGGGTTCGCCCAAAAGCCGGATCGATGGCTTTCCCGCGTTATCTGGGTGGGGATGTGGAGCAATTCTGTGATGAGCTGGTAAAAAAAGCCGGTGTGCTCCTTTTGCCAGGCTCTGTGTATGATGACTCCAGGAACCATTTCCGGCTGGGCCTGGGGCGAAAGAATTTACCTCAGGCCGTGGAAAGACTGGAAGAATTTTTGAGAAATCACCGTCAGTAATCTGCTTTTCATCCAGCAGAAATTCTTATGATCAACATTCTAAAGCTGAAATCGGAAACCATCCCTTGAGAACTCTTCTCCGTCTCTCCCGCCCTCTGCACCTGCTCATCGCTGCGCTGACCTTTTCCCTCGGTGCGAGTATCGCCAATTATCTAGGCAGACCTTTCCGGGCCGACTCGTTCTGGCTGGGCCTGGCCGGAGTCCTGCTGGCTCAAATCAGCATGAACCTGTTGTCGGAGGTCTTCCGTCTCGATGCCGAGCCGCTGACCGAGAACGAAACCCGCCGCGAGCGCTTGGTGACCCGTAACAATGCGCTGTATATCTCGATTGCCTCTCTCACAGCGAACCCTGTGATCGCATTTATCCTGTTCAACAACCGGCACCTCTCGGTCGCGGCTTTCTCCTTTCTCCTGCTTTCCCTGACGTTCATACTTGCCTATTCCCTGCCGCCCTTCCGTAACCGGGGATTCAGCGAATTCCTGCTGGCCGCCCACCTGGCGTATGTGATCCCGACACTGGCCTACCTGCTCCAGGCCGACGAGACCCATCGCTTTTTGGCTTTGTCCATTCCCTTAACTCTCCTGGCCTTCAGTTACTTTATCGCCATGGATTTCCCCTCGTTCGCCTCGGATAGCAAGTACAACCGCACCACGTTCCTGACCCGGCTGGGCTGGGAGCGGGTCATTCCTCTGCATCATATCTTTGTCCTCTTTGCCTATGTTCTCTTTGCGATTTCTCCATTGCTGGGTCTTTCGCTGTCCCTGATCTGGCCAGCCTTTCTGACCCTGCCCTTTGCCCTGTTTCAGATTGTTCAGCTGCGCAACATCTCGCTCGGCGGGCCCGCAAACTGGACGCTGCTCTCCGCCACTGCGCTGGCCGTATTGGGTCTGACGATCTATTTCCTGACACTGACCTTCTGGCTGCGATAGATATATGTCTGAATTTTTGATACTCCTGCCTCCCGACGAAGCCCGCCAGCTTTTGCTCTCGCATCTCCAACAGGGGCAGCC
>DASUOS010000363.1:0-10411 GCA_036276515.1 Anaerolineales bacterium | reverse complement strand
TGCTGTCCAGGCGGTGAAAGTGGCCGGAGCTGAAGAGGCCGTGGTCGATCACCTGGCTGCGCTGAACCGCGCCCGCGCACAAATAGAAGTGCGGCAGGTCTTTTACCGTGGCCTGCTCTCCGCCCTCAATAACTCGGTGGTGAATTTCGGCATCGGGGTGATGCTGTTGATGGCTGGGACAGCGATTGGCCAGGGTACGTTTACAGTAGGCGATTTCGCACTGTTTGTCAGTTACCTGTGGTTTACCACCCAGGTGCCCTCGGAGATCGGCACATTCTATGGAGATTACAAAACTCAGGCGGTGTCGATCGACCGCCTGATGGAACTGGTCCACCCGGAGCCGCCCTCGGTGCTGGTGGAGCCGCATCCGGTCTACGACAGCGGCCCGCTCCCGGAGGTGACTTCTCCGGTTAAGACCCCTGCCGACCGGCTGGAGACGCTGGAAGTCCACGACCTCAGCTACCGCTACCCGGCTTCCGAAAACGGCCCGGTGCTGCAAGGAATTTCCTTTCACCTGCAGCGCGGCGATTTCGTGGTGGTTACCGGGCGGGTGGGCAGCGGTAAATCCACCCTGGCGAGGATGCTGAGCGGACTGCTCCGCCCGGATTCCGGTGCGATCTACTGGAATGGGCAGCCGGTGAACGATCCGGCAGCCTTCTTCCGCCCCCCGCGCTCAGCCTACACAGCTCAGGTGCCTCGCCTGTTCTCCGAACCCCTGCGGGATAATATCCTGCTGGGTCTGCCGGAAGACAAAGTGGGCCTGCCCGGCGCGATCCATTCCAGCGTGCTCGAGCATGATGTGGCACTCCTGGAGAAAGGATTGGATACGCTGGTTGGCCCACGCGGGGTGCGCCTGTCGGGTGGGCAGGTGCAGCGTGCCGCCGCGGCGCGCATGTTCGTGCGCGATCCTGAGCTGCTTGTGTTCGACGACCTGTCCTCCGCCCTGGATGTGGAGACCGAGCAGCTGCTGTGGAAGCGGCTGGACGAACGCCGGGCTGTCGCCCGTGGCGGGCTGACCTGCCTGGTGGTGTCCCATCGCCGCCCGGCTCTTCGCCGTGCCGATTGGATCGTGGTGATGAAGGATGGGCGCATCGAGGCCCAGGGCAGGCTGGACGAGCTGCTTGCAACCAGCGATGAGATGCAGCGCCTGTGGCGGGGGGAAATCGAGGAGCAGTGAACGGTCAGGGTGGGGAGCCGCGGCTCCCCACCTTTTCGATTAAGAACTGATCGTTGCCACCGGGGTGGGTTAAGTGCGAATCATTAACAGATGGTATCGTCCCGAACAAAGATTTATAATGAACTGATGAAGACCCTCTCGGTATACAGATACGAAGTCAAACCCGGCAGATCCGCATAAAGGACAATTCGCTGCCCACATGATCCTTTATCGTTCGGTTGGTTTGCAGGAATTGGAGCTGGTCTACGACAGCGGCATGAAGGCCTTTCCTGCGCGCCTGTCTCAACAGCCTATTTTTTACCCGGTTCTTCAACTGGAATATGCCCGTCAGGTCGCCCTGGATTGGAATGTCAAAAACGGGCAATTTGCCGGCTACGTGACACAGTTCAAGGTGGAGGATGATTACATCGGCCGCTTTGAAGAGCACACCGTGGGTGAATCCCAGTTTGAGGAATTCTGGATCCCGGCCGAGGATCTGGAGGAATTCAATCAGCATATCACCGGTCACATCAAGGTCCTGGAAGCCTATTTTGGCGACGCGTTCCAGGGATTCATCCCCGAAGAGTATGGTCTGCAGGGGAAAAATGCTGTCGAGCAATTCACCCTGCTCGCCAACTCCTTTGTTTACAAGCGCATGGATTTTTACCTCGAGATCAAGCGCAACCACAAAGCGGTATTCCTGAACTACCCGTTTTGGCTCACACAGGATTTCAAGAATCCAGGATTGAAGGAAAAAGTACTGCAGGCGATCAAGGAAGCCTGGCTGACCTCATTCCCCAAAACCCCCTTGCCAGTACCACCCCCGCTCCGGGAAGACATCCCGCCTGTCAAGCAAATAGAGACCCAGACCTTGATCGACCCGGTTCAGGAAGAGAGGGAACCCGAAGAAGAGCAAAGCGATTCCTATCCTATGATGGATCCCGTGCATGAAGAAGCCCCGCGGGTAAAACAGGCTGCCCCACATTACCTGGCACGGCCCCGGTATCAGGATCTTCCGCCCGTAGAGCAAAGCAGTGCCCGCTCCCGGGGACTTCCTGCTCAGAAGGAAGCCGCGCCGGCCGAGCAAGCAGAATCTCATGTCCGGCAGGGAGTCGAGCTGGGCTTAAGCGGACGGTATCGTGAAGCGGTCGAGGCGTTGTCACAGGCTGTCGCAAAAGATCCCGGCCATGCGGCCGCCCATACCAGTCTGGGAGTCGCCTTTCATCGCTTGGGCGAAGAGGAGCGCGCCCTTGCCAGTTACAAGACTGCCCTCGGGATAGATCCCAAATATGCGGATGCTCACTATTTCCAGGCCAACATCCTTTATCGCCATGGAAATACCCGCGAAGCGATTGCAGGATATACGCTGGCGATCGGTTTGAATCCTGAACTGATCGAAGCCCATCAACGACCCACCCCGCAGGACCGGCTGGCCGATTACAGCGAGGCGCCCGCCGGCATGTACCGGATCGCCAGGCCAGCCCAGCGAATCCTGCAACTGAATACGCTGATCGACGCCAGCCCCGGCCAGGCAGAGCTGTTCAAAGAACGTGCCGCTCACTATTACCGGCTGTGGAATTATGAACAGGCCATTGCAGACTACAGCTCATCCCTGGCGATCCAGGCCGAAGACGCAGAGGCGCTCCATTTTCGGGGGATGGCATATGAGCAGATCGGGGATTCAGACCGTGCGCTGGAGGATTACCGGCGCGCCAACGCCATCGATCCTCAGTTATCGAGCGTATACATTAATCGCGGCATTGAATTTGGACGGCTGGGGAATTTCCGGCAGTCGATTGCCAGCCTGACCGAAGGCATACGGCTGGCTCCCACGAACCCCGATATCTACTTCAACCGCGGTACTTCCTATTACCAGCTTGGCGAACTCGAAAGGGCGATCGACGATTTTGCCCGGGTTATCCAGCTTTCACCCAAAGATGAGGATGCCTATTACTGGCGCGGGATTTCCCAGGAGGAAGCCGGGAGACGGCAGGATGCGATTGCCGATTACAGGCAGTTTCTGTCGATTTCTCAAAATTCACAGGCCAGGGAGGAGATCCGGCAAAAACTGCGCAAATGGAATGTCGGGGAACAGGATGTTGCAAGTGAGCGCAGGGACATCCCAGGCGACAGGCAAAACACAGGCCAGGCCCCCTCCGAGAAAACTGGTACGACGCTCGATTTACATAACCTGATCACTGCCCTCGGGGAAAGAGCTCAAAAGTCGATCTGGCTGGGCAGTGAGGTGGAATGCGATGGAGAGGCAGCCGGCGAATTGATCTCGCTGACCCGGCAAAACCTGCCCATTGAAGGACGCGATCTCACCCGCCTCACATCCAAAATCCACCAGACGACCCGGGGAGACTTTCAGGCCTTCGATCCGGGGGGAGCTACACCCTGGATCTTCATCCGCGCCTGGGACGGAAGCGGATTCTACATTGAAACCAATGATGCCAAAAGCAGCGAGCGTTTGAAGGCGCACTTCCAATCGATGGAGGAGGTGGAAGGAGCAACCCATCCCTATGAGGGACTATTTATTCGTAAGCTCTAAATAGAGGGCTGCCGACCAGGAGAAGTCACTCGATCCGCAGCCGGAGCCATCGCGCGCATCATAGTATTCGCGAAAACCACTCGCTTCCATCAGGCCAAGGGTGTCCTGACGAATCGTCTCAGCCAGCGCATCATGACCGTAGCGCAGTAAACCTTCCATGATGAACCAGTTCATGATGATCCATGCCGGTCCGCGCCAGTAGCGGCGAGGCTCCCAGGCGGGCTCGGTCTTTGCCGTCGTCGTGACCCAGTGCCGGACTTCGCCATCGGGTGCGTACTTAACCGGGTTAAGAAGCTGCTCGTCTACCAGACGCTGCGTCTGGTTCTGCGAAGGCAGGCCTGCAAACAGGGGCATGAACGTTGAAGCGGTATTGACCGGGATCGGCTTCCCCGACCTGATATCGTAATCGTAATAAATCCCATCACCCTCATCCCAAAACCGCTCGTTATAACTCGGTCGCATCCGGTTCAGCCAGCCGTCGATCTCCTCCGTGGGTTGACCGAGACCGGCTGCCAGTTTGCGGAGATCTTCATTCGCTCGATACAGAATGGCATTGAAGAGAATATCCTGCACCAGGAAGGGTGAATGTGCCAGCAGTTCCTTCGGGGCATAGCGCTGTTTCCGAAACACGTCGATCAGGTAGATAAAGCGCTCATAATCGGCGCGATTTGGACGCTCGGTCGCTGCGACATGCTTTGTATCGCCGCGTTGGAATTCAGGCAGGGCTTCCGGCTGGATTGACTCAAAGAGATGCAGCCAGCGCGGCGAATCGTCGGTCCCGGACTCCCAGGGATGGATGATGCAGACCAGCCCGCTGCCATCCGCATCCCGGGCCGTATGCAGCCAGCGATGCCAGTGCAGCAATGCGGGAAACACCTCGTTCACAAAGTCCCGCATCGGCGTTCGTGAGTGCATCCGCTCGATCACGGTCGCAAGCAGCGGCGGCTGGGTGATGCCTGAGGTCGGGACGCCCGGGGCATCCGGACTGTTCTCGATCTGCCAGAACCCCGGATACGGAAAATAATCGGAGGGGACACTGTGGTAGACCACATGCGGAAGCATGCCGTTCCGCCACTGCCCGCTTAATAAGGCCCGGATCTCTGCCTGGGCCCGCGGCAGGTCGAAGTGGGAAAGGCCAAGTGCGATCAGGGCCGAGTCCCAGTTCCACTGGTGCGGATACTGGTGCGGACCCGGCTTGGTGAAGACACCGGTATCGTTGCTCCGTAGTACGGAGATAGCGCGGTCGATTAAGGAGGTTGAGGTCATAGGCAGGTCAGTCTCCTGGCTGTGGAGAGCCGGGTAATCCTTTAGAAAAGTAATGTAGGCATGTTTGTGAGAGAAAACTTGCCTTCGAAATCATGCAGGATATAACACTTTCCCGTTGTCCCGGTCCAGCCAGCGGATCTTGTCAGCCGGGAATCGCAGCCAGACATCTTCCCCGGGTTTGACACGGAAGGTGGGATGAGTGGCGACCTTGACCAGATCTTCGCCGATCTTCACGGTCAGCAAATTCTGGGACCCCAGCGGTTCCACGACCAGGACTTCCACCTGCAGGGCATCCCGGGCGGGTTTGTCGAGAGTCTCCATGTTTTCGGCCCGGATCCCCATCAGGATCGGCTCCCCATCGTAGGATCTCAGAAGGGGCTGCATGGCATCTGTGGGACTGACATCGAAGTCGCCCACCCGCACGCGCACATGACCGTTCTGGCGCTGGACCTGGCCCTGCATGAAATTCATGGGCGGAGTGCCAATAAAACCACCCACAAAGCGGTTGGAAGGGAGGTCATACACCGTTTCAGGTTTGTCACATTGCAGGATCTGTCCCTCTTTCATGACGGCGATCCGATCGCCCATGCTCAGCGCTTCGATCTGATCATGGGTCACGTAGATCGTTGTCGCTTTGATCTCCTGCAGCAGGCGTTTGAGCTCAGCACGCATCTCCAAACGCAGCAGGGCATCCAGATTGCTGAGTGGCTCGTCCATCAGCAGCACCTCAGACCTCATGGCAATGGCCCGTGCCACGGCGACGCGCTGTCGCTGTCCACCGCTCATTTTGCTGGGATAACGATCCAGCATGTTTTCGATATGCAGCAGGGCGGAGGCATCCCGAACGCGTTTGTCGATCTCGTTCTTGTCGAACTTGTTCATCTTCAATCCGAAGGCGACGTTGTCATACACAGTCATATGCGGGAAGATGGCATAGCTTTGGAAGACCATGGAGATCTTGCGCTCGCGCGGCGGCAGGTAGGTAACATCCCGCCCGCCAATGCTGATGCGCCCCTCATCCGCCATTCCCAGACCGGCAATGGAACGCAGCAAGGTTGTCTTGCCGCAGCCGCTTGGACCCAGCAGGACGACAAATTCCTGGTCTTCGATGGTGAGGCTTATATCATCCACTGCCACAAAATTGTCAAAGCGCTTGGTTACGTTTTCGATTCGAATATCTGCCATGTGACCTCTTACTTGGATACCTGGCCCCACATATTGAACAGGTAGCGCCGGATGTAGAAGATAAAGATCAGGGCCGGGAGCATCATAAAGAAGCCTCCGGCAAACTGGTACGGTTCGGAGGACTGGTTGAGAGTCACGAGTACCTGGGCAGGCAACGTACGGTTCTGGATTGTGAGGATCGTCGCAGCAAAGACTTCATTCCACGAGAGCACAAAGGTGAAGATCGCCGAGGCGGCAATCCCCGGCATGACCAGTGGCAGCACCACGTGCCGGAAGGCCTGGCCCGGCGAACAGCCAAAGACCATGGCTGCCTCCTCCAGCTCATAGGGAATGCTGGAAAAGACACTGCTGAGGACAAGAATGGTAGTCGGTAGAGCCAGGGCCGTATGCATCAACGCCAGGCTGTACACGTTGTCGTAGATGCCCGTACGCAGGAAGACCACTGCCAGTGGAATGGACAGGATGACGATCGGGAAGGCGCGCACCGCCAGGATCGACAGCCGGAACGCGTCCCGGCCGCGGAAGACGAAGCGTGAGAGGGCATAGCCTGCCGGAGCCGCGATCAGCGTGGACAGCACCAGGGTAATGACGGCAACGATGACACTGTTCCGCAGGCCCGGCACGATTCCCCTGGATCCCAGGAAGAATTTTATCGTTTCTGTGGATAGAGGAATAAACGGCAGGACTCCTTTCGGGTACGCGCGTACCTCTGCCGGTGTCGTCAGCGCCATCGACGTAATGAACAGGATCGGGATGAGCACCCAGAGCGAGATCAGGATCCCGACCAGGTAGGTCAAACCCCGGCTCAGCTGCTGGCGGCGGCGCATGCGCCTGTGGATGGCCTTTACTTCAGGCGACACCTGGACGGTGGCTTTCGGCGATTCCACGGTAGTCGTCATGCGGCCACCTCCTCCTGGGTGCGGACAGCCCGCAGATAGAACAGGGACGTGATCATCGACAAGAGCAAGATAAAGCTGGCATATGCCGCAGCCACATTGAAATTCTGCAGGTCATAGTACTGGCGGTACGTCTCGTTGGCGAGCACTGTCATCACGTCGCCGCCGCTCAGGACAATGACGACCGCAAACACTTGAAACGCCAGAATCGTACGCAGGATCAAGGCAACCTGCAGGCTCGGCCGCAGGAGGGGGATGATGATATAGCGCACTCGCTGCCAGAGAGTGGCTCCAAAGACCTCCGCGGCTTCGAGCACCTCGCGTGAGATCGCCTGCATGCCTGCAACCACGATCACCATGACCAGCGCCGTGGCCCGCCAGACCTCCGCCAGCCAGACGGCGATGATGATCCAGTAGCGGGTATTGGCAGATAGATAGGTAAGCGGGGCATCGATCAGCCCCAGCCCCTGCAGGATCGAATTAAGATAGCCAAACTGTGTGAAGATCGAATACCAGACGATGCCCACGGCCAGGTCCGAAAGGCCCAGGGCGATGGCGAAAATATAAAGAAAGATGCCGCTGCCCTTGAGGTCCGCCTGGATCACCAGTGCCATGATGATCGCCAGCACGAACTGGGCCGGGATGATGAGTATGATCAGCAGCAGGGTTGTTCTGAGGGCGGGCCAGAAGAATCGGTCGTTGACCATCCGCTGAATGTAGCGGGTTGTGAACTGGCTGGTGTCCCCTTCCTCGATGCGTCCCTGCGCTCCGTCACCCAGGGTTCGGATGTAGCGCGAGGGAACCCAGCCTTCAACCGTCTCATTTGCAACTTCCCCTTTGACCTGGAACCAGACTTCCAGGGTCGCTTGATCGATGATCTCGACCGCGGTCCTGGCCTCCATCTTCCCAATCACTTCACTGCCTTCATCTGCTTCCAGGTAGATAGAGGTAAGAGGATCGGCGCTGCTGGACAGGATGGACCGGACGGAGCCGCTGACCGGCGCCCCACTTTCATCCGACTCTCGCACACGGATGCGGCGCTCCGGCGTCCAGCCTTCAATAGTCTGTCCTTCCGCATCCTGCCCGCGTACCTTGTACCATATCTCTGTAAGCAGGTTCCCCTGGTTCACAGCTTCGGGTGGGATGGGATTTCCCTGCCGGTTCAGAATGTTCACTTGCGTTCCGCGAGGCAGTTGTCCGGCCACGCTGCTGTCCGTTTCCGCCTCAGAACGGACCGTTAGCAGGGCTCCTTCCTCCCGGACGGCCAGGATCAACCCCTGGACCATTGGCCAGGCGAAAAACAAGGCCAGATAGATCAGGGAGGGCAGGATCAGAAGATAGGGCGCCCAATTTATTCTTTTTTGTCTCTTCGGTGCGCTGGCAGTGGTCATGTGAGCACCTGTCGATGGTTCAGAAAGGTGTTGCCTGGTGCATACTCACGGCATGCACCAGGCAACATAAATCAGGAATGTACTCGGCTATTCAACCTGGCAGGGACCCTCACTGGGCGGATCAGGAGCCCAACAGGCAGCTCCAGTATCGTCCAATAACGCCTGCAGGTTGGCAGCTTCCTCCTCCAGCACGGTGGCCGCGTCCTCGCCATCGATGACGACCCGGTCGAAGGCCGCCCGGAAGATCTCGTTGATCTCACCTCCGCGAGCTCCCAGGCCGACAGGTATCAGCGCGGGGATGGCATCCGGGGCAGTCACCGTTGCTTCCACAGCTCCAGCTTCGAGCGCCACGCCCGCCGGAAGGTCGGATGTATCCACACCTTCGACAACCGGGAAGAAAGCCAGCTCGCTGAGAACCCGTTTCTGGGTTTCCGGCTGAGTGAGGTAATCGATCAGTTCCATTGCCGCTTCAGGGTTCGGGGCGTCGCTCGGGATCCCCAGTCCTACAACCACAGGCATGAAGCCGCGACCCGCGGGGCCGGCGGGAGCCGGGAAGGCAACGAAGTTTTCCGGCTGCTCGTTGAACGCCTGGATCAGCCGGGCGACATGGTCGAACGCCACCCAAACCTCACCTGAGAGCAGCGGCTCCTGCATGAATTCGTAACTGATGGATTGAGGATGGATGGTCGGCCACAGACTATCGCGCGCCCAGTTGAGCATATCGGCAGCCTCCTGGCTCTTGAACTGGCTGACCATTCCGCCTGTATGCGAGGGCCACAGGAAACCCTCCAGGAAGCGGTGGAAGAGGCCGGCATGTGGCACACCACATTTGGGTCCCCCGGTCTCATCCATCAGGGTCTGGCACCATTCGCCGAACTGCTCCCATGTAAGAGCGTTGATATCCGCTCCTGCTGGCAGGTACTGCAGGGCATCATTATGAGCTGCCATGATATATGTGGCCTGCATCCATGGGACGTAATAGAGATAGTCTTCGGTGCCGAGCAGGCCGGTCTGCAGATAGGCTTGATTGAATTCCCGGTCGGCAGACAGGTCATCGACTACATCTGTCATGTTCATCATAGCATCATCGATCGCCGGGAAGGTGCCGTGCAGTGCGCCCACCAGGTCCACCTGGCCCTCACCGGCTTCCGCTCCCGCCAGGACCAGCGAGACCAGCGCACCTTCCTCCGAGCCGGTGAAGTCATAGTTGCCGCCCTCCTGCAGGATGGCGCGGAACTTCGATGCCTCTTCCACAACATTGAACTGGGTCGAGAAGAAGCTCACGTCGCCTGCCGGGGGTCCCAGTGTTGCAGTGACAGTGGCTTCGGCCGTTGCAGGTTCGGTTGCCTCAGCAGTTGCAGTATCGAGGGGTTCCTCTGCCGGCGCTTCTGTCTCGGTTGGCTGCGCGGGAGGCTGGGTGGGTTCAGCCGGGGCCTCCGTCGCAGCAGGTCCGCAGGCTGCCAGAACAAAGGCAACTACCATAAGAATTGCCAAAAGACGATTGGATCTCTTCATCTCATTCTTCTCCTCTTTTCCTCTATTGAATTATCAGTTGGTAGGCTACGTGCACAGCCGGATGAAAACTACATTTCGAGTCTGGCACCTCCTTCTGCCCTGCTGGTATGGTCCCGTTTGAGGACATAAACATACCCGGCGGGGCGCAACATGTGTAACTGCCTTCGTTCAGTGGTCTGCATCTGTGGGATGTGGGATCGTCGTTGCCGATGCGTTTGCGGCAGGCCTTCATGTAACCAGCATGATCTCCCCCATGGTTTATTGTTTCATTATAGCGAGAAATAAAACAGGCGTCAATTTATCCCTGAAGCGGCTGGCAGTATGGCAAACCTGTGGACGTTTCCCTCATTCGATGATATATATCGGCTTATGGGGTTGTTATGACGTTCACCTACACTTGGATCAAAAGGAAATAACAAATGAGTGACGTCCTGGTTTTTACGCAACCACG
>DASUOS010000362.1:0-15389 GCA_036276515.1 Anaerolineales bacterium | reverse complement strand
ATACTATGTCACGCGGGCGCTGGCTCAATCCGGCAGTTTCTCGCGCATCACCGTCCTGGCGGGGTCGAGGTCGAGCGGCGAAACGCCCAATCACCTGGGTTCAACCGTCATCGACTATTGCTGGCAGCCTGGCTCCATGAGCTCGCGGCAGGCGATTTTGTCGCGGCTAAAGAGTCTGCGTCCCGATCTGGTCTGGTTCAACCTGGGCGCGAGCATCTTTGGCAAATCACCATGGTCGAATGTTTCGGGATCACTGACGCCCTTGTTCGCCAGAAGGATCGGATTCCCCACCGTTGTTACACTGCACGAGCTGGTCGAGTTTGCCGACCTGCGCGCCCTCAATGCACCGGGTGGGCCATTTGCACAAATAGGTGCGCGCCTGTTGACAAAGATCGCCACTCATGCAGATGTGATCTGTCTGACCATGCGCCAGTACAAGTCACTTCTGTCGACGAGGCAGCTCGAATGCACATATATTCCAATCGGTGCCTATCACGAGCCGGAGCTGCTGGAAGAGTCCAATTCACAGGAATTGTTATTCTTCACGACACTGGCTCCTTTCAAGGGACTCGAGCTGCTGCTTGAATCTTTTGTCAGGTTGCAGAAAGTATATCCCCACCTAAAGTTGAAGATTGCCGGCGCCGAGCATGCCCGTTTTCCCCACTATGCTCGCGAATTGAAGGCTCGATTCGAGCGCATGTCGGGCATTAACTGGCTGGGACAGGTGCCTGAAGAGCGGGTAATGACCCTGTTTCGTGAATCGCAGATCGTCGTTGTCCCATACCAGGCATCGACCGGGTCCTCCAGTGTGCTTTATCAGGCAGCCACCTGGGGACGCTCCATTGTCGCCTCCGATTTGAGGGAGATTCGAACCCTGGCGGACGAAGGCAATTTACAGATTGAATTCTTTAAAACAGGCAATACAGACAGCCTGTCCGAAGCCATCCAAACATTACTTAATTCGGCCCAAAAACGCCGCCAGCAAACCTGGCATAATTTCAATTCCGTCCTGCAAACCTGTCCTGAGGTGACTGGAAGAAAATACATCCAGGCGTTCAATCGCGCCTTGGAAAGACGGAACAGCCCAAAACGGATTCGTTATCCCGTCCTGGATCCGGAGGCGATTTGATGCCGCGCCTCGTACGGCTTGCCACATTATATTCCTTTCTTTTTCATGGCGTGTTGATCCTCGCGGCACGATACCGCGCCAGCTATGACGCCTACGTGCACATGTTCTTTGCAGACCACTACCGTATGGACTGGTGGTCGCTCTGGGATGAGCGCTGGTACGCGGGCTTCTCGGTTACATCCTATCCGCCCCTTATGCATCAGGTGATGGGTACTTTGAGCCATTTGATCGGGCTGGACGCTTCGTTTGCTCTCGTACTCTGGACGGTTGTTACTCTAATCCCCCTTGCTGTCTACTGTTTTTCGCGTGTGTTCGCTGGGAAAGCCAGTGCCGGATACGCGGCGCTTGGCGCAGCATTTCTGCCCTCCGTGTATCTTACGACACATATCTTCGGTCAGCTTCCTTTTCTGGCCGGGACCCTGCTCGCATTATTCGCTGCAGCCTGCCTGGCTCGTTTTATTGAAGAGGGCGGCCTTCATAATTTCGCTCTGAGCCTGGCCCTGATGACCACCACCATGGCAACCCATCACGCTGTATTGCTCCTCCAGCCTTTTCTTGTATTTGCAGTTGTACTTAAATTTTTGTTTAAACAAGGCTTTCCCACGAAGTTCGTTTTTTCTAATCTTCATGCACAACTCATTATGCGCCTGCTGTTATGGACTCTGGCCGCGGTTGTTTCGAGCCTGCTGGTCCTCTTTCCCTTTTGGGATTGGGGCCGAACACAGACCATCCAGACGCCGATCGATCACGCCTCCCGCCACAATTTTTTCAGCGATCCTCTTGCGCCCATCCTTTTCTTTTTGCCGATGTATGGTCCGCTTGCGCTGCTCATCCCGTTCGTTGTTCCCCTGGCACGCAAAAAGGTTCTCAGCGGCCCGGGTATTGCCTTCTCAATTCTCTTCGTGATGGGCCTTGGCGGTACCACTCCCCTGCCAGGCCTGCTTTTTGGCAAAAGCTGGGAGTGGCTGACCTATGACCGCTTTGCCTTCTGGGCTACCCTCTTTCTTCTGCCATTTTTAGGGAGGCTCATCGTTCTTGCCCGCCGACGATATTCCCGGGCAACCAGCAGGAAAGTCTATGCAGCTCTGGCAGTGGCGTCCCTTATTGTGGCGACGTTCACCGTACTCGTTCCTCTCCAGCCAGGTGCCGTGGATATGGAACACATCGTCGAATTTCTCGAGCAGGAGGACCGTGCGAGCTGGCGTTATTTGACGTTCGGGTTTGGCGACCAGCTTGCGCTTCTTTCCACCCTGACGACGGCCACTACGATCGACGGCAGCTACCACACCGCCCGCTCGCTGCCCGAGCTTCGTTCGAGCGGCATTGCCCAGATCGATACGGCACTCTGGTTCCCAAATGGTCTCTCTGCCCTGGACCCGATCCTTCAAAAAGCAAACGGACATGGCGTACGCTGGGCATTTGTCAACGTGGCCCAATATACTCCTGTCCTGGAGCGCAACGGCTGGCTCCCTCTCACCCATCTCAAAGGAGGTGTGCAAGTCTGGGAAAATCCGGCCGCGATGGAACGACCGTCTTCGAACCCGCGGCCGGTCCAACCATTTGCATCGTTCGCATGGGGAACTTTTCCCATTCTGTCTCTGGCGGTAACGTTGTCCCTGGCGGCCCTGAAAGTGTTCCCGATCCACGCTGAAAAGGTCTTGCGAGCTGTTTATAGGTTTCTTCTTGGTTTAATCCCATTATCACTCTGTTTTTGGTACTACAAAACCATCGGCGAATTTCCACACTCACGGGTGTATTTCACGTACGATCATGCACTCCTGTTTGTAACCGATGCACTTGTAATATTGGCTGTCCTTGTCTGGGGATGTGTCGAGATTTCCCGGCCAAACACGTTAAGGAGCACAAGTGAAAAGGTGCAGCCCTGGTCTTCATTTTATAAACTGGCCATTTTGCTCTTATTATTTTCCACGTTAAGTGCCCTCTGGTCTACCGATTGGAGGACGTCCCTTTATATCTCATTCCATTTATGGCTGGTTTTCCTGTTCATCCTCTCCATCCGGGCCTGCAAGGAAGCCTGGCGCCCAATTATGCTTGGCCTTTGTGCCGCCCTCACTTTTCAGCTTATCGCAGGATTTACTGGATTCACCTTGCAATCCACACACTTTCTCTCACCTCTGAACATGAAATGGCCAGGCCTGCTGGATCCTTCCGTGCGTGGGGCCAGTGTCGTCCAGCTGCAGGACGGCCTACGCATCCTGCGCGCCTACGGGACACTGCCTCATCCCAACATATTGGGTGGATTTGCTCTCCTGGGCCTGCTTGGGCCGGCCAGCCTTTTTATAACTGCCCGCAGAACGAATATCCCTGCACTTCTCCTATATTCGCTTGGCATTGTCTTGGTCATAGAGACCTTTTCACGGTCCGCCTGGCTGGGGCTTCTGGTTTTTCTGTTCGTATTATGGTTGAGGTCAAAATATCTCGATCGCCAGCGGCTCTATCTACTACTTTCTGCCGGTGTCCTGACAATTATGCTTACACTCTACCCCTTGCAGGAGTTCGTTTATACCCGGATGGGCAGCTCATCCGTCCAGACGGAACAGCTATCCACCTTTGGACGTTCCTGGCTGAACCTGCAGGCGCTGGGTATGATCCAGGCAAATCCCATCAGTGGGATCGGCATCGGGTCGTTTGTTTTACAGCTCGCCGGATATGCAATCGAGGGCGCGCCGATCGAACCTGTCCATAATGTGTTTTTACTGATCGGTTCCGAGCTGGGAATACTCGGCATGCTTATCACAGCAATCCTGATCGTTTCGATGATTGTCAAAGGCAGCAAAGTCCGAACTTCACAGGCGACCCTGGCGAGCGCAGCCCTCGCAGGGATTGGGATGGTCGGCCTCTTTGACCATTATCTCTGGTCGATTGCTCCCGGGCGGCTCATGCTCGGATTGGCTCTTGGGTTATGGGCCGGTCAGGTCATCGATGATAATGCCTGAGATTGTGGTCAACGGGCGATTCCTCTCCCGCCGGGTGACCGGTGTGGAACGGTATGGACGCGGAATCCTGGCCTGCATCGGACATGAGTACCGGGTCGAGGCGACGCACGTCAATGGTTGGCGCGGACATCTCTGGGAACAATTCATCCTCCCGCAAACACTGAATCCTAGATCAGTCATCTGGTCGCCAGCCAATACGGGACCGATCGCAGTCCGCAATCAGGTATTGACAATCCACGATCTGAGCCCGTTGGAGCATCCTGAGTGGTTTCATGTGAGCTTTGCAAGGTGGTATCGTCTTTTATTGCCGGTATTGCTCCACCGTGTCCGCGCCATATTAACGCCATCGGAATTCGTCAGGAAGAAGATCAAGCAAAAATTCAGAACAAACCACGTCATTGTGACACCGAACGGCGTGGACCGGATAACTTTTCATCCCCATGCGAAACAGGAACGGTATGATCTGCCTCGGAATTATATTTTATTTGTTGGGACGCTCGAACCGCGCAAGAACCTGGCCGGGTTAATACAGGCGTGGAATGGGATAAAGGATGAATTCAAGAGAACCTTTCTTGTGATCGTCGGCGCGACTGGCACCGTATTCGGGCCACTCAGCCTACAAGGTGGACTGGAGCGTCTCCTTTTTCTCGGCTATGTGGAAGATGAGGACCTGCCCGGCATCTACGCGAACGCACAGGCTCTCGTGCTTCCTTCCTTCGAAGAAGGCTTTGGTTTGCCGGCCCTGGAAGCCATGGCAAGTGGCACGCCGGTCATTGCCTCGGATGGCGGTGCCTTACCGGAAGTGGTTGGAGATGCTGGAATGATCTTCAAACTGTCTGAGCCCGGAAGCTTATCTTCGGCGTTGAGAGAATGTCTGTCAGATCAACAGGTGCGTATCTCCCTGAAGGAAAAGGGGCTGGCCAGGGCAGAACACTTCAGCTGGCAAGCAACTGCCGAGCGGGTGTGGAATACACTTTATGAAATCTGATCTGCGAATCGCATTTGTCCTCGATGCGCTTCCGGCCGTCGGTGGCGCCGAGAAGGTGCTTTTTACCGCGCTGGAGGCGTATCCGCAGGCAGATGTATTTACGTTGATCTACAACCGGCCAGCCTTTCAAGGTACGCCGATTGCAAGCCTGAATGTCCACACGTCCTATCTTGACCGGCTGCCTTTCGCTCAGAAACATCATCGCCTGTTCTTACCTCTGATGCTTCGGGCAATCGAGCGGTTGGACCTGCGAGAATACGATGTGATCGTATCGTTCACGTATGCGGTCGCCCATGGGATCCACAATCCCAACCGCGCAAGACATGTTGCCTATACCTATACACCCATGCGCTATGCCTGGGCAGGCCTGAATGTAAATGGAACTCCAACTCGCAAAAACCCGCTCCTCCAGCGCTTTATGGATTCCTTCCGCATCTGGGACAGGCAGGCCGCGGCCCGCGTCCATGATTTTGCGGCTATCTCTGAGGCCGTCGCCTGTAGGATCAAAAATGCCTGGGGACGGAAGTCGCGCCTCATCTATCCTCCGGTGGAGACCGATCGATTCCAGTCCTTTCATTTGCGCGGCGATTACTTCATCACGGTCTCCAGGCTTGTCTCCCATAAAAGGATCGATCTCCTGGTCCGCGCATTTTCCCGGCTACAGCTGCCCCTGGTCGTGGTTGGGGACGGGCCTGAACTCCGGCACCTGAGGGCCCTGGCATCCTCCAATGTCCATTTAACCGGATTTCTGCCGGATAACAGAACAGCGGAATTGATCATGAAGGCCAGAGCCTTCGTCTGCGCGGCGGAGGAAGACTTTGGCATTGCGATGGTGGAGGCGCAGGCAGCCGGGTGTCCGGTCATCGCTTATGGACGCGGCGGAGCATTGGAAACCGTCACCGATGGAGTTACCGGGTTGTTCATCGATGAGCAATCTGTTGAGGGCATCATGGACGCTGTTCAGAGGTTCGAGGCCCAGGCAGACTCCTTTTGCAGGGAGGATCTGGTGTGGAATGCAGGCAGGTTTGGAAAAGATCGTTTTGTCCGGGAGTTCATCCGATTCGTTGAAGCGCAAGATGATTTATCGAAACTGTACTAAAAACAACTTGACGAACCGCCAAATTCTTCATACACTCGTTTCGTTATGAGCCCGCAGCCGGTTAGTCAATCCCGGCTTTCAGGCTCGATTCCTTTCAGAATGGACAAACGATTGCTATGTTTCATCGCACACGCTGGACCCCCGAAAAGATCAAACAACGTCTCGTCTTGATCGCGCCCCTGGTGTACAGCCACCGGAAATCCCTCCCCACGTTCCGTTATCTCGAACTGGGCGATGCGCTCACGCATCCACCCACCGGCGAAGACGTGGACGATTCGACCTGGCAGGAGATCGGTGCCGGGGAATACTGGGGGTCGTGGATGCAGAATTTTGTCTTGCGTTCCCGATTCACAGCACCGGAGGAGTGGGAAAAAGCTGGGCCTGTTGCTCTGTACCTGCCGCTGGGTGAGGCGGGCGATTTCAGCCATCCCGAAGGCCTGGCCTACATTGACGGAAAGCCATATGCTGCATGCGACCGCCATCACCAGGAAATTCTGTTAAATCCCAAATGGCTCCATGGAAAACAGCATACGCTCGCTATTCACGGCTGGACCGGTCTTGGAGGAGCAACCAAAGGGGATATCTACACAAGACTCTACATGCGGCAATGCCAGCTTGTACGGATCCATCAGCCGACGCGTGATTTTATGGTTCTGGCCCGCGTGGCACTGGAAACGGCTCAAAACCTGGATGAAAACCATCCCGCCCGTTATGGCTTGTTGACCGCACTGAACGAAGCTTTCATCACCCTCGATACCCGCCATCCACTGGACTGTGATGAATTCTATGCCAGCGTGGAACCGGCCACAAGCCATTTGCGATCCGGCATCGAAGCCTCCGGCGTTGCGATGGACGCAGTCATTCATGCCACGGGTCACGCGCACATTGACATTGCCTGGCTGTGGACACTCGGTCAAACCCGGCGAAAAGCGGAGCGCACCTTCCACAACGTGATTCGGTTGATGGAGCAGTTCCCGAAGTACCATTTTACCCAGAGCCAGCCGCAGCTCTACCAGTACATCAAGGAAGAGCATCCTGAATTGTTCGAGGCAATCAAACAGAAGATTTCAGAGAACCGGTGGGAACCGATCGGCGGAATGTGGGTCGAGGCGGATTGCAACTTGAGCGGCGCCGAATCGCTGGCACGGCAGTTCCTGCTGGGACGCATGTTTTTCCGTGAACACTTCGGAGAGCAGGCAGAAAGTCCCGTTTTGTGGCTGCCGGACGTATTCGGGTATGCCTGGGCGCTCCCCCAGTTGATCAAACAGGCCGGCCTCGACTATTTCATGACCATCAAAATTGGCTGGAGCCAGTACAATCGCCTGCCGTACGACACATTCCTCTGGCAGGGCATTGACGGGACCCGCGTCCTGACCCATTTCAGTACTGTCAAGGATTTTGGCAGCCAGTACGCGAGCACCTACAACGCCATGGCGAATCCAAAGGAAGCGCTGGGAACCTGGCAGAATTTCCAGCAAAAGGAACTGCATCGGGATCTCTTGATGGCGTACGGTTTTGGTGATGGCGGCGGAGGCCCGACGCGCGAGATGCTGGAGAACATCGAAGTGATGAAGCAATTCCCGGGCTTGCCACAGGTGAAACAATCGAGCGTAAAGGAATTCTTTGAATCCATCGCCCCGCTGGCGGATGCCAAAATGATGCCGGTCTGGAACGGTGAGCTTTACCTCGAATACCACCGCGGCACGTATACGACCCAGGCTCGCAACAAACGGGCCAACCGGAAGAGCGAATTTCTGTTGCACGATGCCGAGTTTATCGCTGCCTATGCTTCTCTCATTTCTGAATATCAATATCCGGTTTCCGTTTTTCAGACGGCCTGGCGCACAATCTGTCTCAACCAGTTCCACGATATTATTCCCGGCTCGAGTATCGGGCAGGTGTACGAGGAATCTCAGCAGCAATATGCCGAGCTGAGTGAGAATGTTCATCGACTTCAGGATGAGGCGCTAAATGCGGTCGCCACAGAACTGGATGCAGACGTCATCCTGGTCAATGCAACCTCTTTCGCCCAAAACGGCCCGGTTTTTATCCCTGGCGACTCATTCCAGCGCTTCACGCGCGACGGGAGGCCGGTTCCCGTTCAAGCCACAGACTCAGGCCTATGGCTGGATCCAGGCGAGCTGCCTCCCTATAGTTTGACTGGATTGCGGCAATTATCCGAAGCAAGTCCTTCAGAGAGTCCACCCGAACCATTATCTGACGAAATTGTTTTGGAAAACGGGTTCCTGCGCGTTGAGTTCAACTCCGCCGGTGACATCACCCGGATTTTCGACAAGCCGTCCAGCCGCGAGGTGCTGGCATCCGACTCACTGGCCAACCAGTTCCAGGCTTTTGAAGATCGCCCCAGCGATTGGGATGCCTGGGATATCGAAATGTTCTATGACGACAAAATGTGGCTGGCTGAGCCCGCCTCCTCCATCCGCTGGGTGGAACAGGGCGAGCTCTGTCAAACCCTGGAGATCAAACGCCGCATATTGAACAGTCCATACACCCAGCGAATTTCCCTGCACCACAATTCACCCCGTCTGGATTTCGACACGCACATTGAGTGGAATGAACGCCATATCCTGCTCAAAGCTGCCTTCCCTGTGGAGGTGCTTGCGCCGCAGGCAACCTATGAGATCCAGTGGGGAAATGTGCAGCGGCCGACCCACCGAAACACCAGCTGGGACTGGGCCCGATTCGAGACCTGCGCCCACAAATGGGTCGATTTGAGTGAGGGAGATTACGGCGTGAGCCTCCTGAATGACTGTAAGTATGGACACGATATTCTTGGAAACGTGATCCGCATGACCCTGCTTCGCTCCCCCACCATGCCAGACCCCATGGCAGATGTGGGTGAGCATCAGTTCAAATATTGCCTCTATCCTCACCGCGGTCCCTGGGATGAAGCCACCCAGCGAGAGGCCTACCTATTAAACGATCCCATCCTGGTGTACAGGTCGAGAAACGCAGATCAAAGCTCTCAGACTCGACCGCCGGATCTCGGTTCCCTCGTTTCCACATCCTCAGCCAGTGTGATCATCGAGACGGTCAAGCGCGCTGAGGATGGGAACGGGATCATCGTCCGCCTGTACGAGAGCCACAGGAAGCGGGGGCCGGTCCAGATCCACGTGGGATTCGGCCTTGAAGCTGCATGGGTAACAAACCTTCTCGAGGAAAATGAATCGGCAGTATTCGTTGAGAACAACTCCATCCTGCTCCACTTGAGACCCTACCAGATCGTGACGATGCGGTTGGTCCCAATAGCCAAAAAATCCAAATGACTAAAGGAATATAGAATTGGCAGCAAATCCGTTTCTTCAAAAATTAGGATATTCATCTTCAGACCGGCTGGTCATCCTTCACACGGATGATATAGGAATGTGCCAGGCCTCGGTCCAGGCCTTTCAGGATCTCTGGCGGTTCGGGACGATCACCTCCGGGGCAGTCATGGTGCCGTGTCCCTGGTTTCCTGCGGTCACCCAGATGTGCCGGGATCATCCGGATATGGACATGGGTGTCCATGCCACCTTGAACTCGGAGTGGGACTCCTATCGCTGGCGGCCGCTGTCTAGCCTGGACCCGGAGTCCGGGCTGCTGGATGAGGAAGGGTACTTCCATCACTGGCAGCCGGATGTCTATCAATATGCCAAACCGGAGGCTGTGGCCGCAGAGCTCAATGCGCAGATCGATCGAGCCATCGCGGCGGGGATCGATGTGACCCATGTTGACTCGCACATGGGCACAATCATGAGCCCCTTATTCATCCAGTCCTATATCCAGGCCGCAGCGATGCGTTTTCTTCCAAATATGCTTCCACGGCTAGACGCCGTAGGAGTGGAGACGATGGGAATCAGCCTGGCAGACTTGCAGGCGTATGAACCTGTCATGAACCAATTGATCGAGATGGGCGTGCCGATGCTCGAAGGCCTGGTCGCCATGCCGCTTATGGAATCGCAGGCGCAGCTCGAAACGGCGAAGAAACTGCTTGGCAGCCTGCCGGAAGGCATCACCCACTTCATCCTGCATCCCTCTGTCGACACACCGGAGCTTCGGGCAATTGCCTGGGACTGGCAAAGCCGGGTGGCAAATTACGAAACCTTTATGAGCGATGAGCTGAAGAAGTTCGTCGAAAACGAGAACCTGATCCTGATCGGCTATCGCCACATCCGCGATGCCATGCGAAAAGGATAAGCGCTTCACGGATATCAGTATTGATTCAGATCCAGCAGAGGAGGTTGAGGATGTACCGGACGGATATGTATGAAGGCATTCTTGCGGAAACAGTAACGATAAACGGTGCTAACGGGGACATGATCAACGCCTATATGGCGCGCCCGCTGGGAGCAGGTCCCTTTTCGGCGATGGTGCTTGTCCATCACATGCCTGGCTGGGATGAGTGGTACCGGGAAGCGACCTTCAAGTTCGCAAATCACGGGTATGTCACGCTTACGCCCAACCTGTACTTCCGTGCCGGCCACGGGACCCCGGAGGACGTCGCCGCAAAGGTTCGCGGCGAAGGCGGAATTCCGGATGACCAGGCGGTCGGTGACCTGGCAGGGGCGATGATCTTTCTGCGCGGGCTACCATACGGCACTGGAAAAGTAGGCATTTTTGGCACGTGCTCCGGCGGTCGCCACGCCTATCTGGCGGCCTGCAGAGTTCCGGGCTTCGACGCCATCGTGGACTGCTGGGGCGGGAATGTAGTTATGACCCCCGAACAACTCGATACCAAGCGCCCTGTCTCACCGCTCGATTACACCAAAGACCTGTCCTGCCCGATCCTGGGATTGTTTGGGAATGAGGATAAGAATCCCACACCCGAGCAGGTGGATCAGCATGAGGCAGAGCTCAAAAAGCATAACAAGAGCTATGAATTCCACCGCTACGAGGGAGCCGGTCACGGATTTTTCTATTACCAGTATCCTGCCTATCGCCAGGCCCAGGCCATGGATGGCTGGCAGAAGGTCTTTGCGTTTCTGGAAAAGGTTCTGCCATGAGAATCAGGAGCTTCCTATGTGCACAATGATCGTCGAGAAAATAAATGTCGAGGGAAGCGGCAAGGGGAGCGGAGGCTGGATCAAACTCGATCAGGCAAATGTTTCCTACGACCATCCATTCAATGCTCCCTTCGAGCACGCCCTCAATATCGATTTCGTCAATGAGTCCCTGGGACCGTCTGCCCGCGTCGCGGTGGAGCTGAGCGAGCAAGCCGCCCGCGAGCTGGTGAGAACGATCCTTGCCGTGCTCGATCGAGCAGAGGCAGGAGGCCATCTGGAACGGATTTCCGCCGACAGCCAGGTGAACTGCGCAACGCAAAATGAATAGTCACCTGCGCATAGAAGCGTCAGGATAAACTGATCCCGTGGTGTTTCAGACCTACTTGGGTGCGCTAAAAGTATGTAGGTGAGTTCTACCACAGGCGGGAAACCTCAATCCCGGAGTCACTCCCTACGTGCATCGGGACAGGTGAAACACGGAGGCAGGTAAATAAAAAAACTCCGTGACTCTCCTGTCCCGGTGTTTGTCGGGAGTGTCTCGGTGGTGAGTGGGTGGGTCCATCGACAACCTTTGAGTGCTCCCGCCTACTTTTAACCGAGTTGTTTGTTGTTTCTTGGATTATAATTTCGGCCAGATCGCCCCTGTAGCATAATGGACAATGCGACGGACTTCTAATCCGAAGAGTGCAAGTTCGAATCTTGCCAGGGGCATATCTTGGCTATACGCTAACCTTCTTTTGTATCTTAGTTTTCATCAGTCCTCCAGGCTACATTTAATCCAATCGAGTTAGGACCTTTAAATCAAATTGCCCAGAATTTTTGATTCTAGGCAATTTTAGTTGTTCATACTGTCGATCAGGTTATACCGCTTGTGTAGAAGGCTGATGCCCTGTTCGGGAACAGGATGCAATTTTCCCCATAGCCAACCAGCTATGGACTATAGGGTCTAATCCCCTTATAGACGCGCGGTCCAGCCAGGGTCCGCAGGATGGTCTCCGGCGGGCGGTTCAGCCGCTCTCCCATTTCTTTCGAGCTCATGGGAGCATTTCCGTTTGTCAGGAAGAGACGGAAAGCCGCCTCCACAAGCGCCGTCTGCTGGGTCAGGAATTCCGGCTGCTTGGCGCAATGGGTCATCAAGACGTTCTGGATGCCCTCGACTGGTTTCACTTCTGCGGTAGCTGGGTCAACCCAATCGATGGTCTGGCCTTCCTCTACCTCGGCGAACGCCTCCTGGTGTTCGGCACATAACAGGGAGCGCAAATAGACGTGCCAGTCGCGTTCGTTCTTCTTCCACCAGTTGAAATCCACATGGAAGGGAGTATTTACCGTCGGCTTGACAATACTAATTCGTTTAGTCTCTAACATACCTCACTCCGATTCACCCAGACGGAAATGCAAATCCCCGACATGAATAAATTCCGGTTTGCTGGAGAGCAGAGCGAACAGCGGGGCAGGCGGCACACGCCGCACAATGTTCACAGCGGAATATAACTCCTGTGCATGGACATGTCCCTGCGGGGTCAGCTTGGACATCTCACGAATCAGATCCGCCACCAGTTTTTCAAAGGGGCGCTTGTTGTTCTGCAGCCACAGTTGGTCCACCGCGCCCATCGACGGGATGGCAAAGGCCATGCGGTCGTTGAACTCAGCGGAGATGGGCTGCTTCAACATGGCAAACACAAGCACCCCATCGGCGCCGACGATCACGGTGCGCACCCAATCCTTGGTCGCACGATAGGTCTTTGCTTCGATAATGACCTCGCCCGGATTTTCGCTGCGCTGGATGCGGATCAGGCTGCCAGGCATCAATTCGTTCGCCTTGTACCATTCACGCAGGCCATACACGTAGCGGTGCTCACGAACCACCCAGCCCGGCATCCGTTTTTTGGTGCGGCCATCGACGAGCGTAAAGCGAACCCGCGGAGACTCGTACGCGGTCGGGAAGAGGGAGCGTACCCGGTCCGAGAGCGGCAGCGTTCCCGCCCGCAGATGAGGGAAGATTAGAGAGATCGTGACTTCCTTGAGATCCGTGCCATGATCCGTATCTGGATCATTTAATTCATCGTCGAGATGAGCCTCCAGGTTGAGCATCTGATCATCCAGGACAGACCGGTCATACTCGATTGGACTGTATTGCAGATAGAGCGGAACTTCCTGGACCTCCTGGGGCTCGAGCCTGCGGAGACACCATAAAACCTGACCGGCAGGTCCCACCTCATCGAAGCGATCATCTTCCTGCAGCGCCAGGTTCAGAGAGAACTCGGCAAGCTTCGGATTTACTCCTTCGGGCAGGGACACATCCTTCAGGAGAGCAGGCGTCGGCAGAGGCTCGCCTCCGGCCATATCCAGAACGGCTTCCGCTAAATTCAGGTGTCCTACGTTGACGTCGATGAGGAGCGCGCGCGGGAACCAGCGGCCGGCAATGCGGACGATCTCATCGTCTGCCCGGAATGCGGCTTCGATTTTCTTCTCGATCAAGCCGCCATACAGCTGCTTGATCTCCTCCGTATCGAATTCGTCATCCTCGACCGTCACCGGCTGGTCATTCAGGGTATGCGAGGCAAGGTTCGACGCGAATAGTCGTTCCGCGCCGCCGTCCAGATCCACGGAGAGGACATCGAAGGACCCGATCTCAGGGTTGACTCCCGCTCGGACGGCTTTCACCTTGCCATGCTTCCAATCCAATGACGGGAAGAGCAGGTCATCGCCCACTTGATAGGAGTCTTTGGGAAGATAGGTCCTGCCACCGGCTTCCCTCTGCCTCCGGGTGGCGAGTCGTTCCGCGCGAACATGATCATCGATGAAAACAGATACAAGCTCGCGGGCCGTTAACGGGGTCTCGTGTTCGAACAGATAGTTATGGAGAAATTCAACGTCTTGTCGGGTAATCTGGAGGTTCGTCCAGTATTCTGGGGAAATTAGGGGGTTGCTAGCCATCACTTTGCCTTGGTGTAGATGTCACCGTTCTTGAACGGCGTGCCTATTATACCTTACCTCTTCATGGGTTACGGAATGAACGATGTATAATAAAAAAATGAGTCTATCGATCGCCCGCGGATTGCGCGCGGATTTATCTGGATGCATTGCATTCGCCGGCTCAGGAGGAAAAACCACTGCGTTGTTCCAGCTCGCAAGAACACTTTCACATCCCGTTATCGTGACAGCCACGTCTCATTTGGGAGCCTGGCAGGTCCAGCTGGCCGATCAACATATCATGACCGATTCGCCCGCGCCTCCGGAAGAACTGGAACAGGGCTTAAAGGGGATCCTGCTTGTCACCGGCCAGATGGATGGAGATAGGACAAAACCGGTGCATGAAAGTCTGCTGGAATGGCTGCACCAGTTCAGTGACGACCATGACATTCCCCTCTTGATCGAAGCTGACGGGTCCAGGCAAAAACCGATCAAAGCCTGGGCGGAGCATGAGCCTGCGATCCCTGGGTTTGCGGAGCGAGTTGTCCAGGTTGTGGGTCTCTCTGCTCTTGGAAAAACACTCTCGAATGAAACTGTACACCGTGCGGAGCTCTATTCTGAAATTAGTGGACTGTACCCTGGCGAAACCATCCACGCCGAATCGATAACCCGGGCACTCCTGCACCCAAACGGTGGGTTGAAGAATATCCCGGACAAAGCCCACAAGGTTGTCCTGCTCAACCAGGCTGACTCGGCGGAGCTGCAGGCCACAGCGCACGGAATGGTCCAGCCTCTTCTTTCCGGCTACGATTCAGTACTCATTTCAAGCCTGCTACATGAACAGATCCATGCAGTGCATGAACCCATTGCCGGGATTGTTCTGGCTGCGGGGGAGTCTTCCCGGTATGGCAAGGCGAAACAATTACTCGATTGGCGCGGCGAACCTTTTGTTCGAGCGGTGACAAGGACAGCGCAGGCGGCAGGTCTCTCCCCGGTTGTGGTGGTCAGCGGCGCACATGCCGATCAGATTGGATCGGCGGTGAGGGACCTTGGCGCGGAAGTGGCCCATAATCCGCAATGGCAAAGTGGACAAGGCAGCTCGATTCGCACCGGTTTAAGCCAGCTGCAGAAAGTTGAAAGTGCTGGGCAAAGAGTGGGAGGCGCCATCTTTCTACTCGCCGACCAGCCGCAGGTCACCCACTCGATCCTGCGTGCCCTTATCGAAAAACATGCCGAGGGTTTATATTCTGTGGTTGCACCCATGGTCATGGACAGGCGCGCAAACCCCGTGTTGTTCGAC
>DASUOS010000361.1:0-8032 GCA_036276515.1 Anaerolineales bacterium | reverse complement strand
GGGCTACCTGCACCAGGAACTGCCGACCGAGGTGATCTATGAAGGCAACCCGGTCGATCCGAGCGTCATGGAAGCGGCCGGCATTCGTGAGGTCCATGCCGTAGCGGCTGTGACCAGCAATGACTCGGCCAACCTGATCATTTGTTATCTGGCCAAGACGCGTTTTGACGTGCCGCGCACCATCTCGCGGGTGAACAATCCCAACAACGCCTGGCTCTTCAACGAAAACTTCAAGGTGGATGTGGCGCTCAACTCGGCGGATGTGTTCGCCCACCTGATCCAGGAGGAGATGTCGCTGGGGGACATGATGACCCTGTTCAAGATCCGCCGCGGCCGCTATTCGGTGGTCGAGGAAAAAATCCCGGCCGGGGCAAAGGTGATCGGTGTTGAACTCAAAGATCTGGATCTGGCAGGGCACTGTGTTATTGGAGCCATCATCCGCGACGGTGTCATGACCCTGCCGCGCGGCGACAGCACCCTGCAGGCCGAGGATGAGATCATTGCAGTGGCCAGCCCGGAAGGCGCCAAGCGACTCTCGGAGCTGCTGGCCTTCCCGGTCTATCCCACCCGCAACGGCGTGAAGAAGGATTAGCTTGGGAGCACTCAAAGGTTGTAGATGGACCCACCCACTCACCACGGAGACACTGAGTCACGGAGTTTCTTTTTACATGTCCCCGTGTTTCACCTGTCGCGATGCACGTAGGGAGTGACTCCGGGATTGAGGTTTCCCGCCTGTGGTAGAACTCACCTACATACTTTTAGCGCATCCATTAGCTTCCCTCGATTGACCGAATCAGAACCCTTACGGTATAATGTTGTGCCGAATAGTTCGGGAATTGTTGCATATTAATACTGCGCCTCTAACCAAACCCCTGCGCAGTTTTTCAAAGTGAGGAACGAAGAATGGTAAAACGTACGTATCAGCCGAAAATCCGCCGCCGCGTGCGCGTGCATGGATTCCGTAAGCGCATGGCGACAGCCGATGGGCGGGCGGTCCTCAAGCGCCGCCGCCTGCGCGGTCGCAAACAGTTGACGGTGACTTCCAACAAGCACGTGAAGAAGGTCCGCTGGTAGGCGGCCATATAACTCAAGCGCGTTCGAGGTAGCGGGTGCAGAGAAAGTTTCGTCTGACCCGGTCCGAAGACTTCAAGCGGGTGCGGCGTTCCGGCAAGTCCTATGCCCACCCGCTTGTTGTGTTGATAGTTCAGACCCATGAACAGCCGCGTCTCAAAGTAGGTGTGGCGGCCGGACGGACCATAGGGACGGCCGTCCATCGCAACCGGGCAAAGCGCCTCCTTCGGGAAGCCATGCGGTCCCTGCTCCCAGACATCGCCCCGAATCTGGACCTGATCCTGATCGCCCGAGCCGGCCTGGTCACCGCCACCCTGGAAGAGACCCGCCAGGCTTTGCTCAACCTCCTGCGGCGCGCTCAGATCCTGAACCAACGCTCCACGAATGAATCCTGAGCCTCATTCACACGATTATCCAAACGAACCGCGTCTGCGTGACATGCCGCGTACGGTCTTCAACTGGCCGCGCATTGCCCTCCTGGCGCTGATCCGTTTGTATCAGATGACGCTCTCGCGCGGCCTCCCGCCAAACACCTGCCGCTTTTATCCCACCTGTTCCCATTACGGATACCAGGCTGTTTATAAATACGGTGCCATCAGGGGTTCCCTGATGGCAGGCTGGCGTGTGCTGCGCTGTAATCCGTTCAATCCCGGGGGCTACGACCCCGTACCATAGGAGTATCATTTTTTCCAATGAGCAAGAAACTCTTGTTTGTATCCATCGCTCTGCTCGCCGCTGTGTCCCTGAGCGCATGTTCGGGCGGACCCATCCGCGGAACAACCTGGCCAGGCCTGGCTGCCGATGACAATACCGCCTATCTCGCCGATGGCCCTCACGTTTACGCCATCAACCTGAAGGACGGGCAGGAACTCTGGCGCTATCCGGCAAACAGCAATAACGATCTGGCCTTCTTCTCCACGCCCGTAATCACAGCAGATGGCCAGATCATCGTTGGCAGCGCCGGGTCGGCCTACAGCCTGGTCGCCCTCAACCCTGCGAACGTCGATCCCGAAACGAATGCTCCAGTCGAAGCCTGGGTCTTCACCGGCGCACAGGATCACTGGGTCGCGCCGCCCCTGGTTGTGGGGGATACGCTCTTCGCTGTGAACGCCGATGGCAACCTGTACATCCTGGACTTGCAGGATGGGCAGTCCAACAAGCAGGCTGTCAAATCCATTCCTGTCGAAGGCCGCCTGTGGGCAGCGCCGGTTACGGATGGAGAGCGCGTTTTCATCACTTCGCTCGATCACAGTGTGGTCGCCGTAGATGTGAACACCTACGAGCTTCTCTGGCACGAGGATGTCGAAGGAGCGGTCCCCGGCTCGGCAGTCCTGGGCGCAGATGGGATGCTGTATGTCGGCTCGCTCGCCTCTCAGCTGATTCGTTTCAACCCCGAAACCGGTGAGCACAGTCCCGTCCTCGAATCGGAGTACTGGATCTGGAGCACTCCCCAGGTGGACGGTGATACACTGTACTTCAGCGATCTCGAAGGCAGGTTCTACTCCTTCAACACCGAGACGACGGGCCTGAACTGGCCGCCGGTCCAGCCGGATGGCCCTATTACAGCCAGTCCCCTGGTCCAGAGTGAGAGCATCCTGCTGGCCACCGAATCCGGCTCCGTCTACGCCCTGGACCGGGAAGGAAAGGTGCTCTGGTCGCAGGATATAGGCGGCAAGATCTATACCACGCCCGTCTCAGCCGGCGGCCTGACGCTCGTCGCCCCTCTGGAGGCGGATTTCTACCTGGCCGCACTCGACCAGAGTGGCCGAACGGTCTGGACGTTTACCGACGAAAATTAAGAGGAACCATGTGGGATCTTTTTGTCTCCCTTTTTACAAGCGTTTTATTGTGGATCTATAACCTTCTGGGGGCAGGTCCGCACATGTTCGGGGTGGCGATCATCCTGTTCACCATCCTGATCCGTATTGTCACCTGGCCGCTGAACGCCCAGCAGATGAAGGGTGCATCTGCCATGCAGAATCTGCAGACGGATAAAGAATGGCAGGATATCCAGAAGAAGTATGCCAAGGACAAGGAAAAACTTGCCCAGGAGCAGATGCGCATCTATCGCGAACGCGGCATCAATCCATTTGCTTCCTGTCTGCCGACCCTGCTCCAGTTCCCGATCATCATTGCACTCTACCAGAGCATCACCCGTGCTCTGGCCGTCACCCCCCTGGGTCTGCTCGAGCTCTCCCGAAGCGCCAGCGCCTTCTCCTTCCTGGATGTTTCTAAGCTCATCCCGCTCAACAGTAAGTTCCTGTGGATGGACCTGGGCCGCCCTGAATCGGTGGCTATCTTTGGCTTTGGCCTGCCTACCCTGGCGATCATCGTGGCGCTGACCACTTACGTCCAGGCAAAGCTGACCATGCCTGCCACCGCCAATCCGGGCGACCAGAGTGCGGCCATGAGCAACATGATGAGCATCTACATGCCGCTGCTGCTGGGCTGGTTCGCTCTGACGTTCCCCTCCGGCCTGGCGGTCTACTTTATTACCAGCAACCTGCTGGGTATCATCCAATACGCCATGCAGGGAAAAGCCAACTGGAGCAGCCTGATCCCCGGCCGCTCAAAGCAGCAGCTGGCTGCAAAAAAGTCAAAGTAGGAGGCGGGTATGAATGAACGAACCACGCTGGAAGTGATCGCACCGACGGTGGAGGAAGCCATCAAGCAGGGCCTTGAACAGCTTGGGCTGACCGCAGATGCCGTCAGTGTCGAAGTGCTGGATGCAGGCAACAAGGGCTTCTTCGGCCTGGGCAAGCCACAGGTGCGCGTCCGTTTGACCGTCAATCCTGTGGGCGGACCGCCGCCTGCCGAAACGAAACCTGCTCCTGAACCGAAAAAAGAAGTGAGACGTGTTGAACCAAAACCGGTACCGCAGGAACAGCCTGCCCCGCCTCGTCCTCAGGAGAAGCCGGCTCCCCTTAAAGAGACGGAGACCCAGCCCGAGCATGATCCACTCCTTGACCATACGGAGTCAGTTATCTCCAGGCTGCTGCATCTATTGAATCTTGAGGCCCAGGTGTCGGCGAACTATGGCGCCACAGAGCGCGACGGCCGCCGCAACATTCAAGTCGATATCCGCGGCAAGGACCTGAGCGTGCTCATCGGCCGCCGGTCTGAAACGCTGTCCGCGTTCCAGTATGTGGCCTCGCTGATCGTGGGCAAAGAGACCGAGCAGTTCGTCCAGCTCGTGGTGGATGTGGAAGGCTACCGCGATCGCCGTGAGAAGCAGCTGGTCCAGATGGCAAAGCGCATGGCGGACCAGGTCACCAAGACTGGACGGCGCCAGACCCTGGAGCCCATGCCATCCAGTGAACGGCGTGTCATCCATATCGCATTGCGCGATCACCCGGAGGTCAAAACGGAAAGCACTGGCGAGGAACCCTACCGCAAGGTAGTCATCCTGCCGAAGGAATAAAACGGCAGGGCGAATGATGAATTCGCCCTGTTTTATTTTAAGAACCTTGCGAAGGTTTCCGGGTAAATTCCTAGGATCCACTTGCATTCAACCTTCGCAAGATTATGGTACGCTTTTTATCACGGTATAATTCACGCATGCCCAACCTCACCTCCCTGGAACCTGTCGAATATCTTGTCATCGGTCATGTCGCTCATGACCTGACGCCGGAGGGATACCGGTTGGGAGGGACGGCCGCCTACTCCGCATTGACGGCGCGCGCGCTGGGAGTGAAAGTGGGGATTGTGACTGCCTCCGGGCCCGAGACATCCCTTTTATCCCTGAAAGATATTCCTGTCATATCGCTCGATACCCCGCAAAGTACGACCTTCGAAAATATCTACACCGACCACGGACGCATCCAGTACCTGCGCGCCCAGGCCACACGGATCGATTTCGATGCTGTGCCGACGATATGGCGGGACTCCCCGATTATTCATCTGGGACCGATCGCCGATGAAATGGAGGCCGTTCTGCCAGCGTCGTTCCAGCCCTCCCTGCTGGGACTCACACCCCAGGGCTGGATGCGCCAGTGGGATGCCGAGGGCCGCGTCTCTCTGCGCGAGTGGAACCATTCAGAGACGGCCCTGGCAAAAGCCGGCGCCGTGGTCATCAGCCGCGAAGATGTCAATGGAAACGATGAGCTGATCGAGCACATGGCCCACCAGACGCGCATCCTGGTCGTCACCGAAGGCCCGGCTGGCTCCGTGCTGTACTGGAACGGGGACCGCCGTCGCTTCCGCGCCCCCGAGGTCCGGGAGGTGGATCCCACGGGCGCGGGCGATATCTTCGCCGCCGCTTTTTTCATCCGCCTGCTCAATACCCGCGATCCATGGGAGGCGGCGCGCTTCGCCACCCAGCTGGCCTCCTGCTCGGTCACCCGGGTCGGCCTGGATGGCATCGCCACCCCGCGCGAGATCGAAGAATGCATGATGGAAGTGCTGCATTGAAGCGAAACGTCGAAATCAGAAAACCTCAATCGACATGACCCGTATTTACACTCTTGTCAATCAAAAGGGCGGTGTAGGCAAGACCACAACCGCCATCAACCTTGCGGCCTATCTCGCCAAGATGGGACAGCGCGTGCTCGTCGTCGACCTCGACCCGCAGGCCAACGCCACATCCTGTCTCGGCGTGGACAAGCACCAGGTGCAGGGCAGCACCTACGATGCACTGGTCAACGAAGACGCGCCTGCTTCGTTCGTGCTGTTCAACGAGCGGCTTGGCCTTTCCCTCCTGCCTTCCTCCCCGGCGCTGGCCGGCGCAGAGGTGGAGCTCGTGGAGGAGTCCAGCCGTGAGTACCGCCTGCGGAATGCCATCGAATCCCTGGTCGACAAATTCGATTACATCCTGATCGACTGCCCGCCTTCGCTGGGACTGCTGACCGTCAACGGCCTTGTGGCCGCCCGGGATGGAGTCCTGGTCCCGGTGCAGTGTGAATATCTGGCGCTCGAAGGCCTGGGCCAGCTAACCCAGACGATCCAGCGCGTCCAGTCGTCGCTCTTTCCGGGTCTGCGCGTGCGCGGCGTGATCCTGACCATGTATGACCCGCGCACGAACCTCTCCCACGATGTGGTCAGGGAAGTCAACAACCACTTTCCCGGCCAGGTGTTCAAGAGCATTGTGCCGCGCAGCATCCGCCTGGCCGAAGCGCCTTCGTATGGACTTCCCATTTCGGCCTATTCACCCACGTCCGTTGGCGCGCAGGCCTATGAAGCCCTGGCAAAGGAACTGCTGCAAAACGACGGTGTGACCGTCGACACGGATGGATAAACTACAGCAGGCCAGAGGCAGCTCTGCTGTGATGCGCTGAATAAGGAGCATTCATGCCTAAACGTACAGGACTCGGCAAGGGGCTCGAAGCCCTCATCCCGGCAGGACAAATGCCTTCCGGGGATGGCAGCGGCATCAGCCATGTTTCCATCGACTCGATCCAGCGCAACCCGCGCCAGCCCCGTGAAAAATTCGACCTGAATGAGCTGGAAAACCTTGCTGGCTCCATCCGTGAGCACGGGGTGATCCAGCCTCTGATTGTGTCCCCCGGAAAAAACGGGGAGTACATCCTGATCGCGGGCGAGCGCCGTCTGCAGGCCTCGCGCAAGGCCGGGCTGAAGACCGTCCCGGTGGTCATCCGTCACGCCACAGACCAGCAGCTGCTCGAGCTGGCGCTGATCGAAAACGTCCAGCGCGCCGACCTGAACCCGATCGAGGAAGCCGAGGCCTACCAGCATCTGGCAAAGGAATTCAGGATGTCGCACGAGATGATCGCCTCGCGCGTCGGCAAGAGCCGCGTGGCGGTCACCAACACGCTGCGCCTGCTGGATGCGTCTGCAGCGGTGAAACAGGCCCTGGTGGATGGGCGGATCAGCGAAGGCCATGCGCGCGCCCTCCTTGCCCTGGGCACAGCAAAAGCCCAGGAAGCTCTCCTGAACCAGATCATCAACCTCGACCTGAGCGTCCGCCAGACCGAGGTGCTGACCCGCAGATATTCCGGCCAGAAAACGGCTACAAAACGGAGATCGGGGCCAAGCGCCGATGTGACCGACGTGGAACGCCGTCTGCGATCCAGCCTGGGGACCAAGGTCGCCCTGAAGCATGGCAAAAAAGGCGGCACAGTGACCATTTATTATTATTCCGATGAGGAATTGAACTCACTGCTGGAAAAATTAACCTGACATCGTACGGGCAGACAGCTGTCTGCCCTCACATGTAATTATGAAAATCCTGTTCAACGCCCATATCCGCACGCAAAACCCGTCCCAGCCTGAGGCTTCTGCCATCGCCATCGAGCGCGAATGGATCGCCGCCGTGGGCGATGTAGAAGGTCTCTCCGCCCAATTCCCCCATGCCGGAAAAGAGGATATGGGCAGGCGCGTCATCCTGCCCGGCCTGACGGACGCGCATTTGCATTTGCAGCATTACGCCCTCGGCCTGCAAAAGATCGACTGCGAGACAGACAGCAAAGAGGAATGCCTGGGCCGTGTGGCAGAGCGCGCCAGGGACGCAAAGCCCGGCGAGTGGATCCTGGGCCACGGCTGGAACCAGACTGTGTGGGGCACATGGCCCGGCGCCTCCGAGCTGGATGCCATCGCGCCGAACCACCCGGTTTACCTGACCGCCAAGTCCCTGCACGCCGCCTGGGCGAACACCAAAGCCATGCAGCTGGCGAATGTCAGCGCGCAGACACCCGACCCGCAGAATGGACAGATCCAGCGCGATGCAAAAGGCCAGCCGACCGGTATCCTGCTCGAGACTGCCATGGAACGGGTAAGCCACGTGATCCCGCGTTCCACGGTCGAGGATGTAGCCGGTGCCATTGAGAAGGCGCAGGCCATCCTATGGCAGATGGGTCTCACCGGCGTCCACGATTTCGACCGGCGCGATTCGTTCATGGCGCTGCAGCAGCTCCATGCGCAGGGCAGACTGAAACTGCGTGTCTTGAAAAATCTCCCCGTGGAGCTGCTTGACCAGGCCTTCGAGCTGGGGCTGCGCGGCGGCTTC
>DASUOS010000360.1:0-8409 GCA_036276515.1 Anaerolineales bacterium | reverse complement strand
TCCCCCACCTGGTATTGCTTGGCAGGCACGGTCCTGGGCACATCACACAGCGCTCTCAGGCGGCACGCCATTTCATACGGATCGTTCTCAGGCACATTTGTCTGCTCGAGAGTCTCGAGGGTCGTATCTATGGCTTCATCGACAGGCGGACGCACAAGTTCCGGAGTAGGCTCAGGCGTCACCGGGTCGAACATGGGTGTCATCAATGATGAGAGGTCCGGGACGTCCTGAACGGTGCGGAAGATGACGACCCCGGCTCCCACAATCAGGATACACGAACAACATACAAGGATTGCAACGATGGCCCCCACGATCTTTGGCACCGATGATTGGCTGTTACTTTGCATGAATTTCACTCTCCTAAAAAATTTAATCCATCTTAATAGGACTTGATAAATGGTTGATTAGGAAGACACAAAAAGCGGGAGCAGCTTCTTCAACTGCTCCCGCCTGGTTTAGGCTTCAGCGTGCTGCGGCGATTTTTTGCTCACCGGTTCGGAGGTATGGAAGACGAGCTTGTTTTTCTCCTCATCCACATCCACTTCGACGGTGACACCGTTCTTGTGTTTGCCGCTCAGCAGCTCGACTGACATCGGGCTTTCCACAAATTTCTGGATCGCCCGGCGCAGGGGACGTGCGCCGAATGCCGGATCGTATCCCGCCTTGGCGAGCCACTTGCGGGCTGCAACGGTCAGGGCGACCGTAATGTTGTACTCGCGCAGGCGGTCCTGGACTTCCTTCAACTGCAGATCGACGATTTCCTCCATCTGGTCCACCGACAGCGGCGAGAACATGATGATCTCGTCGATACGGTTGAGGAACTCGGGCCGGAATGCGCCCTTGAGCGCCCGTTCGATCTTGTCGTGGTTCTCACGATCCTCATCCGAGGTCTTGGGCTGCAGGAAACCCAGGGTGCCTCCCTTACGTACATATTCTGTGCCGAGGTTCGAGGTCATGATCAGGACCGTGTTGCGGAAGTCCACAACATTGCCCTGTCCATCCGTCAGCCGTCCGTCGTCCAGGATCTGAAGCAGTGCATTCCAGACTTCAGGATGGGCCTTCTCGATCTCGTCGAACAGGATGACCCTGTATGGGCGCCTGCGGACGGCTTCTGTTAACTGGCCGCCTTCCTCATACCCCACATATCCGGGAGGCGCTCCGAAGAGGCGGCTCACCGTATGCTGCTCGCGATATTCGGACATGTCAATGCGTACCAGTGCATCTTCATCGTCGAACATGAACCAGGCGAGCGCCTTGGCAAGTTCGGTTTTACCTACGCCCGACGGACCGATGAAGATGAACGACCCGATCGGACGGGCTGGATCCTTCAACCCGGAGCGGGCGCGGCGGATGGCATCGGAAATGGCATGGATCGCCTCCTCCTGGCCGATAATGCGATCGTGCAGACGCGCTTCCATGTTCAGGAGCTTTTCCGACTCACTTTCCATCATCTGCGTAAGCGGGATGCCTGTCCACTGGTTAACGACCGAGGCGATATCGTCCACATCCACCACCTCATCGAGCTGGTGCTCGGATTCCCATTTATCACGCTTGCTATGGTATTCCTCTTCCAGCCGCAGGCGCTCGGATTTCTTCTTGGCGGCCAATTCGTAATCTCGATTCAGGCCGGCCTGTTCCTCCTCGGCGTGCAGTTTTTCAACGTCGGTTTTCATTGCCTTGAGATCGGGCGGCATGGAATACAATGCCACCCGCAGTTTGGCGGCGGCTTCATCCATCAGGTCGATGGCCTTATCGGGCAGGCGCCGGTCTGTGACGTAGCGGTCGGCCAGGCGGGCCGCGGCCACCAAGGCCTCATCCGCAAAGCGGATCTGGTGATGGGCCTCATAGCGATCTCTTAAGCCGTGGAGCATTTTGATCGTATCTTCCACGGTCGGCTCTTCGACATAGATCGGGGCAAAACGGCGTTCGAGAGCCGCATCCTTTTCAATGTACTTGTGGTATTCGTCCAGGGTGGTCGCGCCGATCGTCTGCAGCTCGCCGCGGGCCAGGGCCGGCTTGAGCATGTTGGACGCATCCATGGCGCCCTGTGCCGCACCCGCACCGACGACCGTATGCAGCTCATCGATCATCAGGATGATCTCGCCCTGGGCGCGCTGGACCTCTTCGATCACAGCCTTGAGGCGCTCCTCGAACTCACCACGGAAGCGGGATCCGGCAATCATCGCGCCCAGATCGAGTGCGACTACCTTCTTTCCGCTCAGAATTTCGGGTACATCATTATTGGCGATCTTCTGAGCAAGGCCTTCGGCGATTGCGGTCTTGCCGACGCCTGCTTCACCGATGAGCACCGGATTGTTCTTCGTGCGGCGGGAGAGGATCTGGATCAGGCGCAGGATTTCGTTATCCCGTCCGATCACGGGATCGAGCTTGCTTTCGCGGGCCAGCTGAGTCAGGTCACGCGAGTATTTTTCGAGCGTCCGATACCTGGACTCGGCCGCAGGGTCGGTAATGCGCTGCCCGCCGCGCAGGTCCTGAATGGCCGTGTAGACGCGCTCACGGGTCAGGCCTGCCGACTCGAGAATACGGGAAGCGGGCGTGTTCCGTTCGGCCAGGATGGCGAGAAAAATGTGCTCGGTAGACACATATTCATCCTTGAGACGGTTGGCTTCCTCATTGGCGAGATCGATGAGCCGCTTCACGCGCGGTGTGATGAAGATCTGGCCCGCGCCTCCCACGCCAAAGATGGTGACCTTGGGCGTGTTCCGCAGCGTTGAATCCAGGCGCTCCACAAGGGCGTCGGGATTCGCATTCAATTTTTCGATGATCTCGATGATCGTGCCCCCGGGTTGTTGGATCAGGGCCAGCAGGATATGTTCCGTATCCATCTGATTGTGCCCGTAGTTTTGTATCAGCTCGGCTGCCCGTTGAGCAGCTTCTCTTGCACGTTCGGTAAATCGTTCAAACTGCATCATCTTCTATGTCCTTTCATCAAGTTCAAACGCGCTATGACGATTCTATAAAGCGCCATGGTGCCGGTACTCTTCTACCAGTAATCACCAGACGGTGTGAGTAAAGTTCGATGTAGATCTTGGGTATTCCTTGTTGAGATCGAGTTCTCGTTTTTCCAATAAAGAACGTTTCCAGGGCTTTTCGACTTTATTTTCCAGTTTAAATGAGCCTGCTCCACTCCCATGTTCACTAAAAATGACCCTTGGGTCCTGTCGATACAGGCATTATAACAAAAGCACTCCAACGCAGTGTCAACCGGGTGTAAGAGGAGTATTAGATTCAGGTATATTTGCAGGCTTCTCGGTTCTGGACCGGGTGGAGCGCTCAAGCTGCCTCTGTCCAGGCGATCCACGCCCACCTGCGAACTTCTTCATTGATCTCGCCCGGGTCACGCAGTTCCAGATGGTGGATCAGGCGCCCGGGCCGCGGCTCGACGATCTCCTTCCAGCGAGTGGATGCATCCCTGAAGGGCAGGGCAACGGTCAGGACGAGGGGAGCGACCCTGCCGCGGACATACTTACCTGGTATCCAGGCCCAGGCGAACGCCCGGCGCCGGTAGAACGCAACCTGGCTTTTCGTCACCCTCATGTCCACCTCATCGAGTGTTTCGATCACCCTGCGCAGAGACTCGAAAAGCCGCCTGGCTTCGTCGCGTCCGGCGAAGTACTCATCGAGTGTCATACTGGAACCTGCTTTGGAGTCGTTCGCAGAAAGCGATGATCTCGTCCGCCGGTACAGCTTCTTCCGGGGCCACCTTCAACAAGGCAAAGCTTTTCCCGCCTCTCAACCCGTCGGGCAGGCCGGGCGGCCTGGCAAATACATGCACATGGATGTGTCGAAAGTGCTCCATCTCTGCATAACAGGAGATATATTCCTTCTCGCAATGCAGCTCCTCGAACAGGAAACGGGTCAGCCTGAATTGAAGAGCTCCGAGTTCGGCAAACTCATCCGCAGTCAGCTCATGCAGTGCCTCTACATGCCGCTTCAAGACGATCACCAGCCAGCCGGTCACCTGGACCGGGTAGGCATGCTCCACCAGCCAGAATCTCCCCTCGAAAATCGTGGGACCGGGGGAGATTCTCTTTTCACCTGAATTCGATTTGCAGGTCCAGCATTCCATGCTGAGATTATACGCCCTTGAAACATAAATAAAAAAGCTATCGATCCGAATTAAGTCTGGAAAGACCCCGTATTTCCTCCCTCAATGCAAGGATCTCCTCCCGCAACGCTGCAAGCTCTCCGGACCCGGCCAGTTCTGCTTCCACATTATCTGCATCGCGGCCGACAAAAAAAGTGGCCAGGGTCGCGGTGACATAGCCGAAGATGGC
The DNA here is from genome assembly GCA_036276515.1 of Anaerolineales bacterium. Classification (GTDB taxonomy): domain Bacteria; phylum Chloroflexota; class Anaerolineae; order Anaerolineales; family Villigracilaceae; genus Defluviilinea. The sequence continues at coordinate 4,111 of DASUOS010000360.1, read as the reverse complement.
AAAGGCGTACAACGCGAGTATAAAGGCCAGAACACGTCCCTCCAGGGTTTGCGGCCAGTACTCTGAGCCCAGAGTGGTCATGATCATTGCCGTCCACCAAACCGCCTCGCCGTAATTATCCAGACCGCCCGGGACCTGGTTTTCAAAGGCGAACATGCCCGCTGCTCCGGCGAAAACCACCAGTATAGTAAGGAGGATCACATAGCCGAAGCCGCGTCGCTCCAGGGTGGCACGCAGGGCACGCATACCGCGATTTAACGAGCTGACCACCCGGAACAGGCGCAGACCTCTCCCGACGCGAGCCAGCCGCAGCAGCCGGGCCACGCGGAAGATGCGGAAGATCCGCAGTGCGGGTACCAGCAGGGAAAGGGCGGTCAGCCAGTTGTTTTTGAGGTAGATGGACTTGCGCGGCGCAAGAGTGAATTCCACTGCAAAATGTAGGATGAATATGACCCAGATGACTGTTCCAATGACCTCGAACGCCAGGTTTTCCCCCAGGATCAGCTCTCCAACCAGCAGGGCCAGCCAGATAAAGGCCAGCACAAGCATGGGTGTCTCCAGCCAGTCCTCGAGGCGCTGGAGCAGCTCATCACGCTCCCTTTCCAGCGCTTTCTCATCCGGGATCTCAGGATCCTGGTTATGGTGGATATCGGGGTTGCTCATGGTCATCTCCTCTCACTTGGTTAACGTTGTGCTGCACGCTTCTGCCATGCATCCAGCCAGGTGGTTGGAGATGATTTTCATGCAACCCCGTCCGGGTTTTCTACTTATAAGGATCTGCTTATCCCGATCTCAATCCCCTAAACTTCACCAGCAATTGACCGACCTCAGGCTCCATGGAGGCTTGAAAGATTGATTCAAAGCATTCTCCTGAGAGCATCTGGACGGATAACATCAGCAGGCTGCCGTTTCTTCTGCTCATGGACACGAAACCAATTTTGTTCAGTGCAAGGTAGAGCCAGATACCGCCATATTTGTCATCCCGGTCATCAAGCGCCTCTTCATGGATCAGGATCAATTCCCTGTCTGTCAGGATGCTGACATGGGTTGGGGAAGGGGTTCTGTAATAGCCCCTGCCCAGAATTCGAAACCTGCTTATCCGGAGCTCCGATTGCAGGATGGCATGGAGAACCTGGTCTCCGGCCAACAGGCTGCGCCGCGCCAGGTTCATGAATTTGAAGTTTGAAGTGTTCCATTCGTCGAACGTTTCCGCTCATTCATTATATGTCCACTTGTTTCCAAATACCAACAACGCGCTATAATCTGGCTTAATGAGCTCGGTGACGATCCCCATTAAGGTCAACGACCATCCCAATATCCGGCCGCTGAACGTGCTGCGGGACCTGCCTGCCGTTGCGGACCTGATCGAGCTGTGTTTCTCGTCCACAATGGACAACGACGGTCAGCGCTACCTCTCGGATATGCGCCGGGCCAGCCGCGATGACAGCTTCCTCCACTGGGCCTCGCACATGGCGGAGACCGCCTCGATGCCTCTGACCGGTTATATCTGGGAGCAGGAGGGCCGCATCGTAGGCAACGCCAGCCTCATCCCGTTCCGGGACCACGGCAAGCGCGTCTACCTGATCGCCAATGTGGCCACCCATCCCGATTTTCGCCGGCGCGGCATCGGCCGGGCTCTCACCGATCGGGCCATGGTGCAGGCACGCGCCAAAAACGCCTCTGCGGTCTGGCTGCATGTCCGCGATGACAACCCGGGAGCGGTCAAGCTGTATGCGGAATTAGGATTTCAGGAGGTCGCCCGCCGCACCGCCTGGTATGCCGTCTCCGATCGCTTTCTTCCCAAACATCCAACGAATATCGAGATCGTCCCGCGTCATCCGCGCTTCTGGCCGCTGCAGCTGAACTGGCTTCAGCGCCTCTATCCGGCCTCGCTGGCCTGGTACCATGCCTGGAATCTTAACGCCCTTCGGCCGGGTCTCTGGAACTGGCTGTATCTTCTATTTGTGGATTTCAACAGCAGACAATGGGCAGCCGTCCGCGAGGATAAACTGCTCGCCACGCTGAGCTGGATGCCGCAGGGGAGCCGGTCTGAGCCGTTGTATGCCGCGGTGGATGGGGGAGCAGATGGTGAAGCGCTGACCCAGCTCCTGCTGCATGCCCGGCGCGCCCTAACCGGTCATTCTTCTTTATCGCTTGATTTTCCCGCCGGTGAAATGACGGAGTCCATCCGCGCCGCGGGGTTCCAGCCTCGCCGCACGTTGTTATGGATGCGAGCCTAGTGCAACCGTCCGAGGCCTTTTACGTAGAATAATCAAATACATCCGCTGTTGTCTTTGCGGGTCAAAAAGAGGAGAAACCATGACACGATTTATTCTTCGCTGGGCCATCAACGCGATCGCCCTGTATTTAGCCATCCTGATCCTGCCGGGTATCGACCTGAGGAGCGGGCTGGTCTCCATACTCTGGCTGGCGCTGATCTTTGGTTTTGTCAATGCGCTGTTCCGGCCTCTGCTTCAGTTCCTGACCTGTCCGCTGATCATGCTGACGCTCGGCCTGTTCACACTCGTCATCAATACTTTCCTGTTCTGGCTGACGAGCGTCATCGGCCAATCCTTTGGCCTTGACCTGATCATCTCCGATCCCATCTGGTGGAACGCCTTCCTCGGCGGGCTGGTGGTCAGCATCGTAAGTGTCATCATGACCCTGATTCTGAAGGACGAGCTGAAGGGAAGAAGGCGGTAACGCTGAGGTCTGTGACTGCAAAAGAGGATGACGATGTCCGTCATCCTCTTTTTGTACGAGATTATTCCTGAGACAGCCCCGCTAAGCCTCCGGCGGAGCCTGCCATTCTGACGGCGCGCAGGATGGCTTCTGACATCACTTCGGCGGCAAACGCCCCGACCGTAGAAACATCCGCCTCTTTTTGGCCTGTGGCGAGTGCAAAGATCGTGTCGCCGTCGAAAGGAGTATGGGCAGGCCGGATGGCGCGTGCAAGGCCATCCTGTGCCATCTGTGCGACCTTGGTTGCCTGTGCTTTGGTCAGGATGGCATTGGTGGCGATCACACCGATCACCGTATTCGATCGGACTGCGCGCCGCGGCTTGTTCTTTTCCATCCACTCGAGAGTTGTTCCGGACCGCAGGCCGGCAACTTTTTGTCCGCTCTTTGGATCCACTACATCCCCGACTGCGTTCACTGCGACCAGTGCGCCGACGAGAACGCCGTTAATTTCGATGCACCAGGTCCCAAGGCCGGCTTTCATTGCGTATTTGTTCCCACGGATCTTGCCTACGGAGGCCCCTGTCCCTGCACCGACGTTTCCTTCGGCTGGCGGAACGGCCGAAGCGGAGGCCGCGGCGCGGTACCCCATAGCGGCATCCGGCCAGACATCGGCGCGGCCGAGGCCCAGGTCATACAGGATCGCGGCCGGGACGATGGGAACCTTTACCGATCCCACCGGAACCCCGATCTTCTTCTCGCGGAGATACTGCATAACGCCGCTGGCTGCGTCCAGCCCAAAGGCAGAGCCGCCGGCCAGGACCACCGCGTGAACCTTTTCTACCCGATTGACCGGGTCGAGCAGGTCGGTCTCGCGCGTGCCTGGCGCGCCGCCGCGCACGTCCACACCTGCCACGGCGCCTTTACGGCACAGGATGACCGTACAGCCTGTCAGCGCCTCTTCATCCTGTGCATGCCCAACCTCGATGCCGCGTATATCAGTGATGGCATGTCGTAGTCTCATCGAGACACTTGTCTCAGCATGCTTTCCTCGGTCAGCTGAGACTGCGTACCAGCTGCAGGAACTCGGTCCACTCCTCTTCAAAGAAATGCACGGTGACGTTGTTCAACTCCACATGGTAGGTGGTCTCCCCGTCCGGCTCTTCGGCCTTCCATGCCAGGAAGTTGTCGGTCTCGGCGATGGTTTGCGTGCGCGGCTCACTATTATTGTTGTTCATTTGTCTTCTCCTTCTCGGAATCAGTATTTTTCAGGCTTCTCCCCGCCAGGGACCGGCGCAGCTGCCTGAGACGTGCCATCCACTCTTTGCCGACTGGCGGCTGCGGGGTGGATTCCCACACTGGAAAGGGCTCCAGATCGAACATTTTTCGCATCGCGTAGCGCCCCAGAAGAGTCAGGGAGGCAAGCGATGGC
>DASUOS010000359.1:0-2923 GCA_036276515.1 Anaerolineales bacterium | reverse complement strand
ACAAACAAATGCAAGCGCTCCGAGAGTTTTTCTCAAGCGCTTGCGGTGTTTTAGCTCGTTTTTGTATCCAACACGTCAATTATACGCAAAAAGGATTAAGAGTCAAGGCGTTTAAATGAAATTAGGATAATAAACCTCTGGAAAAGGCCAGGAAACCCTGGATATCCTTGAAATTGCTCACCATCCCGACCGAAATGCGGACCGCCCCGGAGGATTTGCCGTCGATGCAGTGGCGGAAGTCGTCCACCGTCAGGCGCTCCTCGTGGCCGGGCCGGGTGAAGCACACATCCAGCTCCACGCGGGAGATGCCCAGGGCGATCTCCCCCGCGCCGGGGTTGCAGAAGCAGCCGGTGCGCAGGGAGATGCCCGCCTCATTGGCCTGCTGTTCAATGAAGCGGTGGTCGAGGGCATTGTTATCCTTATCGTAGAAATTGACCGTCACCGCCCCGCCGCGTCCCTCCATCTGGGTGGGACCGTAAACACGCACCAGGGGGATGCCGGTGCTGTGCTTCATCTGCACCAGGTTGGCCAGCAGCCAGCCCGTCAGGCAGTGGACGCGCTCGTGGATCGCATCATAGCCGATCGATTCCAGGTGCTTGAGCCCGATCTCAATGGCCGGGATGTTTAGATAATCGATGGTGCCGTCCTCGAAGGCGGAGGCGCCGTCTGCCAGGTAATACCTGTCACCCTGCACGGAGGCGACGGTGATCGTCCCGCCCGCGAACCAGGGACGGTGCAGCTTTCCGAGCGCCTCCCGGCGGGCGATCAGGGCCCCGAGGCCGGTGGGGTAACCGAACATCTTATAAAACGAGATCGGAATAAAATCCGGCTTGACAACACGCAGATCCAGCCGGTTGGTCGGCACGAACGCCGCGGCATCCAGCAGAACGTCCCAGCCGTGGCGGTGAGCCTCGTCGATCCACTCGAGCGGGTGCTGGACGGACGAGAAGTTGGACTGGGCGGGGTAGGCGAACAGGTTGTGGCCTTTCGTCGAAGGCTGGGCAAGCTCGCGGCTGAGCCGGGCCTCGTCCACCCGCATGTCAGGCAGGGCAACCGGGATGTAGGTCACCGTGGCGCCGCGGGCATGGGCGAACTCACGGATCCCGTTGACCGAGTTGTGGTTGTCGAAGGTCAGGAGGTAGCGTCCGTTCGGGAAGGGATAGGACTCGCCCACCAGCTTGAGGGCGCCGCTGGCGTTGGAGGTAAAGATCGCCAGGTATTCCTGCGGGTCGGCGTTGAAGAACTTCAGCACATACTCGCGGGCATGCTCCACCAGCTGGGTCGCGGCCAGGGACGTGGGGTTGCTGGAATGGGGATTGCCAAAGACATGCTCGGTCAGCAGCTGGGTGTGGCGGCGCAGCTGCGAATCGGCATACAGGCCGCCGCCGGTGTAATCGAGATAGATATGCCCGCCCACGTCGAGGCGCGCATATTCGCTGGCACGCAGATCGTCGATGATGTGTGTGGCCGGGTAGGCCGGATATGCTTTCAGAAACGCGACAAAGTCAGAATCGGATTGGGCCATCACTTCCTCCGGGGTAATTTAACCATAGAATCGATTGATATGTCATTGCGAGAAGTGAAGCGACGAAGCAATCTCCTCGCAGACCGACCACACTCCTTCATTGAGCTTTTCTCTGGGACACGGAGATTGCTTGCCTACAGGCACGCTTCGCGGTCGCCACTTGCTCTGCTTGGGCTCGCAACCCCGGCTATTTCGCCGGGGCAATGACATGTGAAAGGCTATAATACCCTCATGCCGCGAATCTGCATTGTTCCCCGCGTCGAAGGGGCGGGAGGAGTCACCTCCTTTCGACTGAAGTTCGAGAACGGCCTGCGCGCCCGCGGCGTGGAGGTGATCAACGACCCCGCGCAGGAGGCGGATGCAGTCCTCGTCCTGGCCGGGACCCGGCAGCTGCTCCCCTTATGGCAGGCGCGCCGCCGCAAGATCCGCGTCGTACAAAGGCTGGATGGCATCAACTGGATCCACCGCGCCCGCTGGGCTGGACCGCGCTATACGATCCGGGCGATCTATGGCAATGCCAACCTGGCCTTCATCCGCAGGCGGCTGGCGGACCATGTGGTCTACCAGAGCCAGTTCATCAAAGGCTGGTGGGAGGACTGGTACAAGCCGGCGCGCGTTCCCTCGACGGTGATCCTCAACGGCGTCGACCTCACCCGCTATACCCCGAACGGGCTGCACGAGCGCCCCACCCTGCATTACCGGCTGCTGGTCGTGGAGGGAAGCCTGGCCGGCGCCCAGAACCATGGACTGCTGAATGCCGTTAGGCTTTCCAATGCGCTTGCCAAAAAACATAAGATCGAATTGATGGTCGTCGGCCGCGTCGACCGGCCGACAAAGAATAAATTGAAGTACCAGACCGCCTTCCGCCTGCAGTTCATGGATACCCTGCCGCGTGAGCAGATCCCCTGGCTGATGCGCTCGTCGCATGCCTTGTATTCTGCAGAGGTGAACCCGCCCTGTCCCAACTCGGTGATCGAAGCGCTGGCCTGTGGGCTGCCGGTGATCGGCTTCGATACCGGCTCGCTGACGGAGATCGTGCAGGGAGATGCGGGCCGCCTCGTGCCGTATGGCGCCGACCCCTGGAAATTGAAACCACCCGATATTTCATCCCTGGCAGACGCGGCGCTGGAAGTGCTGGACGACCAGCCTCGGTTCCGGAACGCGGCGCGATCACAGGCCGAGGACGCATTCGATGTGGAACCGATGGTGGATGCGTATTTGAAGGTGTTGTTGTAATGCCACAGCCTTGCGAAGGTTTAAAACCTTCGCAAGACTATTAACAGGAGCCATCATGACAGACGAAGAGATCATCGCCTTTCTAAAGGTCCATCTTCAGTCCATTCAGGAGAACGATATCCAGACGTACAACGAGACCACCGCCGGGGATCTGACCCTGTA
>DASUOS010000358.1:0-4945 GCA_036276515.1 Anaerolineales bacterium | reverse complement strand
TCGATTTCAAAGGAAAAGGGAGAGCCCAGGATCTTTTCACCCAGCAGATGTGCATCCCGGGCTTCCTGCAGGGCCTTTTCCAGGACGGGAAAAATATAGGGATATTCTCCGCGTACATATAGATATCCCTGGCTGGCGCCGATAGCGTACCCGGCGATCAGCATCCCCTCGATCGTGCGGTGCGGATCGTCGAGCAGCAGGATGCGGTCCTTGAATGTGCCCGGCTCGGACTCGTCCGCGTTGCAGATGACATATTTCTGATCGCCCGGTGCGCTGGCCGCGCCTTCCCATTTGATCCCGGTGGGAAATGCCGCGCCGCCGCGGCCGACCAGGCCGGAGGCTTTGATCTCGGCCACGATCTCCTCCGGCTTCATCGCCAGAGCTTTGGCAAGGGCGGGGTAGTTTCCATAGGTTTCGAGCGAGGTCGTTTCGCTTCCACAGTTTTCGGTCAACAAGCGGATGGGACCATAGACCATGGACGCTGGACGAGCGCTGTCGTTGGATCCGTTTCCAACAGTCCATCGCCCATTGTCCATCGTCCAAACCGCAGGAGCCAATTCACACAACCCCAGGCAGGGGCTGGATTCGACCGTGACCGCCTGCCCGGCCGTAGTTTGTCCCGGCTGGATCCCGTGGTGGAAACAGAGATCATCCAGGATCCCTCTGGCATGCTTCAGGGCGCAGGCCTGGTCGGTGCAAACGCGGATCACCTTTTTCCCAAGCGGCTCGTTGTAAAAGAGCGAGTAAAACTCGATCACGCCGTGCACATCAGCGAGGGGGACGCGCAGCGATCGGGCCACCTCGGCGGCAACTTCTTCGGGGAGCCAGCCATAAACAGTCTGGGCCGCGTGCAGGGCTGGTAATAACCCTGAGCGGCCCAATGAGATATACGGCTCGATGGCGGTTTTGATGGGGGCAAGTTCGAATTCAGGCATGTAGTCTCCGAAGAGGAAGTATAGACCCAATCAAGTTGTATGACAAGTTGTCATTCATCCTCAAGCCACCATGAGCTTTGGGTGATCGTCACGGGTTTGGGATGGCGCTCGGCAGGAAGCGGGGCATGCGGCGCAGCTGGGTGGCCTGCTCGAAGGCGTAGGCAAACTGGATGAGAGCCGGCTCCTGCCAGGCTTTGCCGATAAAGGACAGGCCGACAGGCAATCCGGAGACATAGCCCGCCGGGATGGTGATATGTGGATAGCCTGCCACTGCGGGCGGAGAGGTACTTTCCATGTCCCAGTTGATGGCGTCGCCGTTGACCAGGTCGATCATCCAGGCGGGGCCGCCGGAAGGGACCACGATCGCGTCGAGCTTATGCTTACGCATGGCTGCATCGAGACCCCTGGTGCGGGCGTACATGAGATTTTTGGCCAGTGCGTCACGATATTTCTTATCGCGGAGGGAGGAGGTCTCCTGGGCGGTGATCATGTGCTCCTGTCCGAAATAAGGCATGACCCTGTCGCTGTTCTCCTCATTGAATTTGATCACGTCCTCCATGGAGTGGACGCGCTCCCCATCGGAGAGCGATTTCAAATATTTATTGAGGTCGGCTTTGAACTCATAATGCAGAACATCCAGCTCGGTCTTGCCAAACTTGTCGAAGTTGGGAACATCGGCCGGGTCGATGACTTCGGCGCCGAGCTTCTTCATCACTTCGATTGAGAAGTCGAGGATCTTCAGGATGCGCGGGTTCGAGCCGGACATATTCCGGGCAACGCCGATCCGGGCTCCGCTGAGACCGTCGCGATCGAGGAACTTTGTGTAATTGGAGTAGCTGCGCTTCCGGCTGAGACGGGTGGCGGAATCCGCTGCATCGACGCCGGTCATCGCCCCGAGCAGGATCGCCGTGTCTTCGACCGTGCGCGCCATGGGACCGGCCGTGTCCTGGCTATGGGCGATCGGGATGATGCCGCTGCGGCTGACCAGCCCCAGCGTGGGCTTGATACCGACGATGCCGTTTGTTTGCGCGGGAGAGATGATCGAGCCGTCGGTCTCGGTCCCGACCGCCGCCGCGCACAGATTGGCGGCCACCGCCGCGCCTGATCCGGAAGAGGATCCGGAAGCGGAGCGGTCCAATGCATAAGGATTGCGCGTCAACCCGCCGCGCGAGGACCAGCCGCTGACCGAGCGCCTGCCGCGGAAATTCGCCCACTCGCTCAGGTTGGTCTTCCCAAGAATGACCACGCCAGCCTTGCGAAGCTGCTTCACGAGGAAGGCATCCTTCTGTGCGATGTGTCCTTCCAGCGCCAGCGACCCGGCGGTGGTCTGCATCCGGTCGTGGGTGTCGATATTGTCCTTGATGAGTATGGGGATTCCGTGCAGGGCGCCGCGAACTTTCCCGGCCTTGCGTTCTGCGTCCATGGCGTCAGCAATCTCGAGCGCATCGGGATTCAGCTCGATCACCGAATTAATGTAGGGACCGTCCTTGTCCACGGCTTCGATGCGGGTGAGATACAGCTCGGCGATCCGGCGGGCTGTCAGCTCGCCCGATTCCATTTTTTCCTGTAGTTCCGCGATGGTCCACTCGGGAAGAATCATCCCGTCTGCTCCTTTGAACCCGTATTCTGGGAAGTTAGCGTCCGCCGCCTGTGATATAGCGCTCCAGCTGGGAGAGCATGGCCTGCTGCTGCTCGATCATTTCCTTCAAGACATCCCGGACGGAGACGAGGCCCATTAACTTGTTACTGTCATAGACCGGCAGGTGACGGATACCCTTTTCCATCATCAGCGACATACAATCCTCGAGCGGCTGGTCACAGTTCACGGTGATGACATCGCCGGTCATGATCTCATGGACCTTTGTCTCCTGGACATGCCTCCCCGCCAGATCCACCTTGCGCACACAATCCCGCTCAGACAGGATCCCCACCATGTCGTCCCCATCCATCACCAGCAGGGCGCCGGTGTTGTGGTCGGCCATCGCCTTCAGCGCCTCGTACACGGTTGCCTCTGGCGGGATGGCATACACTTCACCGCCTTTTTTACGGATCATATCTCGGACAGTAGCCATGGTTCTCTCCTTGGGTTGAAAGATTCGGGAGTTTCGCAGCAATTTTTGCTAACGTTGGCATTCGCAGGCGTGAATTCTTACAAAAGTTATCCTTTTCGGGAAACAAAAGATGGGGCAGAGTATAGACTCAAATGGGCAGAGATGCAAGCTTCCTTCCAGATTTAATAGACTTTTTGATCGACTTTCCAGATCTCGGCGATCTCCCGTAGATGCTTCGGGTCAATCCCGGCGCTCGCCTCTCCGGCATACAGATTGAGCGTCTCGTACTGGGCGGCGGTCTCGACATACTCCACCAGGTCCAGGGCATGGGAAATGGACTCATCCGCCCGGGTGATGACCCCATGCTGGGACCAGACGACTACACGATGCTCACGCATGCACAGCATGGTCTCGATCATCAGGTGCGTGGAGCCGGGCAGGAGAAACGGCAGGATGCCAATCCCCTCCGGTACGTTGAGGATGGTCTCCGGCTGCCAGCGCAACAGGCGGCTGTTGAGAAAGGCTCGATCCTGATATTTGGCGATGTGACTTAGGAAGGTCAGGTGCTTCGGCTGGGCATGGATCACGGCGTGCAGCTGGACCGGCCGGGAGCGCATCTGGTCGTGATGAATGGCCAGGTGCGAATTGAATTCACTGGTTACACGCTTAAATTTGGCGTCCGGGGACGTGTACAGCCGCCCGATTTTCCCATCGTGGTCTACGATAATGCAGGCCAGGTTTGCGGTCGGTGCATCGGCGATCTCTCTGAGGCGGCGGCCTGAACCGGTGACGAGGAACGTAGCGTTACGCAGATCCGGCGCGGGCGTGGGCAGCTCGATCTCGGTTACCTGCGGGAACATCTCCCGGACTTCCAGGCTGCGGTTGACACAGATCGAAATATTCCCTGCTGCGCCTTCCGTTGCTCCGATCTCCGACAGGCGCCTGCCCACCTCTCCCATTTGCTTCACCAGCTGTCCAAGCGTGGACGAATTGAATTCCATTATCTCAAGGCCTCTTTACCAAAGGATAGTTTGTCAGGATTGTATCAAGCATAACATGAACAGGCATCGATACATCCAGAATAAGCGCATCTGGGGGTTCTTCGAGCGCCTCGAACTGGCTTTGAAGCAGGGTTTCCTTCATGAAATGGCCCTCCCGTGCGGCCAGGCGTGTCCGGATCGTCTCATAGCTTCCTCTCAAATAGAGAATGGCCATGCCGTCCACATTCTGGAACAGGCGCTGCCGGTATTTCTCTCTTAATGCAGAACACGCAAGGATGGGATGGCGGTTCACTTCGAGGGTAGCAACGAGTTTCTGATTGAGCGAGTCCAGCCAGGGTTCGCGGTCTGCATCGGTTAGCGGAACTCCTGACGCCATTTTAGCGATATTCGCGGCCGGGTGGAAATCGTCCGCGTCGTAGAAATCCCATCCCAGCTCGAGGGCCAAAGCCGGCCCCAGTGTGGACTTGCCCGAACCTGAAACGCCCATGATCAGAAATCCTGACGGCTGCATCGGGCTATTGTACATAAAAACAGACCCGCATGCTTGGGTCTGTTTTTATGTCAGCCTTATTGGCTACACGTAGTCACACCAGTGTTCGTATTTTACGACCCGGCCGCGGATCGCTTCGTGGTAGCACTCCTGGATGGAGCGGGTCACCGGTCCGGTCTTGCCATCCCCGATGCGGCGGAAATCGATCTCGCTCAGGCCGATCACCTCGGCCGCGGTACCGCAGACAAATACCTCGTCTGCCGAGTAGAGCTGGTCGCGTGAAATGGGCTGCTCGAGCACATCGTAGCCCAGGTCCTTGGCGATCGTGTGAATCGTGTGACGGGTAATCCCTTCCAATACCGGCGCTGTGGAGGGAGTGATCAATTTACCGCGGCGCACGACGAACAGGTTCTCTCCCGTGCACTCACCCACATAACCTTCCGGATCGAGCATAATGGCTTCCTCGAA
>DASUOS010000357.1:0-5718 GCA_036276515.1 Anaerolineales bacterium | reverse complement strand
ACGCCGCACGGGCTGCGGCATACCTTCGCCACCCACCTCTACGGCGCGACCAACGACCTGCTCGTGGTGCAGCGGGCCTTGGGGCATCGGGACGTGTCCACCACCCAGATCTACACCCACCTCGTGGACGGCCAGCTCGAGGAAGCCCTCGAACGCCTCTGATCCTTTCGGACCCGACGATGGGAGCGGCCTCGGCTGCTCCTGTTTTCGTTGGGCGAGACAGTGTCGAAGACGGTGAATGACAGTGCCCGCAAAAGAACACATCCGCCGATGATGAATGATCATGACGATGGCCCGCTGCCTCCCGGGCGGAGCGGGAAATATCGATTGACCGGAATTTCTCCTTTTCTGTCTGTCGGCCGCACATCGCTATAACTGCTTGGCTTGTGCGCTCCGGGCGCGGTACACACATGGCAATATCTGCTTGGCTTGTGCGAGGGCCGCCGCCGAAGGAATGGCTGTGTGCGGGGCTTGGCCGGTTCTGCCTGGGGCTCGACATGCCAATATTTACTTGGGTTGTGTGAGAGAGCCCCGGCGTGAACATGCCTATATCTACTTGGCTTATGCGGCTCGGCTTATACGCACACATGCCAAACAGATATCGAGAGCTGCAGGAAGAAATCGAGGAGTGGAAATGATGATCGGCCGCCGGAAGATACCGATTCCGAAAGTGCAAGGAACACGTCTTATCCGCAATTCCTGGTGAAGCTGTCTGCCGCAAGTCGCCGTGTGCCGGGGTCATCGGAAAATCCCTCCATGGTGTTATCCGCAATTCTTTCCGCGTTTCTTGCGGCCGGAGGGTTTCGCGCCCGGGGCGTTGGCGGCCTCGGCCACCTTCTCGAGCAGCGCCGCCGCCCATTCCGCCGGAGAGGTCTGCGGGCCTTTCGGCTCCTCACCCTCGCGAGCAATCTTGGTGGTCTTGAGATCCTTCATGTGGCAGCGGATCATCCGGTCGAGCTTTTCGGCTGCATCCGTGTTCCCCTCGATCTGGGCGCGGACCAGCTTCACCGAGTAGACGCCCACCAGCTCCACCTGCAGGAAGTCGCTGGACTTGTTGAACTCGAAATCCTGGTTGAGGCGGTCGATGATCGCATCGAACATGACCTTCTCTTCCGGCGTCAGGCAACGGTCGGCGAAGATGCCGTGACGCAGCCGGTTCTGGTTGCCCTCGGGCGCACCAGGCCCGCGCCGGGGCGGTTCGGTCTTGCCCTCGTTGCGGTGCCAGCGGTCCAGCGTCTCTTTGTCCGGTTTGTTCAGTGCCACGTGGAAATCCTGCCGAATATTGTTTTCCCAAGCCGGGATGCGGGGCGGGAGGCCGATTTAGCCTCCAAACGCGCTCCCGCCGGTTCAGGGGTTACTTACCGGAAGCGACGGCCAACTGTCGGTCCCGATCCTGTTTTCGTTCGGCGGCGATGATCTGGTTGACCCGGCGGGTGGTCACTCCGGCGAGGTTGGAGATCTCCTGGCTGCTGATCCCCTGCAGATGAAGGGCAAGCACCAGGTCGCGGCGCTCCTGATAGAAGCGGCTCGGTGCCGGGACCCAGAGAATTCCGGTGTAGTGCTTCTGGATCTGCTCGAAGAGTTCCTCGGGCAGAACATCCTTGGCGTTGGCGTAGCGTTTCTTTTTCTTCACGGCTCAATCCTCCACTTTCTTCATCCACGGCTGCGGCACGTCCGGGTTGTAGAACCGCAGCGTGCTGGGACGCCCGGACTTCGGCCCGTGGATAATTTCGATAGAACGCTCGGTGACCTCGCCAATCTCCTGATCGCCATCGACGAAGCAGACCAGGCCGTAGTCCTCGCCGCAGGGAAACCGGAAGCGGCCCTGGTTCTGATAGAGGCGTGCCTCGGACCAGCCCTTGGCCATGGCCTCCTCACGGATGGCGTCGACCTTGGCGACAGCCTGGGAAGTCACCGGCTGCTTACATTTCCAAGCTTGGTTGCCGGGATAAATCCAGTCCTTTGTGTCAACTTCGACAGGTTTCTCCTGGGCCTCGGGACGAAGCGCGGGTGGCCGATAGTTCTTCGGGGAAAAAGAGTGCAGGACCTCCTGCAGGAGTTCCTTGCCGAACTCCCGGATGGCCAGCGCCTGCAGGGCGTTGAATCGCTTCCGCAGCGTGTTCCAGGCATCCTCGGGGAGCTTTCCGGCCTTGTGCGCGGCTTGGGCCGTGAGCATGCGGGAACGTAGCCAGGCAAAGTATTCAGGCGACAGGCGGCGACACAGCGTGCCGTCGATCTCCCGGTCTTCAGGCCAGTCGCGGGCGTCCTCGACCTCGTGAACATCGAGCCCGGTGGAGACATAGATGGCGGGCTGCGGTTGTTGCGGTGGTAATGATGGGGGTTCACATCCGGCCGAGGCTTCCTGCCCTCCGGCGGTGTGCTTGATCATGGTTTTTAGAAGGCTCATGGTTTCAGGCTCCAGAAATACGGGTTAATCGCTTTTCCCGTTATTTACCGGAGCTGCCCTGAAACCGTCGGAGACCATCTGCTGCGGTGGATACGTGCGGTGGCTGCGGTGGTCGTGCGGTGGAAGGTTTTCTCGTCCCACCGCAGGGGGTGGTTCTTTGTTTGTTATTTGTTTTTAGATAGTTATGAAGAAAGAGAAGATAGAGTGCGGTGGTTGCGGTGGTATTTGGGGAATGTCTCTCGCGCTGGGCCGGAATTTGCCTGGCGTCGGATGTCGGGTTGGTGAGTCAAAAAAATATTTCAGCCCATAGGGGGGTGAGACCTCTGGATTTACCACCGCATCCACCGCAAAGGCCATGAACGCCTTGTCTGGCAAGGGTTTGGCGTGCGGTGGTCATCCACCGCAAGAGACAGCGGTGTTCACCGCACCACCGCAAAACCGGAGCTGCGAATACTCAATCCGTTGTCTTTCGATTATCTATAGAAATCATAACGTTCGTTTCATGTTGACCCAGGTGCCACCGTTTACTAGTGACCTGTTGGAGGAAATGCAAATCATGGCTGATCAGCAACAGGCCACAGGGGCAATCTCTCAGGGCATTCTCTAAGCACTCGATTGCTGGAAGATCGAGATGATTTGTCGGTTCATCCATAACAATTAAATGCGGCTGACGAATAATTCCAAGCGCCAATAGCACCTTGCGCAATTCACCTGGGCTGATATCAAGGTTATGTAACAGTCGTTCAGGGCGTGACCCAAGAGCACTCACCACTGTCATGATTTTACCAAGTTGTTCATGGGAAAGGTGATTTACATCTGCCATGATTTTTCGGGTTTTCATCATGTCAATCTCTTGCGGTAAATATACCAAATGCTCATTAGGAATATCTATGTGGTTAAGAATATGTCGAATAAAAGTTGTCTTTCCCATTCCATTTGCTCCAGTAATAGCAATACGATCGTCACGTAGCATTGAAATCTCTGGTATATGCAATTTTCTTGATTCATCGAGAGCGATTATGTCAGCAGGAATAGTAAAGAGGATTCGACGTGGAGAGACGGAACCATCGATCCAGAAATGAGTTGCATAGCGTTTCTTGATTTTTATCTCAGAAATTTGTTCCTGCCCATGCTTTATACGACCTTTTAATTGCTTAGCAAGACGCCCGGCATGACCATCCTGTCCTGAAACACGAGCCAGGTCGATTTTGGCACGCCCATCGCTGTCACCACGTGCCAAATGACGTTTCGATTTCTTTTTGTTGGCGCGTGAGGCTTTAGCGCAGCGACGTTTCGACTCGTCCTTTAATCGTTCCAGGTTTTGTTGCAAACTATGACGTCTATCCTGCAAACTTGATTCTTCCCGTTTAACATCTGCGGCAGCTTTCGTATAATTGCCAGGTTGTATTATGGCTTGAGGGGGGTCGAGAAAAATACATTGCTGGCAAAGAAGGTCAAGCAAATCTCGGTCATGGCTAACCAGCAGACCAATACCACGAAATGATGTAAGCGCTTCTATAAGCAGCTCACGGGCCGTAATATCAATATGATTGGTCGGTTCATCAAGAAGAAGGACATCCGGTTGTTGCCAGAGAGCGACAGCAATTTGAGCACGCTTACGCTCGCCATGACTTAGTGTCTGCCAGCGACTTACCCAATCATCGCCAATCCTTAGCTTTCCACGCAGTACGCATGCCTCTGCTTCAACCGTAGAAATCAAAAGTGATAGCTGTGCCGGAACATCGTCAGTGCGCTGCGGGCAGAAAACTATATGTCCGGACCGTTTGATAGTCCCTTGCTGTACCTGTAGATGTCCTGCCGCAAGTTGCAGAAAAGTCGTTTTCCCTGCACCGTTTGGCCCTACGATTCCTGTCCATCCTTCCGCAAGATGAACTGTGATATCCTCAAGCAATGAGGATATTGCACTATCATAAGAAAAGGTAACGTTTTGAAAAGATATTGACATTGTTGACCTCCAAGCATGCTGTAACAAAACATACTGGACGTCCCATTCCCATGGAATCAGCTAAAATAAAAAATGCCACGTCTTAAACGTGGCATTCAAATCATAAACGCTGAAGCCACCCAAGATCTACGGAAACAGAACGCCATTTTTTGGATAATTTAACGATCCAAAATGGGAACACGAAAATTTCGTGAAGGCTCGTTTCCGTTAGATTCTCAAGGGTATACCTCCATATAAATTTACTTCTAACTTAGCATCACAGGATGATGGCGTCAAGTTTTGCCTTTGATTTTGATAAAGTTCAGTGTCGTCATATCATCCAGTTTGGGCAAAAAAATTCCATTTACCTGCTCTTGTGGCAGATCCGGTACTCGAAGTTCTTGGTGTGGGCGTTGCGCTGCCGGTCGATGTCGAACCCGGCGTCCCGGATGACGTCCAGGTCGTTGCTGATGCGCCGACCGAGCTGAGCGGGCTTCTTGTATTCGAACTCGAGGTTGAATTCCCGGCCGACCCTGCGCAGCGCAGCGAGCAGTCTTCCCGCCGACACCGGTTCCATGGTGTTCTCGTTCTCGAACCTCACCTGGTAGCGTTCGATGAACCCCACCACATGGTTTGCCCGGTCGTCCTCGCCGTAGCGGGCCTTCTCATCCAGCTCCACCGCGTTCTGATAAGCGTGGAAGAGCGACGCCAGCGCCGTTGCGATGGGGTTCGACTCCCGCGCCATCTCCTGGCTGGTGTCGTTGATGGAATGGATCTGCTCGATGAACAGCGGGCTCAGATCCTCGAGTCCGGTGGTCACCTCGTGTTCCTCGGACCCGGCCAGCATCATCAGGTACATCAGGCTCAGATAATCGTTGCACCGGCGTTTGCCATGGGTCGGCATGGTTCGGTGCAGCAGGCGCATGACCTGTTTCTGGGCTCCGTCCCGGATCATTGCCAGCACATGGCTGGTTCGCTTCATGATGGCCGAAATGATCAGATCCCGGTTCTGCTGGATGGCGGAGATGACCTCCGACTCCAGAAAGCAGTCGCTGGCCTGGTTGGCGAGGTCGAAGTTGATGACGAAGGACCTTGACAGTATCTCCGAAAGCTCCCCGCACAGCGGCTCGATGCCGGTGGTGTTCAGCAGGCATTTGGTCCGCTCGGTGATGGTCTCGCTGTCGGTGCCGCTCTTGCGCTTCTCCTTGGCGATGCCGGTGATGCTGGTCAGCATGAAGGTGGTCAGATCCTCGGTCATCTGCTTGACCTCGATGTTGTCGAGGACGATGAGCGGGTTCTGCGAGCCATCGGTGTAGTTCGCCGCGTCGGTGGCCTTCTTGTGCTGGGGCTCGCCGTAAAGCAGCGT
>DASUOS010000356.1:0-3609 GCA_036276515.1 Anaerolineales bacterium | reverse complement strand
TCAAACACATATTCATGGTTGACTGAGATCAGCATGTGTCCCATCAAGCCTCGCAGCACCGGGAATTTCTCGATGAGCAGGGCTTTTAAACCTGCGACGTCCGTCTGCATCGGCATCTGCAGCTCGACCGAGCGGACACCTACATAGTCGCGCAAAGTTGCAAAGAATAACGTACGTACCTTTTTCATTTTATCCACCGATCTGGCTCATGGTTCGCTGAGAAACTGCAGGCATGGCAGCCTGCATGCTGTGCTGCCGGGGCTTGGCGGAGATGGCGTGATAAAAATAATTCTCCAAGGGCCGGCCGGTGCGAACCGCGTCGCGAAGAGAGACTTCATGCTGGCCTACCAGGCAGGAACGCAACTTTCCATCCGACGTCAGCCGCAGGCGGTTGCAGTTCTCACAAAAGTGCTCCCCAAGCGGGGAAATAAATCCAACGGTTCCCAGGCCGCCCGGAATACGATACGTCCGCGCCGGGCCGTTGCCCTGAGGCCCCGTTACAGGCTGCAGGTTAAGAGAGGAAAGCCGGGCACGCATGTCCTGGACAGAGACATACCGGCCCTGCGGAGCGGGGAATCCTTCGCCCCATTCCTGTGCGTTGCCGATCGGCATCACTTCTATAAAGCGGATATGCCAGTCATTCTCGAGGGTCAGGCACGCCAGGGCAGTCAGCTCATCATCGTTGAGTCCGCGCACGATAACAGTATTGAGCTTGAGCGGCGCGAGGTGCGCACGTTCAGCCGCTGCGAGACCTCTCCAGACCCGGCCGATGTCGCCTCCGCGTGTGATGCGCTTGAAACGTTCCGGATCCAGCGTGTCCAGGCTGACGTTGACGCGGGATAGCCCGGCCCGGGCAAGTGGATGCGCCAGCCGTTCGAGCAGCATCGCGTTGGTCGTCAGGCTGACCTCTTCGATCTCCCGGATGGAGGCAATGCGCTGCACGATCTCCACAATCTTTGGATGGACAAGCGGCTCGCCACCGGTGAGACGAATTCGCCTCACCCCACCCTGGGCGGCCGTTTCCACAACCCGGACCAGCTCCTCCACCGAAAGTTGCTCCTCCCGTGCCTGCCATTGGAGACCCTCCTTCGGCATGCAGTAAACACAACGGAGATTACAGCGATCCGTAAGCGAGATGCGCAGGTATGTGATGGCACGGCCAAAGGGATCGATGAAGCTCATAGGTCCATCAATTGTTCCTGCTCAGCGAGAAAGCAGGTATTTCCACCAGCTCGTGGTAGTACGATTGTCCGGCGCAGGCCCGGCAGAACGGCTCTCCATCCATGAAGACTTCACGCTCATTCATGATCTCTTCGCCGCACGAGGCACAGTCCACTCGAACACCCGGCCGCGAAACGATCTGCTGGACCGGAGTCACAAGCTGCACACGGGTGATCGAGAGCAGTTTTTCGTCAGGAAGGATGCGGTAGGCCTGCATCTGTGCAAAATAATGGCGCGACTCCTCCGGGCAGCATGCACAGGCCTGCTGGCGCACATCCAGCGCAGGAGCCACACGTACAGAGCATGCGGTCTTCGTATCTACAAAGGTGGCAGCTACTTTGCCGTAATCCTCCACGCGCAGCGTTCGGTGACCAACCGTACAATTCGTCGCAGCTATAACACCATCTGCAAAGCAGCCATCGGTTTCGAGGACGGCGAGCAGGCGCTTGCCACCCTGGTTGGGTCCCAGGCCGAGGGCTGCCATCCCCGCCAGCCCGATGCGAACGCCGAGGATCTGGCGCGGGCAGAGATGGGAATGATGTTGGGATGACTTTTCCAGTAACAGTTCGATGTTCATATCCTTTTCCTGTAGAGTGCCCGGTAACAAAAACGCCGCCTTCCACAAGGAGACGGCATGACAAAGGCATGTAATCTCCTTTCCAAGTCCATCCCCTGATTGGGATTTCGGGAGACTGGCCTGTTTCCGGGCCAACCTTTGCCTCGAGGGAGGCTGTCCATCCTGCCATGGGTTTTGGCTGTAGGAAGGATGGATCGGAGTTTTTGGGATGGCGGTTCTCAACGAAGAGAACTCCATCCTTTTTATGATATCCGCCCCCTTGGTTTTCCACATCACCAAAGCGGGTACTTTTTCAACTCACCCGATTGGGTGAGAAGAAACCCGCCTGACTTTTTATTTGCTCAGATCTTTCCTGACTTTTTGCAGCTCGTCTAATACATCCAATTCAACTTTCAGCTCACTGGAGAGAGCGCTGAAATAGGACTTCACATTCCTGACGAGCTTTCCGATCTCGCGGGCGGCGCGGGCCACCCGCTCCGGACCCAGGACGATACCTGCCAGAAGCAGGATGACGATCAGCTCGCCGCCGCCAATTCCAAAGATACCTTCCATACTAGCCTCTACCAACGATCGCTGCCAGGGCGATACTGATGATATAGAGCGCCAGCAGCGGAGCCATGACCAGGCCCATGTTGACCGGGTCCACGGTCGGGGTGACAGCGGCTGCCATGACCGCCATCAGCACGATCGCATAGCGCCAACCGCTCAGCAGCTGTTTTGCCGTGACCAGCTTCAGTTTTGCCAAAAACATGACGACCAGCGGCATTTCAAAACAGACACCGATCCAGAACATCAGGCGTGTTGTAAACCCGAAATAGTTCTCAGGGCGCACCTGTGTTGTGATGCCCATGAAGTTTGTCAGGAACGGGATGGCAGACGGCAGCATGATGAACCAGGTGAACGCCACGCCTGTCGCAAACAGCAGTGTGGCAAATGGCACCATAATGAACAGCCAGGCGCGCTCAGTACGCCTGAGCCCCGGCAGGATAAACGCCATGATCTGGTAGACAATGACCGGCATGCCGAGCACAAACCCGCCCAGCAGGGAGACTTTCATGAAAATGGCGATGTTCTCGGTCAGCTCGATCGAGACCAGCTTATCGATGCCGCCAATGGGCGTCGCCAGGTATTCAACCAACTGCTGGGAAAACGCAAAGCTGATCCCGGTCGTCAGGATCAAAGCCAGAAAAATCTTAAAGACCCGGATGCGCAGCTCGTTAAGGTGCTGCAGCAGGGGCGCGGAGCTTTCCAGCCGGGCACTGGCCTTATGGTGGGCGCGCCCAAAGGCACGGAAGGTCTGCCGCCAGCCGCGTTTGCGCTTTTCCGGGGCTTTCACTTGTACGGTCACAGCGCGGAATTATCCTTTGCTATCCTGGGTTTCCGTCTTTTCCTCACCCTTCAGACCCTTCTGGAAATCGCGCACACCCTTGCCCAGCTCGCCGGCGATCTTACCGATGCGGCCCACGCCAAACAACAGGACGACGATGACAAGCACGATGATCAATTCGGTACTGCTCATATGGAACATACGAAACTCCTTTATATATCCTTCGATAAACGGAACGATTGCGGGGTGGTCACATCCACTTTGAGCTCGCGCAGGACGGGTTGTCCATTGCGCAGTTCGATCACGTTCGTGGAGATGCCCACTTCGATATCAAGCTTGGTCAGCAGTTTAATCCTGCTTACATGAAACTCCAGCAGTCCATGCTGTTCATCAAATCGAAAATTGCGATAGCCGTGTTTTTCGAAAATTTGCCGCACGTTTTCGATATTCTCCCCGAAGATCTTAGCCGATTTTAGAAAGTAAT
>DASUOS010000355.1:0-4676 GCA_036276515.1 Anaerolineales bacterium | reverse complement strand
TTTCGTTCTTGCCAGGTAACAGATGCAATTCAAATTCAGAGGATCGTACAGGATGCGGCATACACACGAAGACATCCCGCGATGGTTTTGGCGGGATAGCAAACGATGATTATATATGAAGATGGACAATTTCGCAAGGGGATTTTTGGTTTTTCCACCTCCCTGTTCCCGTTTCTTGCATGCTCCGATTCTAACATATTCCGAGACTTTCGCAACCACCAATAGTCCTACGGGGTTTTGACTTGTGCACCAACACATTCACACTCCGGAGGGCTTCATGGCAACCGCACAAGCGACGGTCAACGACAGACGGGAGATCTTTGGCTGGGCGATGTACGACTGGGCGAACTCGTCGTTCAGCACCACAGTGGGGACCGTCTTTCTCGGACCGTATATCGCCTCCCTGGCTGCAGCCGCGGCGGAGGCTGCCCCCGATGGGATGGCGCGGTTCTTTGGCATCCCCGTCGCACCCGACTCGTTCCTCCCCTACTGTCTTTCCTTCTCTGTTGGCCTGCAGGTCTTATTCCTCCCTATTCTCGGCGCGATTGCCGATTATTCCCACCTGCGCAAGCAAATGATGCAGATCTTTGCCTGGATTGGCGCTTTCTCCACCATCCTGATGTTCTTCGTTGTCGGGGACTTATGGTGGCTTGGAGGCGTGCTGTTCATCATTGCCAACCTGGCCTTTGGCGCCGCCATCGTGTTCTACAACGCCTACCTGCCTGACATCGCCAGTGAAGAGGAGCGAGACCGGGTCTCATCCTATGGCTGGGCGATGGGTTACCTTGGCGGCGGTCTCCTGCTGGCTTTGAACCTGGCGTTCTTTATCTTCAGCGAGGACCTGGGCGTGCCCGGCGACCTGGCCGTGCGCATCAACCTGGCATCGGCGGGACTATGGTGGCTGGGCTTTTCATTCATTACCTGGTCACGCTTGCGGCCGCGTCATGCGGCGCGCCCGCTGCCGAAGGGTGAGACCTATGCCAGCGTAGGCTTCAAACAACTGGGGAAAACCTTCCGCGAAATCAAGCACTTCCCGGAAACGTTGAAGTTTTTATTGGCGTACTTCCTCTACAACGATGGAATTCAGACCGTGATCGCGGTCTCGTCCACGTTCGCCGCGGCGCCCCTGCTGCGCGGCGGGCTGGAGCTCCCCCAGGACACGTTGATCGCGGTGATCCTGATGATCCAGTTCGTTGCCTTCTTTGGCGCGTTGTTCTGGGGCAGGCTCGCCCGGTGGATCGGGGCCAAGCAGTCGATCGTCGTCAGCCTTTTGATATGGGCTGCGGTGGTGATCTATGCCTACGGCGGCCTGCAGGGGGAGAACCGCGTGGCTGAGTTCTTCATCCTGGGCATCTTCATTGCCCTGGTGCTGGGCGGGTCGCAGGCCATTAGCCGCAGCCTGTTCGCCCAGATGGTGCCTAAAGGCAAGGAAGCCGAGTATTACTCGTTCTACGAGGTCAGTGAGCGCGGCACATCCTGGACGGGTCCTTTGATCTTCGGGCTGGCCAACCAGATGTTCGGCAGCCTGCGCTACGGCATACTGGCGCTGATCTTTTATTTCATCGCAGGATTGATCGTCCTGCCATTTGTCAATGTAAAGAAGGCGATGGAGGATGTGAAGAGTTATGATGCAGAGATGAAATAATCAGTAGCCTTGCGAAAGCTAAAAACATTCGCAATTAGACCTGAAGATAACGAGCCGGGGACATGTCACGGCTCGTTATCTTTTACAGCTTCGGCAGCACAATCGACTGCTGCTTCTGGTACTTGCCCTTCTTGTCTGCATAGGAGATCTCACATTCCTCATCTGCTTCGAAGAACAGGACCTGGGCCAGGCCTTCGTTGGCGTAGATCTTGGCGGGCAGAGGCGTGGTGTTGGAGATCTCGAGGGTGACATAGCCCTCCCACTCAGGCTCAAAGGGAGTGACATTCACGATGATTCCACATCTTGCATAGGTCGATTTTCCTAGACAAATTGTGAGAACTTTGCGCGGGATGCGGAAGTATTCCACGGTCCGGGCCAGGGCGAAGGAGTTCGGCGGGATGATACAGACGTCGCCGATGTAATCCACCATCGATTTGGTATCGAAATTCTTGGGATCGACGGTGGCGGAAAAGACGTTAGTGAAGATCTTGAATTCATCCGCGACGCGGACATCGTATCCGTAGGAGGAAACGCCGTAGGATACAACCCCATTGCGCACCTGTTTCTCCTCGAACGGTTCGATCATGCGCTGTTCATGCGCCATTTTGCGGATCCAGTGGTCAGGTTTTAGGCCCATATTCTCTCCAGTTTGATTTTTTGACCGCAAAGCACGCGAAGAATGCTTCGCGGTGATGTTACTCCACGACGATAATTACCTGTGTCAATTTGCCCGATTCTACTTCAACCCGCCGCTCGTAGATATGACCATTGTATGACAGGGCCAGGCGGTACGTCCCGGGGGAAAGGTCATTGAGCCCGGCATTCTCCCGGCTGAATAAGAGTTCTGGTGAGTAGGTGATTCCATAGTAGATGCCATTCGATGTCTGCGGTTGGCCGGAAACATACGCAAGCGTATATTCGGCTCGATTGACAAGCTGTCCGGTCGAATCAACAATAGACAGCTGTAATGCACCAAGTGGACGACCCGACTCATCCGGGTTGGGGACCAGCCAAAGCTCCGGGTTTTGGGGTGAAATATAATCCTGCACATCGCCGCGGCGGACCTCGAAATGGAGATGGCTGCCGATCGCGACGCCGGTCTGGCCCACGGCGCCGATTGGGTCTCCTATGGCAACCTGCTGTCCCTGCCGGACCGTGATCTCAGAAAGATGGGCATACAGGGTGTAAAGATCATCTGTGTGCTCGATGACGACCAGGTTTCCGTAAAAATTTCTCCAGGGAGAATAGACCGGTGCATCGTCTGGCCCTGCAAAAACGACCCTGCCCTCCCCTGCTGCGTGGACAGGGGTGCCAAACTTATTCAGGAATTCCACGCCGCGGTGCGGGTCGCGCGTCCCATTGGCGGTGGAGGCGAAGCGATAGGTCACATCTACGGATGTGTTCCCAGGGGGAAGGATCGGTCGCTGGAAAAGGAAGTGGCCGTCCGTGATGCAGTAGTCCGCGATGGAGGGGTTGCAGGGTTGAGGCGTAGCGGTTAAGGTGGGAGGAACGGGGGTGGATGTTGCTGTTGGTGGAAGGGAGCGGGTGGAGATGGACTGAGTTGGAATGAGAATCGCCGGTGTGGAGGTCGGTTGTATGTCAGGGGTTTGGGCCGGTGCGCAGGAGGCGAGAAAACATATAAGAAGCGAGAATATTCGCATCAAGGACGAAAGACTATGGAGTCGGCCAGCTTGCTGGCAGATTGTAAGGAACATTTCAGACGTTAAACGCTATACTCCGATTCATGGATAACCGATACAAAGTATATCCTCACAACCCACCACACTATTTCGTTCCAAACGCCATATATATGGTCACCGGGGCAATTTTACACAATCAACACTTATTATTCGATGATAGAAGAAAGCAGATCGTTTTGGAGGTGCTGCTGTCCCGCTCACAGGCACTCGGTTGGAATATGGAAGCCTGGGCAATTTTACACAACCACTATCATTTTATCGCCAGAGCTCCAGAGAGTGCCGCCACTCTATCCAAATTAATAAGGCAACTACATTCGATAACAGCTATTGAATTGAATAAATGGGATCAAACTCCGGGCAGGCAAGTTTGGTTCAATTATTGGGATACCTGCATAACCTATGAAAGGTCTTATTTAGCCAGGCTGCACTATGTTCTCATGAACCCTGTCAAGCACGGTCTTGCTCAAAATCCAGCAGATTATTCGTACTGCAGTTACAAACGGTTTATTGAACAAAGGGGTGACGATCTTAAAAAGATGGTATTCAATCAGCCGATTGACCAGGTTAATGTTTTTGATGAGTTTTAGGAATGCAGAGTCCAGGAGCAAGCTCCTGGACTCCATACTCTAAAGCCCGCCGCGCTCGGTCATGACCTGGCGGATGTCCTTTTCGAGATTGTCAGCTTTGGCTTCCAGTTCCTTCAACTCACTCAGCATTTTCTCGCCGGCGGATTTATCCTCGAGGGAATTGATGTTGATACGCACATTGTAGCCGGCGGCGGTCAGGGCGGCGCGGCACATGGCAAAGCCGGACATCGCGTCGCTGATCGCGCTGAGATTGCCTTTCCTGACGCATTTCAACGCCAGCTCCATCACCTTGATCACATCCTCGGCTACATGCAGCGGGACGTGGGCCGCATTCAAGGTTGCCGTCACGATCGCAGAAGAGCGCACGGCGGCGAGCTCTTCATTTTCTTTTGACAACCTGTAGGCACCCATGACTGCTTCGAAGGCAGAGGCGTCATCGTCCACGGCCTGGGTGAGCTCCTTGCGCAGGTTTTCGGCGACCACGCGGATCGCCTGCATTTCGGCTTCCACGTCTGCGTATTTCTTTTTGCCGATGGTCAGGCCGGCGACCATGGCTACCAGTCCCGCGCCCATGGCACCGGCGTAGGCCGCGGCAGAGCCGCCTCCGGGAGTCGGAGTCGGAGCAGCCAGCTCTTCGACGAAGGAGGGTCCATTCTCGTTGGGAGTGGATGCGTGCGACTCGAAGAGCCGGGACTCCAGGATCTGTTCCTTGTCGAACTGGTCCAGCTGCATATACCAGACTGC